>NZ_FNVI01000012.1:0-205458 GCF_900107945.1 Methylobacterium sp. 190mf | reverse complement strand
CGCGCCGCCGGGCCCTCGCCGATGATCAGGTCGAGCTGGTAATCCTCCATGGCCGGGTAGAGGATCTCCTCGACCGCCGGGTTGAGCCGGTGGATCTCGTCGATGAACAGGACGTCGCGCTCCTCCAGGTTGGTGAGCTGGGCGGCGAGATCCCCGGCCTTGGCGATCACCGGCCCGGAGGTCGAGCGGAAGTTCACGCCGAGCTCGCGCGCCACGATCTGCGCCAGCGTGGTCTTGCCGAGCCCGGGCGGCCCGACGAACAGCACGTGGTCGAGCGCCTGCCCGGTCTTCCTCGCCGCCTCGATGAACACCTGCATGTTCGCCCGCGCCGCGCGCTGACCGATGAACTCGGACAGGCTCAGGGGGCGGATCGTCTGATCGACGTCCTCGGTGCGCTTCTCCGGTGTCAGGAGCGCGTTGGTCGGAGGCTTCGACTTGCTCATGAACCCTGCTTCGTGGACCGTGCCGCGGCCCGCGATGGGCGGTCTCGCAGGACGGCTGGGCACCGGCGCGTCCGGTTTTGTTCTTCCTTACCCGTGAAAGCCGGGAAGTCTAAGCGCCGCGGCCGGGCAAGGTGGCCAAGTGTCGTGGCCAGGTGTCGTGGCCGGGCGTCAGCCCGTGTGGCGCCACCGGCGATGTGAGCGAGCGCACGGGCCGTCGCGATCGACGCAACCGGGATGCAACCGAACCGCCGGCCCGCGCATTCCTGGACCAAACCTCCAAGCATGGCCGCAGGGCGCTTCTCCCCGATGAAACTCCGTACGATCGCTGCCGCCGCAGCCGGCACCGTCATGCTCGCCGTTCCGCTCGCGGCCCAGGCCGCCAACGGCCCGGCCGAGACCAAGGTCGCCGAGGCCAACCCGCAGGTTCATCCCGTCTCGGCGGAGCGGGAGGACGACGTCACATGCAGCCGGGCGCGCCGCCGTCTGTGGATCGAGGGCGAGGGCTGGGTGGTCCGGCGGATCACCACCTGCCGCTGACCGGTGCGCAGCCGGGGGCCGATCGGCTGGGCATGACTGGACCGTTACGCACTCTGCGCGACTGGAGACGCGGAACGGCCGGTGATCCGGTCTGTTGGCCCCGCACCCGGCGCGCACCGCGCCCGCCGACACCCCTCGGAGCCGGACCCATGGCCAACCGGACGATCGTGACCCTGCTCGCTCTGGCGGCGGCGGCGCCCGCGTCGGCGCAGACCTTCCGGAGCACCGATCCCTACGCTCCGGTCGCCTACGCGCCCGGTTACGCCGCCGATCCGGGCTTTGCCGGCGAGTTCGTGCGGGGCACCTATATCGGCGCCCCGCTGACCCGCGTGCCGCGCCCGACCCAGATCGTGCCCACGCCCTGGAGCTACGGCACCTACGGCGTCCCGACGGTGACCGGCATCCAGGCCGCTCCGGCGGCCGAGCCGACCCTGACGGTGATCAACGCTACCCCCTACGGCCGCCGCGGCGCGCGCGCCGTCGGGGCCGACCCGGTCGCGGGGGCCCGGGTCATCGCGGTTCAGGTTCCCCGGCGCTGAGCGCCGCGAACCACGCCGCGTAGGGCGTGTTGCGGACGAGGCGCCGGTTGAGGTCGGGCGCGCCGTCCGTCCACCAGACCGGGCCGCGCTCGCCGAGTCCGACCTTCGCCGCATCGACCTCGGCCCTGGCTGCGGCGAGCGCCTCCGCGGAGCCCGGCTCGCCCGCGCGCTCGGCCCGCTTGGCCTCCTTCACGCCCCGGCGCGCCGCCATCAGGCGCTGCACCAGCGCGGCCCGACAGGTTTCCGACAGGTCGGGATTCGCGCGGCGCCACAGACGCGCCCGGACAACGATATAGCGCCGATCCGGAGTGGTAATGGCCACGCTCATACCGGGGTTCAGCTCCGTTGGGGGGCGGTTAAGCCTTCCAGCTTACACCGCGGATATCGGGTGCGGGTCACGCCATGCAGATCGTCATCGTCGACTCGAGCCGCGTCGTGCTGCAGATCATCGCGTCCCTGATCGAGCCGCGCGGCCACGCGGTGCACCCGTTCACGGATTCGGAGCGGGCGCTGGAGTTCCTGGCGGCGACGCCCGCGGTCCGAGTCCTCATCACCAGCCTGGAAGTGCGGCCGCTCTGCGGGCTCGAGCTCTGCTGGTCGGCCCGGCTCCTCGCCGAATCCCGCGGGCCGCTGCACGTCATCACCATGTCGTCGGCCCGAAACGTCCGCAGCCTGGCCGAGGCCCTCGACAGCGGCGCTGACGACTTCATCGAGAAGCCGCCGAGCGCCGAGGAGCTGAACGCGCGCCTGCGCGCGGCCGAGCGCCTGACCACCATGCAGGAGGAGCTGATCCGCCTCGCCGAGACGGACCCACTGACCGGCTCCTACAACCGGCGTGCCTTCTTCAAGCGCGCGCGGGTTGCCGCGGCGCGAGACCCGAGGCCGGGCGCCGTCTCGGCGATCCTCCTCGACATCGATCACTTCAAGCGCATCAACGACGAGCACGGGCACGATGTCGGCGACGTGGCGATCAAGGCCGTGGCCGAGCTGATCGCCGGTGCCGGGATCGCGGGACGCCTCGGCGGCGAGGAATTCGCCGTCATCCTGCCCGGCCGCGGGCTCGCGGAGGCCGTGGCGCAGGCCGAGCGCCTGCGCGCCGACGTCCAGGCCCTGCGGATCCGCGGGGCGCGGGGTCCGATCGCGCTGAGCTGCAGCTTCGGCGTCAGCACGTGGCGCGACGGCGACAGCGTCGAGGCCCTGGTCAAGCGGGCCGATGTCGCGCTCTACGCGGCGAAGGGCGGCGGCCGGAACCGGGTGGTGCCGGATCACAGCGAGGGTATCCGCGCCGTCGCGGGCTGAGCCGGACCGCCCGTCCCGGATCGGCACAGTCCGTCGAGCGGTGTCCCACCGTCGTCCCAGATCGGCGCATTGATTCGCCGAGTATCCGTTTCTGGGGAGCGATTCGGCCAATATAAAGCTTAATATTCGCGAGTTGTTGCTGGAACGGATCTTGGAACTTCGCCTTCGATCCCGGCCGCCTGTATCAAGCCGGGAGAGAGAGGTGCGAGGTCATGAGTACGGCCGTTGGCGTCCTGATCCTGGATGAGCCGGAGGACCTGAGCGCGACGGTTCGCGCCACCCTCGAGCACATGCCCGAATTCCACACCATCGGCGAGGCCGATCTCGAGCGCGCCGACGCCGGCAGTAGCGTCGCCCTGGTCTTCCTCGACGAGATCCGGCTGGCCGACGGGATCGCCCGCATCGTCGCCCTGAAGGAGCGCCAGCCGGCGCTGCGCACGCTGGTCGCCTTCGGCGCGCTGACGGCGGACGACCTCCGCGCCCTGCTGGCGGCGGGCGCCGACGCCTTCGTGGCGCGCTCCAAGTCGCCGCGAGACCTCGGCGCGGCGCTGCTGGCGCTGGCGGAGGGCTCGGACGTGCTGGTCCCGCCGGAGCAGCCGGTGGCGATGCCGCCGGAGGCGGGCGAGAGCCTCGGGCTGACGCCCCGCGAGGCCGAGGTGCTGCGCTTCCTGAGTTCCGGGTTCAGCAACAAGGAGGTCGCGCGGCGGCTGGCGCTCAGCGTGCGAACGGTGGAGACCCACCGGCTCAATCTCCGGCGCAAGACCCAGACCGGCCGGCTCAAGGACCTCGTCTCGCTGGCCCGCCAGCTCGGCCTGGCCCCCGTGGTCGATTCCAGCGATCAGGTTCGGCGCGGCACCGACAACCGGTCCTCGGGCAACGACAACCAGTCCCGGCACTGAGAGGGGGATCGGGCGGTCTCGGCGAGACCGCCCCCCTAAGCGGCCGCGGCCGCCTTCCGGGCTCCGGACGCGCGCTTGGCCGCCGTCCCGCTCTTGGACCGCTCTGGCGCCTTCGCCCCGCGTTTCCGCGCGCCCGCCGGCTTGACCCGACCTCCGGCCTTGACCGCGTCCTCGGCGGCGGAGAGGCGCGCCTGCAGGAGTCCCAGCACCGCCGCCTCCTCGGGCCGCAGGCTCGACAGGTCCTCGCTCAGCTCCGATTCGACCGCGTCCTTCACCTGCAGGAGCAGGCCGCCCTCCAGGTAGCAGTCGAGGATCTGCGGGTGGATGTAGCACTTGCGGCAGATCGTCGGCGTGTTGCCGAGGCGACCCGCGACGTTCTCGATGGCCGCGCGGATGTTGCGCTTCGCCCCCGCCTCGCTGTCGAAGCTCTCGAACTCCCGCAGCGCCAGCGCCGCCAGCACCGTGCCGGCCCAGGTCCGGAAATCCTTGGCGGTGAAGTCCTCGCCGGTGATCTCGCGCAGGTACGCGTTCACGTCCGAGGAGGTGACGTCGCGCTGGGTGCCGTCCGGGTCGAGATACTGGAACAGCTCCTGGCCCGGCAGGTCCTGGCACGCCTTGACGATCCGAGCGACCCGCCGGTCCTTCAGCGACACGTCCCAGGTCTTGCCGCTCTTGCCCTTGAAGCGGAACGACAGAGCCGAACCCTCGATCCGGACGTGGGGGTCGCGCAGGGTCGTGAGGCCGTAGCTCTTGTTGGTCCGCGCGTAGTCGTCGTTGCCGACGCGGATCAGCGTGGTCTCCAGCAGGTGGACCACGGTGGCCAGCACCTTGTCGCGGGGCAGGCCCGGCCGCCTCATGTCGGCGTCGACGCGCCGGCGGATGCCCGGCAGCGCGTCCGCGAAGGCCATGATCCGCGAGAACTTGTTGGCCTCCCGCGCCTGCCGGAAGTCCGGGTGGTAGCGGTACTGCTTGCGCCCCTTCGCGTCGCGGCCGGTCGCCTGGATGTGGCCGTTCCGGCGCGGGCAGATCCAGACATCCGTGTAGGCCGGCGGGATCGCGAGGCCGCGGATGCGGGCCAGCACCCCCTTGTCGCGCACCGGCGCACCCTTCGCGTCGCAGTAGCGGAAGCCGGTCCCGCTCCGGCGGCGGGTCAGCCCGGGCCGGCCGTCATCGACGTAGACGAGCCCGGCCTCCTCGGCCGCGGCGCGGAGGTCTCCGCCGCTCTCCGCCGTCTCGACGCACGCCATGAACAGCCCCTCCCATCGACGCCGCCGGGCTGCCTCGCCCGGCGAGAAGGCCTTGGACAACCGGCGGCACGGGATCGCCGTTCCGGGCCTGCACATCCGTCGCAGGACGGGCCCCGCCGCCGTGCTAGAGGGGACGGATGCAGTCCGATGCCGAACCCGGGAACCTGCCCGTTCCGATGCGCCGCCTGGTCTTCGTGGTGACCGAGGACTGGTTCTTCGCCTCGCATTTCCTGCCGATGGCCCGCGCCGCCGTCGGCATGGGTCTCTCGGTCGCGGTGGTGACGCGGGTCCGCCTCCACCGGGCCGCCATCGAGGCGAGCGGCGCGCAGGTCGTCAACCTGGAGGCCGAGCGGGCGAGCCTCAACCCGATGGCCGCGGGCTACGCGGCCGGGCAGCTCGCCGCGATCCTGAAGGCGCTGAAGGCCGACATCGTCCACTGCATCGCCCTGCGCGGCATCCTGGTCGGCGGCACGGCCGCCGCCATGGCGGGAATCCCGTCCCGCGTCTTCGCCCTGACCGGCCTCGGCCTCGTCGGCGCCCGGAGCGACCGCCTCGGCCGGGCGGCGCGCCTCGCCCTGCGGGCGCTGATCCGGGGGCCGCTGGCCTCGTCGCGGACGCGCTTCCTCTTCGAGAACCCCGACGACGCCCTGGCCCTGGGCCTGGACCCGCTCGACCGGTCGGTGACCGTGGTGGGCGGCGCCGGCGTCGATCCCGCGATCCTCGTCCCGCAGCCGCTGCCGCCGATGCCGCCGCTGCGGGTGGCCGTCGTCGCCCGGATGCTGTGGTCGAAGGGGATCGACGTCGCCGTCGAGGCCGTCCGCCTCGCCCGGAGCCAGGGCGCGCCGGTGGAGCTGGCGCTGTACGGCGCGCCGGACCCGTCGAACCGGCGGGCGATCGGCGCCGACACCCTGCGCGCCTGGAGCCGCGACGGCATCGTCTGGCACGGGCCGACGACCGACGTCGCGGGGGTCTGGGCCGGCCACCACGTCGCCTGCCTGCCCTCGCGCGGCGGGGAGGGCCTGCCGCGGACGCTGCTGGAGGCCGCCGCCTGCGGCCGGGCGCTGGTCGCGTCCGACGTCCCGGGCTGCCGCAGCCTCGTGCGCGGCGGCGTCGAGGGCCTGCTCGTTCCCCCGGACGACGCGCCGGCTCTGGCCGCCGCCCTGGCGCGCCTGAGCGGCGATGCCGGTCTCGTCGCCGGCTTGGGCGCGGCCGCGCGGGCGCGGATCGAGACCGGGGGCTTCACCGAGACCGCGGTGACCGACCAGGTCCGCGCCGTGTGGCGCGACCTGCTGGAGGCCTGACCGTGCGCGCACCGGACGATCCCGCCGGCTTCATCCGCGCCAACACCCGCCTGCTGCCCGTCCCCCACGCGCCCGAGATCCGCCTGCACGTCGCCGACGAGGCGACCGATCTCTGGCAGCGGACCGAGGAGGAGTTGCAGGCGATCGGGCTGCCGCCGCCGTTCTGGGCGTTCGCCTGGGCGGGCGGCCAGGCGCTCGCCCGCTACGTCCTCGACAACCCGGACGTCGCGGACGGCGCGCGCGCGGTGGATTTCGCCTCGGGGTCCGGCCTCGTCGCGATCGCGGCGGCCCGCGCCGGGGCGCGCCACGTCGTCGCCAGCGACCTCGACCCCTTCGCCGTCGCGGCGATCGGGCTGAACGCCGCGGCCAACGGCGTCGGCGACCGCATCTCCGCGATCGCCGACGATCTCCTCGCCACGGATCCCCGGGCCGATCTCGTCCTGGCGGCCGACGTGTTCTACGAGCGCGACCTCGCCGAGGCCGTGACCGCCTGGCTCGTTCGCCTGCAGGCGCGCGGCGTCACCGTGCTGGTCGGCGATCCGGGCCGCACCTACCTTCCGCGGGACCGCCTCGACTGCCTCGCGACCTACGAGGTTCCGGTCTCGCGCGCGCTGGAGGATTCCGAGATCAAGCGCAGCCACGTCTGGCGGCTCCGCGGATGACGGATCCGTCGAGACGGTCCCGCCGGACCGCCGCCCGCGCGACCGCGCCGAGGCTTTATCCGGCGCGGGAATGCGTTACCGTCGAATCGACCCGCGTCGCGTGCCGCGCATGCGCCAGGGTGTTCGGAGTCCCGGATCAGGGCGTGCTGCGGCGGAAGGTTTCGTGGTGAGTGTCGAGTCGAGTGTGAAGCCCAGCCGTGCCCGCGTCGTCGCCTTCTCGGGCAGCGCCAAGCGACCCTCGCGCACCCGCATCCTGGTCGAGGCCCTCGGCGCCGAACTCGGTCGCCTGCGCGGGATCGACCTCGCCGTGTACGACCTGATGGATGCCGGCCCGGGCCTCGGCGCGACGCAGCGCGACGACCTCTCGGCGCCCGCCGCGCGCCTCGTCGAGGCGATCGAGGCGGCGGACGCGCTGATCGTCGGGACGCCTGTCTACCAGGGCGGCTATGCCGGGCTGTTCAAACACGTCTTCGACTTCGTCGACCCGGCGCGGATGATCGGCATGCCGGTGGCGCTGACCGCGACGGGCGGGGGCCTGCGCCACGCCCTGGTGGTCGAGCACGGGCTCCGGCCCCTGTTCGGCTTCTTCGCGGCCCATGTCGCGCCGACCTCGGTCTATGCCGGGTCCGACGACCTGGTGGACGGCCGCATCGTCGACGAGACCGTGGCGATCCGGCTGCGCGCCGCGGCCGCGGAGCTCGCAACCCTGCTCGACGTGTCGCGGACGGCCTCGTCCGGCGCATCCGGCTGACGGGAGACTCCCCCGGCCTGAGTCGGGCCCTAGATCGCGGAGGGACCACGCTCTTCCGCGAGGGATCATGTCAGGCTCTCCGCTCACGGCCGGCAAGGCGCCGACCGCGCTGCCCGCCACCTACGTCACGGCATCCGGACTGCCGCGCTACCATCCGGTCTCGCAGGCGCTGCACTGGCTGAACGCCGCCCTCGTCCTGGCGGTGCTGCCGCTCGCCTGGGTCGCGATCAGCCTGCCGCCGACACCCGCCAAGGGCAGCATGTTCGTGCTGCACAAGTCGGTCGGCCTGACGATCCTGGCAATCGTGGTCGTGCGGATCCTCTGGCGGATGATCCGGCCGGCGCCGCCGGACCCGCAGGCGCCCCGGCTCCTGACGCTGATCGGGCGCGTCAACCACTTCCTGCTCTACGCGATCTTCCTGATCATGCCGATCAGCGGCTACCTGCTGAGCGCGCTGTCCGGGCGCGACACGCCGTACTTCTGGCTGTTCACGATCCCCGGCCTCCCGAAGGACGACGCGACGCAGAAGATCTTCGAGTCGATCCACGTGTTCGGCCAGTGGCTCGTCTACGCCCTGGTCCTGCTGCATATCGCCGGCACGGCGTGGCACTTGGTCATCCGCCGCGACGGTCTGCTGGAGCGGATGCTGCCGGTCCAGGACGGGCGCGGCTCGTCGCGCTGACGCGCCCGTCATCGAGCGCGCGGCCGTCGTCGCGCGGTGCGCTCAATCGACGCGGCGCAGGACGAAGGTGGTGCCGACCTCGGGATCGCGCCGCCACCGACCGTCGCCGCTCGGCACGAGGTCGATGCTGTGGCCCCGCTTGGCGGTCAGCGTCATCCGGCCCTTCGCGTAGCGCCAGCGCACCGGATCGAACACCTCCAGGCCGCTGTCGTGGCAGCCGGGGACGATGTGCACGCCGCCGCCGACCCCATCGAGGTTGATCCGGCAGGTATCGCGCTGCTGGAAGCGGTCGAGGGCGTAGAGGCCCGGCGCCGGCCCCGCCGAGGCGGTCGCGGCCGAGGCGGTCGCCGGCGGCTGCAGCTCGGCCGGCACCGGGGCCGCGGTCTGGAGCGGGGAGGGGGCCGGGCTCGCCGGATCCGTCGGCGCGGTCTCGGGCGCGGCGGCCGCGTCGGCCGGCCGCATCGCGACGATGTCGAGGGGAACGAGACTGTAGCGCTCGCCGCCCTCGGCCTGGGCGACGAGGCTGCGCTGGTCCGGCCGCTTGGCGAAATCGAGGACCGGGCGGACGTTGCGATCGACGAGGCGGACGGCCCCGTCGACGAAGAGCCAGCCGGCGACGCTGTTCAGGACCGGCAGGGCCCGTCGGCATCCGGCCGGGAAGCGCAGCCGCTGCCCCGCCTCGCCGCTGTCGAGCACCAGCGTCATGACGCAGCGGCGGTTGGTGCCGTCCCGCGACAGGTCCCAGGTTCCAGGCACCTGCCCGAGCTTCTCGGGGAGGCTCGGCGGCGCGGTCGGAGCCGGGGGCGCCGCGAGCGTCTCCGCGGCCGGAGGTGGGGACGGCGGTGCGGCCTCGTCTGTGGCCGCGGGCACGTCCTGGGCGGCGGCCGGTCGGACGATCGCGGCGGCCGCGATCAGTGCCGATGCGGCCAGCAGGGCGGCCCGAGCCTGTCTCACGCGGTCGGTCTCCAGGGTGTCTCGGCGACGGGCGTCAGCGGACCCCGTCCCTCGAACCACGAGACGACGTTGTCGACCACGAGTTGGGCCATCGCCGCGCGGGTGTGCTCGGAGGCCGACCCGACATGCGGCAGCAGCACCGTGTTGTCGAGGGCGGCGAGATCCGCGGGCACGTGCGGCTCGTTCTCGAAGACGTCGAGGCCGGCGCCGAGGATCGTGCCCGCCTTCAGCGCCGCGGTCAGCGCCGCCTCGTCGACCAGGGTGCCCCGGGCGACGTTGATCAGGATGCCCTCGGGACCGAGCGCCTCCAGCACGGCCGCGTCCACGAGGTTGCGCGTGTCGGCACCGCCGGGCGCCACCACGATCAGGATGTGGACCGCACGGGCGAGGCCGATCAGCGTATCGTGATAGGTGTAGGCGACGTCCGCCTGACGGCTGCGGCCGTGATAGTCGATCGCGACGCCGAAGCTTTCCAGGCGGTGGGCGATCGCCCGCCCGATCCGGCCGAGACCGAGGATGCCGACCCGCCGCCCGCGCAGCGATGCCGTGAGCGGGAAGGGCGCCTTGGGCCAGTGGCCGTCCCGCAGGTAGCGGTCGGCCTGGGGGATCCGCCGCAGGGTGGCGAGGGTGAGGCCGAGGGCGAGGTCGGCGACCTCGTCGGTGAGGACGTCCGGCGTGTTGGTGACGACGATCCCGCGCCGCTGCGCCCCGGCGGCGTCGACGGCGTCGTAGCCCACGCCGAAATTCGCGATCAGCTCGAGGTTCGGCAGCCGGTCCATCAGCGCCCCGTCCACCCCGCCGCCGACGCAGAGCGCCCGGATCCGCGGGCCGATCTCGGCGAGCAGGGCCTCCGGGTTCGCGGCCTCCGCCAGCCGGTGGACCCCGTACCGCCCCGCGAAGGCCTTCTCCACCAACGGGTGCATCTTCCGGAGCAACAGGATCTCGACCGGGGCCTCAGCCATCGTTCACTCCCACGTTCGGCCGCGCGTCGGTGTCGGCCGCCTCCCCCGTCCCGGCATAGAGCCTGTGCGGGGTGGGGCGCCAGCGCGCAGGAGTAGCCGGCGGTGACAACCGCGCGGATCAGCCGGGCGGCCGTTCGGCCGGCACAGGGCTCGCCTCTTTCGAAAACCGCGCGCGATGCCTACTAAGGACCACGCATCATCGCGAGAGTTCTGCACCGACCCCAATCGCCGAAGACGAAGACCGATGACCAGCCCGCGCACCCTCTACGACAAGATCTGGGACGACCACGTCGTCGATGTCCAGCCGGACGGCTCCAGCCTCCTCTACATCGACCGGCACCTCGTCCACGAAGTGACGAGCCCGCAGGCCTTCGAGGGTCTTCGCGTGGCCGGCCGCAAGGTGCGCCATCCGGAGAAGACGCTGGCCGTCGTGGACCACAACGTCCAGACCTCGGACCGCTCGCAGGGCATCGAGGATCCCGAGAGCCGCACGCAGCTCGAGGCGCTCGCCGAGAACGTGCGAGACTTCGGCATCGAGTTCTACGACGCCCTCGACCGGCGCCAGGGCATCGTCCACATCATCGGCCCGGAGCAGGGCTTCACGCTGCCCGGCCAGACGATCGTGTGCGGCGATTCGCACACCTCGACGCACGGCGCCTTCGGGGCGCTGGCCCACGGCATCGGCACCTCGGAGGTCGAGCACGTGCTCGCCACCCAGACGCTGGTGCAGCGCAAGGCCCGGAACATGCGCGTCTCCGTCGATGGCACGCTGCCGCCCGGCGTGACCGCGAAGGACATCATCCTGGCGATCATCGGCGAGATCGGGACCGCCGGCGGCACCGGCCACGTCATCGAGTATGCCGGCGAGGCGATCCGCGCGCTCTCGATGGAGGGCCGGATGACGATCTGCAACATGTCGATCGAGGGCGGTGCCCGCGCCGGCATGGTCGCCCCCGACGCGACGACCTTCGCCTACGTGAAGGACCGCCCGAAGGCGCCGAAGGGCGCGGCCTTCGACGCGGCCCGCCGCTACTGGGAGAGCCTCGTCACCGACGCCGGCGCGCATTTCGACCGCGAGGTGCGTCTCGACGCGGCCAACCTGCCGCCGATCGTCAGCTGGGGCACGAGCCCCGAGGACGTGATCTCGATCCAGGGCCGCGTGCCGGACCCGTCCGAGATCGCCGACGAGAACAAGCGGCAGTCGAAGGAGAAGGCGCTCGCCTACATGGGCCTGACGCCGGGCACCCGGATCACCGACATCACCCTGGACCGGATCTTCATCGGCTCCTGCACCAACGGCCGCATCGAGGATCTGCGCGAGGTCGCGCGGGTCGTCGGCGACCGGAAGGTGCACGAGGGCGTCTCGGCGATGATCGTGCCGGGCTCCGGCCTCGTGAAGGCGCAGGCCGAGGCCGAGGGTCTCGACAAGATCCTGAAGGCGGCGGGCTTCGACTGGCGCGAGCCGGGCTGCTCGATGTGTCTCGGCATGAACCCGGACAAGCTGCGTCCGGGCGAGCGCTGCGCCTCGACGTCGAACCGCAATTTCGAGGGCCGCCAGGGTCCCCGCGGACGCACGCACCTCGTGTCCCCAGCCATGGCGGCGGCCGCGGCGGTCACCGGACACTTCGTCGACATCCGGGAGTGGCCGCAGGGCTGAAATCGCGATTGACGCCGGCGGCTCCGTTGCCTAAACGGAGCCGTCGCCGGCCGATGGCCGACGGCGAGCCCAGGTGGCGGAATTGGTAGACGCGCTGGTTTCAGGTACCAGTCTCGCGAGAGGTGAAGGTTCGAGTCCTTTCCTGGGCACCAAATGCCTGACAGCAGCCCGCCAACGCATTGGCGGGCTTTGTTGTTTCTGGGGTGCGGGATCTGCGGACCGAGGATGCGGGCGCCCGTCCCGCCTCTCGGGCCGTCAAAGCCCGACCCACTGTCCGCGTATCGGTCGCCCCGTTCGACCGACCGGCCCCGGCGCTGTGCCGCCGTTTCCTCGGCTGTGGCGAGCCATGCGATCACGGAGCGGCGAGGAGGCACGGCGGTAGGAGTGGTCGTCCGGGCCTCAGGGGGCACCGTTCGACCTGGAGACCGGAACCGCGCTGCCATCCCGCGCGTAGACGAGGTCTCGACATTCCCCCAGCGAGATCACCTCGAACCGCCCGGCTCCGGCCGCGGCGGTTTTTTCGTGCCCCGCGCTGCGACAGCGCCGTGCCCGCGGCGGCGTGACGTCCCTCCGGGGATCCACGCAAACCCGCCGGCACGGCCGCGCCGGCTTCTCCCGATCACGATGCGGTGACGCGCCGGTAGCTCGCCGCGAAAGCCTGGGCTTCCTCGTGCGTCAGATCGGTGACCACCAGCCCCGGCGCGTAGACCGTCCAGCGGCCGTCGTTGTCCTCCGATATACGGATCTCGACCACCGCGGACCTCCTCGATTGCGAGTGGAAGCTCACTGCTACTCTCGCGAATTGTTGTCGGGGCGCAATACCTCTTAAGGTGCTGGGGTTTCCTCCGGCACGGAGACGCGGCGGCATCCGCGGGAGCCCATTTCCCGGCAGGGGCACGCCCCGCGTGACCGCTACAGCCAGCGCTCGTCGAGGTCCGTGGCGTTCCTGTCCGCGACGGGCTGCGTCTCGTCACCCTCGGCGAACACCACCACGTCGTCCGGCCCGACGTCGCGGGTCGCGTAGAAATCCCAGCGCCGGTGGATCACGCGCGGGCCGCCGAAGATTCGGTAGGCGTTCCAGTACCGGTCGTCCCGGAAGCCGACATAGTGGACGCAGCGGGTCGCCATCGGCTCACCGGCGGCGGGCCATCAGCCGGGCCAGGCGCGGCCGCAGCGGCAGCGACAGCCGGTAGGCCAGTTCGGCGACCGGAAGAATCGGCCGGACACCGAGGACGCGCAGGTCGACCAGGCGGCCGAGCCAGCGCCAGCCGGGCAGTGTCTGCCAGAGGCGCGCGAACGCGGCGGCGCCGGAGATCAGCTGCCCGTCCGCGGTCCGGACATGGAAGCGGCGCAGGGCCCGGGCTCGGTCGAGATCCGCGCCGAGCGCCGGCTCGGGCGCCCCGGAGCCGACATCGACGAAGGCGAGCCGGTCCGCGCCGGCGCACCGGCGATACTGGTCGATCTCGGCCCGGCACAGTGGGCAGCCGCCGTCGTAGTAGACGCTGAGCCGCCCGTCGGAGCGATCCTCGGCCATGGCCGCGCCGTTGCTCAGGGGCTCAGTTCGCGGGCGGGCTCAGGACAAGCTTGCCCTTGAAGGGCGCGTCGGCGTTGCGCGTGCTGGTGCAGGCGTACTCCTCCTGCCCGGCCTTCATCGTCCGCAGGCGCAGCGTGCCCTTGCCGTTCTGCTTGACCGTGTAGCCCTTCTCGCTGGCGACATGCACGAGGTCTCCGTCGGCGTGCAGCACGAGGCCGTTCTCGAACTGCCCGGGCGCGGTGATCGTCACCGGCGCGTCGGCGCTGCTCACGATCTTCAGCGCGACGTTGGTGTCGGCCGGAAGCTTGAGCTCGGCCGGGTCGCAGACCGGCTTGCCGTCCTTCAGGCTGATCGTCAGCTCCACGGGCGGCATCGCGTCTGTGGCGGGCGGCGGCAGGGGCTTGCCCTGAGCCAGGGCCGGCCCTGCGGCCAGGACAGCAGAGAGAGCCAGGAGCGTCGCCGATCCGCGCGCGAGTGTCAGCATGTCGATACGTCCGGATTGAAGGGGCAGCGCGCTCCGCCGAGCACACCGCCGGGAAAGGCGGCTCGGTCCGCGACGTTCCCGGGCGCAACGCCGCACCCGGTCGGATGCGAGCGATCCCGGTCGCGGCGGGAAGTTGCCCGCGCTCGCGGCCGCGGGCCAGGAAGCCGGGCCGCCGGCATATCCCGGGCGCGTCGCGCGGTATAAGGACCCGCTTCGGTTTTCGGCGAGGTCGATTCGCGTGCGGTCCGGTACAAGGCTCTCCGAACGCTGGTTCACGCTGGCGCTCTGGCTCGTCGCGCTGGTCTTCGCGTGGTTCCTGATCGGGCTCGGCTCGCTGGTCGTCGGCGATCTGCCGCAGGTTGAGCACCGCAACACTCTCGACCAGTTCCTCGACACCGACCAGGGCACGGCGTCGGCCGAGGCCCTCAAGCAGATCCGCCGGGAGCAGGACGACAACCGCCGGACGGTCGAGCAGGATCAGCTCGCCCTCGAGGCGGCGCAGGCCGCCTCCGAGGGCGCGCGCGAGACCTTCGCCAACTGGCTGAAGACCCGCGACGCCACGCAGCGGGTCGACCAGGATCCCGGGCTCATCGCGCGCACGCAGCAGCTCGACGCGCTGAAGGCCGCCGAGCGCACCATCGAGGAGCGGCTCGCGGCCCTGGCGCGGACGGGGCTCGATCTGTCGGAGCGCGAGGCGGCGCAGCTGCGCGTGGACACCGACCTGCGGGCCGCCGCGCAGACGCGCCTCGACGCGGCCGAGCGCGGCCAGGAGCTGCGCGTCTTCGGCTATCGCCTCGCCCTGACCCTGCCGCTGCTGGCCCTCGCCGGATGGCTCCTGCTCAAGCGCCGCCGCACCCGCAACTGGCCCTTCGTGTGGGGCTTCGCCTTCGCGGCGGCCTTCGCGTTCTTCGTCGAGCTCGTGCCCTACATGCCGAGCTACGGCGGCTACGTGCAGTACGGCGTCGGCGTGATCGTCACCCTGGTCGCGGGCCGGGCGGCGATCAACGCGCTGCACGCCTACCGCGCCCGGCGGGCCGTGGTGGAGGCGCGCCCGGACGCCGAGCGGCGGACCGAGATCGCCACCGACCAGGCCCTGGCGCGCCTCGCCAAGAAGGCGTGCCCGGGCTGCGAGCGGCCGATCGCCCTCGACGACGCGAGCACGAATTTCTGCCCCCATTGCGGGCTCGGCATCTTCGCGCACTGCCCATCCTGCGCACAGCGCAAGAGCACCTTCGAGCGCTTCTGTCGGGCCTGCGGCACCCGGAGCCCGGATCTCGCGAGCGAGGCGCCCTGAGGCCGCCCGGGCACCCGGGCACGCCTCAGGCGTTGTCGCCCCGGATCGCCGCGATGACCGCGTCGGTGACCTGACGGGTCGTCGCCGTGCCGCCGAGGTCCGGCGTGTGCAGGTTCGGATCCGCGGTGACCCGCTCGACCGCGCGCATCAGCCGGTCGGCCACCGGCTTCTCGCCGAGGTGCTCCAGCATCTGGCACGCCGTCCAGAAGGTCGCGACTGGGTTGGCGATGCCCTTGCCGGCGATGTCGAAGGCCGAGCCGTGGATCGGCTCGAACATCGACGGGTAGGTCCGCTCCGGGTTGATGTTGGCGGTCGGCGCGATGCCGAGCGACCCGGCCAGCGCCGCCGCGAGGTCCGACAGGATGTCCGCGTGCAGGTTCGTCGCCACGATCGTGTCGAGGGTCTCGGGCTTCGTCACCATGCGCATCGTCATGGCGTCGACCAGCATCTTGTCCCAGGTCACGTCCGGGAAGTCCTTCGCGACCGCGGCGGCGATCTCGTCCCACATCACCATGGCGTGGCGCTGGGCGTTGGACTTGGTGACCACGGTGAGCAGCTTGCGCGGACGGGAGCGGGCGAGCTCGAACGCGTAGCGGATGATCCGGTCGACCCCCGAGCGGGTCATCATCGAGACGTCGGTGGCGACCTCGTTGGGATGGCCCTGGTGGACCCGTCCGCCGACGCCGGCATACTCGCCCTCCGAGTTCTCCCGCACGATCACCCAGTCGAGCTCCGGACCCGAGACGTTGCGCAGCGGACTGGTGATGCCCGGCAGGATCCGAGTCGGGCGGACGTTGGCGTACTGGTCGAAGGGCTGGCAGATCGCGAGCCGCAGGCCCCAGAGGGTGATGTGGTCGGGCACGTCCGGCGCCCCAACCGCGCCGAAGAAGATCGCGTCGTGGTTCCGGATCTGGTCACGGCCGTCGGCCGGCATCATCGCGCCGTGCCTCTTGTAGTAGTCCGATCCCCAATCGAAATGGTCGAACTGGAAAGCGAAGGAGCCGGTCTTCTCGGCCAGCGCGTCGAGCACCTCGATGCCGGCGGCGATGACCTCGACGCCGATGCCGTCCGCGGGGATGGCCGCGATGGTGTAGGTCTTCGTCATGGGTGTCTTCCCGTGTGTCTTCGGGGGCGAGACGAGAAAGCGAGCGCGTGACGGTGGGCGCGGGCTCGGCGTCCGGATCGGGACGTGTAACGTTTTGTGACACCGTGCAGTTTCGCGTTGCCGTGCCGCCGGCCGCCCCTATGCTCGCCCCATGCACGAGGGCACCACCATCGCCATCGTCGAGGACGATCCCGACATCCGCGCCCTGCTCGCCGGCTACCTGGAGGGCGAGGGGTTCCGCGCCGTCGCCCTCGACGGCGGCGCGGCCCTCGACCGCCTGATCGCGGCGGGCCCCGCGCCCGACCTCGTCGTCCTCGACTGGATGCTGCCCGGCGAGGACGGCCTCTCCATCTGCCGCCGCCTCCGCGACGCCGGTGGCCCGCCCGTCGTGATGCTGACCGCCAAGGACGAGGACATCGACCGGGTCCTCGGCCTGGAGATGGGCGCCGACGACTACGTCTCGAAGCCGTTCAACCCGCGGGTCCTGCTGGCCCGGATCCGCGCGGTCCTGCGACGGGCCCACGGCGCCGGCGGCCAGCCCGCCGCGGCCGCCTCCGAGCGTCTCAGTGTCGCCGACCTCGTCGTCGATCTCGCGGCCCGCACGGTGATCACCGGCGATCCCGCCGCCGAGATCCCGCTGACCAGCGCCGAGTACGACCTGCTCCACTGCTTCGTCACCCGGCCGCAGCGGGTGCTCTCGCGCGACCAGCTCCTCGACTGGACCCGGGGCCGGACCGCCGACGCCTTCGACCGCACCATCGACGTCCAGGTCAGCCGCCTGCGGCACAAGCTCGACGCCTCGGGCAGTCAGGCCGCGTCCCTGCTCAAGACCGTGCGCAATGCCGGCTACATCCTGGCCGCCCCGGTCCGCTCCGGAACGCCGTGATGGGCCGCGTCGGGCTCCTCGGGCGCATCATGCTGCTCCTGCTCGGCGCCCTCTCCCTGCTCGTCCTCGCCACCGTGGCCCTGGATCACTGGCAGCGCCGGGAGGAGCGGCTACCCGCGGGCTCGCGCTTCCCGCGGGTCGACCAGGCCGCCGGCATCATGACGCTGCTGCGCGACGCGGATCCCGCCCAGAGGCCGGCCATCCTGAAGGCGGTCAGCGGCGAGGTGCTGCGGGCCGAGATCGTCGACGCGCCGCCCGACACCGTCGACCTGATCCGCGAGCCCCGCCTGGAAACGCGGATCCGGCGGATGACGGCCGAGCCGGCCGACCGCGTCCAGGCCTACACCGACGCCGCCCTGCTGCGCCGCGGCGTCGATCCGGCCAACATCGCGCAGGCCGAGCGCGCCGGGCCGATCGGCCGCCTCGCGCTGGCGACCTACCGGCTGCCCGACGGCCGGTACGCCGTGATCAGCGCGGCCGAGCATCATCGCTCGCTCATGCCGTGGCTGTTCGGCCAGCCGCTGAGCCTCTGGGTCGCGGTGCTCGGCGCCGCGGCGGCCGGTCTCGTCCTGGTCGGCACGCGCCACGAACTCGCGCCGCTGCGCCGCCTGACCGACGCGGTCTCCCGGTTCGACGGCCGCGCCCCGGAGCGGATGAGCGCGCCCCGGGGGGCGCCCGAGATCCGGCGTCTCGCCCAGGCAGTGCAGGGCATGCAGGAGCGGATCGCCGGCCTCATGGCCGAGCGCTCGCTGCTGATCGGCGCCATCTCGCACGACCTCAAAACCTACCTGACGCGGCTGCGCCTCCGCGCCGAGGTGGTGGCGGAGCCGCTGCTCCGGGACAAGCTCGTGGCGGATCTCGACGCCATGACCGAGCTGATCGAGGCGTCCCTGGGTTTCGCCCGCGGCACCGCCGTCGAGGCGACCCGGGCGCCGGTGGATCTCGCCGATCTCGTCGCCGTCGAGGTGGCCGAGCACGCCGCCCAGGGCGCCACGATCAGCCTGACCGGCGAGGAGGTGCGGGACGCCACCGTGGCCGGTGACGCGGTCGCCCTGCGCCGGGTCGTGGCCAACCTGATCGGGAACGCCGTCAAGTTCGGACGCTCCTCGGTGGCGGTGGGGGTGAGCCGGGCCGGGACGGTGTGCCGGATCGTCGTCGAGGATGACGGGCCGGGCATTCCCGAGGCGGAGCGGACGGCGGTGTTCAGCCCGTACTACCGGGTCGAGCGCTCGCGCAGCCGGCAGACCGGCGGGACAGGCCTGGGCCTCGCCATCAGCCGGCAGATCGCCGAGGCCCACGGCGGCACGGTGGTGGCCGAGGCGGGCGCGGGCGGCGGCGCGCGGCTCGTCGTGACCCTGCCGAGCCTGTCCTGACGGCGGGCCGCAACGGGCCCGCAACCGGCCGTTACACATCGTTACAGGACGGCGCTCCCCGGTCACATCCTGGCAGCGCGCGCGGACGAACCTTCGCTCACACGCCGCGGCGGATCCTCCGTCCCGGCGGCGGCAGCCGGCCCCGGGCCGCGCTGACCGATCGAGCAGAAGGAGATCACCGATGCTGAAGGTTCTCGCTCCCGCCGCCCTCCTCGTGAGCCTCGCGGTGCCCGCCTCGGCGCTGCCGCTGGTGCAGGACGCCGTCTCCGACGGCGCCGACGGCGCCCGGATCATCCAGGTCTACGGCGGCTGCGGTCCCTACGGCCATCGCGGCCCGTACGGCGGCTGCCGCACCGGCGGCCAGTGGGGCGGCTACATCCGCGGCCGCTCGTGCCCGGCGGGCTTCCACATCGGCCCCTATGGCCGCCGCTGCTGGCCGAACTGAGCCGCCGCGGTACCCGCTCGTCCTCACCCTTCCGCGTCCGGCCCCGCGGCCGGACTCCCGTGGAGACTCCGCTGGAGTTGAGTCATGATCCGCACCCTCGTCATGCCCGTGGCGCTCGCCGCGGGAGTTCTGATGGCCGGTTCGCCCGTCGAGGCGCGCGACGGCTGCGGTCCCGGCTTCCACCGCAACGTCTACGGCTGGTGCCGGCCGAATCTGGGCTACAGGCCGTTCGTCTTCGTCCCGGTCTATCCGCGCGTCGGCTACCGGTGGCACTACGGCTACCGCTGGCACCGACGCTTCGCGTGGGGCGGCGGCTATCGCTGGGGCGGCGTCCGCCATGCCGGCTGGCATGGGGGATGGCGCGGCGGCTGGCATCGGGGCTGGCACGGGGGCTGGCACCACGGCGGCTGGCACCATCGCTGGTGAGCCCGGGGCGGATCCGGCCGCGCCCGTCCGCTACGGCAGGACCAGGCCGGAGGCCGCGTAGGTCAGGGCCGCGACCAGGGCCGCAGCCGGCATCGTGATCACCCAGGCGATCACGATGCCCTGCGCGACGTTCCAGCGGACCGCCGAGACCCGGCGCGCGGCGCCGACGCCGACGATGGCGCCCGTGATCGTGTGGGTGGTCGAGACCGGGATGCCGAAGGCCGTCGCGGCGAACAGCGTCGCGGCGCCGCCGGTCTCGGCGCAGAACCCCTGCATGGGCGACAGCCGCGTGATCTTCGACCCCATCGTGTGGACGATGCGCCAGCCGCCCAACAGGGTGCCGAGGGCCATAGCGGTCTGGCAGGACAGCACCACCCAGAGGGGCACGTGGAACGCCCCGCTCTCGCCGTGGGCGTAGAGCAGGGCCGCGATGATGCCCATGGTCTTCTGGGCGTCGTTGCCGCCGTGGCCGAGGGAGTAGAGCGAGGCCGAGACGAACTGCAGGCCCCGGAACACGCGGTCCACGGCGTGCGGCGTCGAGCGGACGAAGATCCACGAGACCGCCAGCATCAGCAGCAGCCCGAGGGCGAAGCCCAGGGCCGGCGAGAGGACGATGGCGGCGCTGGTGGCGATGACGCCGGGCCAGACGATCACGCCGACCCCCGCCTTGGCGATGCCGGCGCCGAGCAGGCCCCCGATCAGGGCGTGGGAGCTGGAGGACGGAATGCCGGCGTACCACGTGACCAGGTTCCACGTGATGGCGCCGCCGAGCGCGCCCATGATGACCCGGTCGTCCACCGTCGCGACGTCGATGATGCCCGAGCCGACCGTGCCGGCGACGTGCAGGCCGAAGACCAGGAAGGCCACGAAGTTGAAGAACGCCGCCCAGAACACGGCGTAGCGGGGCGCCAGCACCCGCGTCGACACGATCGTGGCGATGGAGTTCGCGGCGTCGTGCAGCCCGTTCAGGAAGTCGAAGACCAGGGCGAGGACGATGAGGACGACGAGGAGCGTCACGCGGCGACCTGCGGCTCAGACATGTTCGACGACGATGCTGCTGATCTGGTTCGCCACGTCCTCGAACCGGTCCATGACCTTCTCCAGGTGGCCGTACAGCTCGGACCCGACGAGGAAGGCCATGGGGTCCCGCCCCGAGGCCTTGAACAGGGCCTTCAGCCCGTCATTGTGCAGGTCGTCGGCCCGCCCCTCCAGCTCGATGACGCGCTCGGTCAGGCTGTTCAGCGCGGCGGCGTTCTCGCCGAGGGCCCGCAGCTTCGGCAGCGCCTCGGCGGTGACCTGCGCGGCCTCCTGGATGACCGCGCCCATCTCGCGCATCGCCGGCTCGAAGGTGGTCACCTCGAAGAGCTGGACCGCCTTGGCGGTCTTGAGCATCTGGTCGATGGCGTCGTCGAGGGAGCCGACCAGGGCCTGGATGTCGCCGCGGTCGAACGGCGTGATGAAGGTCCGGCGGACCGCCAGCAGCGCCTCGCGGGTGATCCCGTCGGCCGCGTCCTCGTGGGCCGCGATCGACGCGTAGGCCGCCGGGACGGCCTGAGTCCCGTCGAGAAGTCCTCGCAGGGCGGCCGCGCCGTCCTCAAGCGTCCGCGCGTGACGCTCGAAGAGATCGAAGAACCGGTCCTCCCGCGGCATCAGGGCGCGAAACCAAGCCAGCATGGCGTGTCCGGATCGAGAGGTCGGCGCGGCGGCCGGGTGCGACGACACCCGGCAGGCACAACGGGCGAGAGCGCCGACCCGATCCGGCAGCCGGCAAACAATCTGCCGGCGGGGCGGCGCCGGCCGGCGCCGCTCAGCGGACCGGGCTAGCGGCGGCGTGGAGCCAGCCGAAATCCACCGGGTAGCCGAGCCCGTGCAGCATCTTGACCCGCTTCCAGGAGGCCGACCGCGCCGCGGCCGCGTCCTGCCCGGCGTCGATCTCGGCGCTCTCCATCTCCTGGAGCTCGCGGGTCAGCGACTCGCGCAGGCCTGCGGCCTTCATGTTGCCGAGCGCGGCGGTGAAGGCCTGCTCGGCGATCCGAACCTGATCACAAATCTGACGCACGCTCATCAGTACCGATCCCTCCAGCCCGGCGTGAACACTGCATTTCCGCAGTGAACAGGTAGCTATCACGCGCGCCGGCGGCGGGAGATGTACGTCTTTGGTGCAGCGGCCGTCACCGCATGGGGAGCAGGCCGGGGCGCCGCATCGTCCGCGGAGGACGCGCCCAGCGCCGCTTGCGCCCGAAGGTGCGGCGCGGATCGGCGAGGCGCGCGTCCATCTCCATCTTGCGACCCAACTGCGGCTGGACGCTGGCGCCGATCGCCACCAGCGCGGCCGAACCGATCAGCGCGACGAGTACCGCACCCCAGAACACGCTCTCGAACATCAGGCACTCCCGGTCTGGAGCCCCGCCGCGGACCGTTCCGGACTGCGGACGATTGCTGATGAAGCTAGACCATTCCCGCGAATGTAATCAACGCCCTGTATCGCCCGGTATTCAACTGTCGACAACTGATTGCGCCCACCCGAGACGCCCGCGCTCGTGGCGGGCGTCCCGTCCTTGCGCGGGATCAATGCGCGCGCCGCCCCGGTCTCCCACGATCCCCGCGCCCAACCGGAGCCCGGACCATGCGCCTCTATCGCGTCACCTTCTACAAGACCGTCGCGGACGATACCGGCCACGAGCACCGGGTGCGGCAGCGCGCGATCCTGGTCCGGGCGCCGTCGGAGGTGTCGGCCGTCTGGCAGGCCAAGGCGCTGCTCTGCGCGGGGGCCCGGGTGGTCGACTGGCGCCTGCGCGCCGACAGCTGCGAGGTCGCCGCCCTGCCGGCCGCCGCGTAGGTCGACCGGACCTGCGGGCACCGGGACCGGCCCGGATCCGCACCGGCCATCGACCTCTCACCCGAGCCCGTCCCTCTCGCTTCCGGGACGTGCGGGTGGATCCGAGACGACGGGGTGAGGCCTCCGCGCTCGGCCTGGTGACCGGGACCGCGCCCCGGCCGCAACGTCAGCGGGTGCGGCACCGCACGCCGCGGGACCGGGCCCGTCCCGCTGCGGCCCCATTCCGCTGCGACACGGCCCCGGTCGGCGAGGCGATCGCCAGCGCCCGCTCCCTCTGCCTCGCGGTGGCGGCGACGATCCCGACGCCGGCCCCCCGCTCCCCGCCGAGCCCGCCTCGGCGGGCCGGGCCGATCGGGGCGGATTTTACCAAGCGTTCATCCTCCGGGTGTCCGATCCGGAGGGTCACAGGCGGGAAAGCGGAAGCGATGCCGAGCGAGACGAACCGAGCGATTCAGGATGCCCCGGCGCAGGAGCCGATCCTGGAACTGTGGCGCATCCTCGCCCTCGCGCTGATCGTCGCGGCCGGCATGCTGTTCGTCCATCTGGTCGTGCCCGCCGAGGCCGACGCGGCCCCGGTCGCCACGGCGCAGATCGCGGGCGCCCAGATCCTGCGGTGACGGGCACGGCCTGACAGGCGACCCCGACGCGGCGCCCGAGCCGTCCCCCGGCCGCCCCGCCTACTCGCCGCGCGCCGCGCCGAGCCCGGCCTGATCCAGCGCACTCGCGGCCGCCCTCAGCTCGCGCCGGGCTTCGGCGATCGCCGTCGCCTTCTCGTCGCCCTGCGCGTTCAGGGCCTCCAGGAAGGCGGTCCAGTCCGCGCGGGCACTGCTCGGGATCTGGCCGTCGAGCTTCTGGCGCAGCAGGGCGACGCGGCCCTCGGGCGTCGCGACCGTCGGGGCCGCGGCGTCGGCGTCGTACACGCCGACCGCGCAGGTCTGGTCCCCGGCCCGGGTGTAGTAGGTGGTCTTGGGCTCCTCGACGGTGCTGCCCGGCTTGGGGAACAGGTAGCGGATCACCGAGATCTGGCCGGGCCTGGCCGTGTCCAGCATCGTGCGGATGAAGTGGTGGCCGGTCCGGTCGTGCAGGTCGCGGACGTCGTGCCCCTTCAGGATCGGGTTCGGGTGGGCGGTCATGACGCCGTCCGCATCGATACAGAAGACGTAGGTGTCGGCGGTGCGGAACCCGCGCGTGCCGTCGGTGAAGTCCTGGAGCGCCCGGGTCCGGTCGGCTTTCAGGGCCCGATCGACGCGGCCGAGCATCCAGGAGGCGAAGCCATTCGGGCTCGGATCGTCGCAGGATACCGGAGCCTCACCGTCACCGCAGGCCCGGGCCGGCGCGACCGGTCCCAGTCCGAGCAGCGCGAGGATCGCCAGTCTCGAAGCCCTGGACGCCATCGGCCTCTCCCGCTTTCAACATGACGTGTCGAACCGGTGGAATGAGAGACCTGTCAGCCTGAACCGGTCATCACCCGAACAAGGGATGACAGGGCGAAAGACGCCGCACTGCCTCACTGCATCGGCAGCGGCACCGCCTCCACGGCGACGTCGCCGATGCCCCGGGCGGCGAGGGCCGCGCGCAGGGCGTCGGTCAGGCAGGTGCCGGCCGTGAAGGCGCCGAGCGCCGAGCCGTGCCGGTCCGCCTCGCGGGGGAGGGGGCCGATCAGCTGCACGACGCGCCGGGCGATGGCGGGCGCCGGGTCGATCCAGGTCACCGGCCAGGGCGCGACCGCCTGGAGGCGCGGCAGCAGCAGCGGATAGTGGGTGCAGGCGAGGCAGACCACGTCGGTGCGCCGCCCGTCCGCCTCGGTGACGAAGCAGGGGGCGATCTCGGCGGCGAGGGTGGCGTCGTCCACCGGCGCGCCCGCGAGCTCGGTCTCCGCGAAGCCGGCGAGGTTCTGCGAGCCGACCAGCGTCACCGCGCAGGAGCCCGCGTAGGTCGCGATCAGGTCATGGGTGTAGGAGCGCGCCACCGTGCCGGGCGTCGCCAGCAGGGTCACGAGCCGCGAGCGCGTCGCCTCGGCGGCGGGCTTGATCGGCGGGACCACCCCCACGAAGGGCGTCGTGAAGCGCTGGCGCAGCGCCGGGAGCACCAGCGTCGAGGCGGTGTTGCAGGCGATGACCACGAGGTCGGGCCGGTGGGTCGCGACCAGCCGCTCCATCACGGCGAGGACGCGGGCGACGAGGGTCGCCTCCGAGAGCCGGCCGTACGGGAAGGCGGCGTCGTCGCCGACATAGACGTAGCGGGCATCCGGGCGGGCGCGCCGCACCGCGTCGAGGACGGTCAGGCCGCCGAGGCCGGAATCGAACACCAGGATGGTCGGCTCTGCGGCGCAGCGCAGAGCGGCGGCGGACAGGCTGGCCCCGGCCATCAGATCGATCCGCATGAGAACCCCGGACTCCTCGAAGAGCGTCCCAAAATCTCGGCAGCGAGGGTTAAGGCGGTGTCACTGCGGCGAGAGAAAGACCCGTGATCCCCAACCCGTTCCGTTAACCGGCGCGCCGACGCGGCGAAGAGGCCCGGTGGGCCGAGCGGCGACCGCGCGCCGACCAGGCGCACGCGAAGCCGCCGCGTCCGCTCTTGCAGAGGTTGTCGGAACACGGCCGGAACATATCTTCTGCGCGCCGGCCGGGGTCGAGAAGACGGTTCTCGGTCAGGCCCGAAAAAAGGGATCATCGTCATGGCAGCGACAGCCGCACTGCGCCCGGACGAGAGACGCGACCCCGCGGCACCGGCCTTCCCGCCGCCGCACGTCACGGCCCGGCCGATCGACCGGGCCGCCTGGATCGCCGCCTACCGGCAGGTCCGGAGCGAGACCGAGCGCCGCGCCGCGCCGCTCTCGCCGGAAGACCAGCAGGTCCAGTCGATGGCCGATGCCAGCCCGACCAAGTGGCACCGGGCGCATGTCACGTGGTTCTTCGAGCAGTTCCTGCTGCGGGAGCACCTGCCGGGCTACGCGATCTACGACGCGCGGCTGCACTACCTGTTCAACTCGTACTACGTGGCGGCCGGTCCCCGTCAGCCGCGCATCCAGCGCGGCATGATCACCCGCCCGACCATGGCGGAGGTCGCGGCCTACCGCGCCCATATCGACCGGGCGGTCGAGGCCCTGCTGGGCCAGGCCTCCGAGCGCGCGCTCGAGGCGGTGCTGCCGATCCTGGAGATCGGCCTCTACCACGAGCAGCAGCACCAGGAGCTCCTCCTCACCGACATCCTGCACGCCTTCGCGCAGAACCCGCTGAACCCGGCCTACGACCCGGACTGGCGCTTCCCGAAGGCGGCGGCGCAGGCCGGCCAGGTCACCCTCGACCGCGCGATCGCGTGGATCGGGCATGCGGGCGAGGGGTTCTCGTTCGACAACGAGTCGCCCCGGCACGAGACGCTGATCCCGGCCGGCCGCCTCGACTGGGCGCTGGTGACGAACCGCCAGTGGCTCGCCTTCATGGAGGATGGCGGCTACGCCAAGCCGGAGCTGTGGCTCTCGGACGGCTGGTACGCCGGACCGGCGGAGGGCTGGGAGGCCCCCGGCTACTGGCGCCGGGACGGGGAGGGGTGGGCGACCATGACGCTGGGCGGCGAGCGCCCGGTGGACCTCGACGCCCCCGTCACCCACGTCAGCTATTATGAGGCCGACGCCTATGCCCGCTGGGCCGGCCGCTTCCTGCCGACCGAGTTCGAGTGGGAGGTCGCGGCCCGCGACGGCGGCCTGCCGGACGCCTTCGGCCTCGTCTGGCAATGGACCCGCAGCGCCTACGTCCCCTACCCGGGGTACCGGCCGCTCCCGGGGGCTCTCGGCGAGTACAACGGCAAGTTCATGGCCAACCAGTTCGTGCTGCGGGGCTCGTCGGTGGCGACCCCCGAGGGCCATGCCCGGCTGCCGTACCGCAACTTCTTCTATCCGCACCAGCGCTGGCAGTTCACCGGCCTGCGCCTCGCCGACGCCGCCTGACGCGCCCCGGAGCCGCCCTTGACCATCAAGCCCACCTTCGCCGACGCGACGCCGGTCACGCTGGACGCGCCACCGCTGAGCTTCCTCGACGACGTCCGCGCGGGCCTGTCCAAGCCCCAGAAGGCCCTGTCGCCGAAATACTTCTACGACGAGGCCGGGTCCGCGCTGTTCGAGGCGATCACCCGGCTCCCGGAATACTACCCGACCCGGACCGAGATCGGCATCCTCGACGCCTGCGGGCCCGAGATCGCCGCGCTGCTGCCGGCCCACGCGGCGCTGGTGGAGTTCGGCAGCGGCTCGACCGTGAAGCTGCGCCGTCTCCTGCGCCACCTCGACACCCTCGCGGCCTACGTGCCGGTGGACGTCTCCGGCGAGTTCCTGCGCGGGCAGGCGGAGGTCCTGCGGGGCGACTTCCCGGACCTGCGGGTCGAGCCGGTCGTGGCCGACTTCACCCGCGACTTCGACCTGCCGGCGAGCCTGGACGGCCTGCCGCGCGCCGGGTTCTTCCCGGGCTCGACCATCGGCAATTTCGACCCGCACGAGGCCGAGGCGCTGCTGCGCCGGTTCGGGCGGATTCTGGGGCCGGGCGCCCACATGGTCGTGGGCGTCGACCTCGTGAAGGACGCGGCGGTGCTGGAGGCCGCCTACGACGACGCGCAGGGCGTCACCGCCGCCTTCAACCTCAACCTCCTGACCCGGATCAACCGGGAGCTCGCCGGCCGCTTCGAGCCCGGCGCGTTCAGCCACCGGGCGGTGTTCAACACCGACGCCTCGCGGATCGAGATGCATCTCGTCGCCCGCGACGCCCAGGCGGTGCGGGTCGGCGCCGACACCTTCGCGTTCGCGGCGGGCGAGACGATCCACACCGAGAGCAGCTACAAGTACACGCCGGCCACGTTCCGGGCGCTGACCGAGCGGGCGGGCTGGACGTGGCTGACGGTCTGGACCGACCCGGACCAGCTGTTCTCGGTCCACGCGCTCCGGCTGGACTGAGCGGGGCCGGGCGGGGCACGCGAACCCATGCGCTTCGGCCCGCGCTGGTTCCTGCTGGTGGCGCCCGCCCTGGGGGCCCTGGCGGGGCTCCTCTACGGGGTGATCTTCGGGATCGCCCCGCTGACCGGGACGGCGATCCGCGGCGCGATCATCGGCACGCCGATCCTGCTCTACGAGCGCCAGCTGCTGGCGCCGCGCCTGCGCGACCGCATCCGCGGCCTCGCGACGCCGCTGTTCCTGCTCGCCACCGTGGCGCTCTACATCGCGCTGATCGTGGTCGGGAACGCGGTCGCCAGCACGGTGCTGAACCAGCTGTTCCGCTTCATGTACAGCGAGCGGAACGCGATGCTGATGTCGCAGTCCGGCCTGCTCTACGCGCTCGGCATCTCGGCCCTGGTGGTGTTCGTGTTCCGGGTCCGCGACCTGATCGGCCCCGGCGTCTTCGCCAACCTGCTGATCGGGCGCTACCACCGGCCGATCAGCGAGGAGCGGATCTTCCTCTTCCTCGACGTGACCGGATCGACGCGCTTCGCCGACCGCCACGGCGACCGGGCGGCGCAGGCCTATCTCGGGCAGGTGTTCAATGCCCTGGCGCTGCCGGTGGCGCGCGCCCGCGGCTCCATCGACGACTACGTCGGCGACCTCGCGCTGGTGACCTGGACGATGGAGCGGGGCCTGCGCGACGCCGCCTGCCTGCGCTGCGTCTTCGCGTTCCAGGAGCGCCTCGCCGCCGAGGCGGAGAGCTGGCGCGGCCGCTTCGGGCAGGTGCCGCAGTTCCGCGCCGCGCTGCATTGCGGCCCGGTCGTGACCGCCGAGATCGGGCTGGAGCGGCACAAGATCGCGTATTTCGGCGACGTCGTGAACACGACGGCCCGGCTGGAGGCCCTGTCGAAGACCTTGGGCGTCGACGTCCTCGTCTCGGCCGACCTCCTCGCCCGGCTCGGCCCGCTGCCGGACGACCTCGTGGCGGAGGATCTCGGCGCCCACGCCCTGCGCGGCCGCGCCGAGCCCCTGGCGGTGGCGGCGATCCGGCGCCGGGCCGCCGTCGCGGCCCCCGCGCGGCCGCTGCCGCGCCGCGCCGCGACCGCCTGAGCAAGCCACCGCGACGGGCAGCTCAGGCGCCCAGCGCCTTCAGCACCGCCCGGGCGGCGCGCTCGCCGTCGAGGGTCGCCCCGCCGACCGTCATGGCGCCGCCGACCGCCAGCGCCTCCCCGGCGAAGAACACGCGCCCGCCGACCGGCGCGCGCAGGCGGTCGCGGGCCTCCGCGTGGCCGGGGGCGGCGATCGAGTAGGAGCCCCGGGCGTGCGGGTCCGTCCACCAGCCGGCGAGGCGCCCGGCCTGGACGGCGCTGCGGGCGCCGCCGCCGAGGACCGCGACCAGGCGCTCGGTGGCGAGCGCCACCGCCTCCGCCTCGCCGGCCCGGCACAGGTCGCGCGCGAGGTCGCCGCCGAGATTGGCCACCGCCAGGGACCGGCCGAAGGGCTGCATCTCGAAGTAGATCGTCGGGCCGCCCGTCGCCACCGAGACCGCGTCGCCGAGGTCGGCACCGTCGAGGCGCGCGGGGTCGAGGCGCAGGCCGATCTTGGTGTAGGCGCCCATCGACAGGCCGTCGAGCGCCGTCCGGGCGGCGTCCGGCAGGTCCGGCGCGAACGCCACGGCCCCGGCCTTCAGCACGCCGACCGGCACCGTGACGATGGCGGCGGCGGCCGCGATCGTGCCCCGCGCCGTCTCGACCCGGACCCCGCGGCCCGACCAGTCGATCGCCCGCACGGAGCAGTTGAGGCTGACCGGCAGGTCGGCGAAGTGCCGCGCCACGAGGTCGCCGTAGCCGTCGATCCAGAGGTCGGAGCCGGACCAGAGCCGGTCGTAGTCCACGGCCGAGACCCGCTCGGGATCCTCGCCGAGGGAGAGCCGGCTCAGGCCGGCCGCCGCCAGGGCGGCGTCGGGGCCGCCGGCCCGGGCCGCCTCCGCCAGGGACGGGTCGCCGCCCTTCGGGGCGAGCAGCGCGTCGAGGCCGGAGAAGCCGGCGCGCCGCTGCGCCGCCTCGGCGGCGGTGGCGGGACGGCCGTCGACGACGAGCCGGCGCGCCCAGCCGTCCTCGCGGGCGACGTGCGCCCCGGCCGCCCGGGCGATGGGCGCCCAGGGATTGCGCTCGGCCCAGTGGATGTACTCGGCGCCGGCGTCGAACCGGCACGCGGCGCCGAGCGCCCGGTCGGTGAAGGCGCGGCCGCCGATCCGGTCCCGGGCCTCGACGAGGGTGAAACTCTGCCCGGCCGCCCGCAGAAGGGCGGCGGCCGCGAGCCCCGCGGCCCCGGCGCCGACGACGACCACGGGCCCGCCGCCGGCGCGGGCCCGGAGGGCCGGCATCGCCAGGAGGGGGGCGGCGAGCAGCGATCGACGGGTCGGTGTCATGGGCGCGCCCGCTCGGAACCGTCCGGAGGCGTCGCCTCCCCCGCGCCGGGACCCGCGGCGGCGCGCTAGCCGCGCGCGCCCTGGGGACCCGAACGCTTCTCCATCATGGCCTTGACCTGCATCAGCTGGTCCCAGACCTGGCCCGGCGAGGTGCCGAAGAAGTCGAAGCCGGCGGCGATGCCCCAGTAGATGCCGAAGCAGATGAACGGCACGAGCACCCAGGCCAGCACCTCCTCGCCGCGGCGGCGCCGCTGGCGACGCCGGCGCCGCTCCTCGCGCCGGGTGAGCTTCTTGGGGGGCGCCGGCTGCGCGACGGGGGACAAAGGTCCCTCGTGCAGGTTGTCAGTCATCGGGCGCCTCCTCGCCGCGGCGCATGCGCGTCGCGGCGGTCATAGACCGGCGGCCCCCGAGTCCGGAAGGCCGCCGGCCGGCCTGCACACCATTAGGCGCGCACGAGTGGCACCTTCGGCACGGTCCGGACGCCGCCGCCCGAGCTGCCACCGCCGCCCTTGTTGTCCTTCGGCGTCTTCTTCCGGGCCGCGGTGCGGGGCTTGGCGCGCTTGTGGCGCTTGGCGGCGTTGGTCACGTCCTTCTCGGGCTTGGGCGTCACGGGACCCGCCGGGAAGTCGAAGCCCAGGCTGTCCTTGGCGCCGGCTTTGGCCTCGCCGTCCTCCGGCTTGCGGACGACCACGCGGACCGCGCCGCCGTCCTTGAGCTTGCCGAACAGGACCTCGTCGGCGAGCGGCGTCTTGATGGTCGACTGGATCAGCCGGGCCATCGGGCGCGCGCCCATCGCGTCGTCGTAGCCGTGCTCCACCAGCCAGTCCCGGGCCTCGTCGGAGAGCTCGATCGTGACGTTGCGGTCGGCGAGCTGTGCCTCGAGCTGAAGGACGAACTTGTCCACCACCTTCGCCACCACGTCCTTCGGCAGGTGGCCGAACGAGATGATCGCGTCGAGACGGTTGCGGAATTCCGGCGCGAACAGCTTGTTGATCGCCTCCACGTCGTCGCCCGTGCGCTTCGTCTGGGTGAAGCCGTAGGCCGACTTCGCCAGGTCCGAGGCGCCCGCATTGGTCGTCATGATGATGATGACGTTGCGGAAATCGACCTGCTTGCCGTTGTGATCGGTCAGCTTCCCGTGGTCCATCACCTGCAGCAGGATGTTGAACAGGTCCGGGTGCGCCTTCTCGATCTCGTCGAGGAGGAGCACGCAGTGCGGGTGCTGGTCGATCCCGTCGGTCAGCAGGCCGCCCTGGTCGAAGCCGACATAGCCGGGGGGCGCGCCGATCAGGCGGCTCACCGTGTGGCGCTCCATGTATTCCGACATGTCGAAGCGCAGCATCTCGACGCCCAGCGACGCGGCGAGCTGCTTGGCGGCCTCGGTCTTGCCGACGCCGGTCGGGCCCGCGAACAGGTACGAGCCGATCGGCTTGTCCGGGTCGCGCAGGCCGGCCCGGGCCAGCTTGATCGCCGAGGTCAGGGCCTCGATGGCGTTCGGCTGTCCGTAGACCACGCGCTTCAGGTTCTCGGTCAGATGCTGGAGCACCACCGCGTCGTCCTTGGAGACGGTCTTCGGCGGGATCCGGGCCATCGTGGCGATGGTCGCCTCGATCTCCTTGATGCCGATGGTGCGCTTGCGGCGCGCCTCCGGCACCAGCATCTGCGAGGCGCCGGTCTCGTCGATCACGTCGATCGCCTTGTCGGGCAGCTTGCGGTCGTTGATGTAGCGGGCCGACAGCTCGACCGCGGCCTTCACGGCCTCGGTCGTGTACTTGAGCTTGTGGAACTCCTCGAAGTACGGCCGCAGGCCCTTCACGATCTCGATCGTGTCGGGGATCGACGGCTCGTTGACGTCGATCTTCTGGAAGCGTCGCACCAGGGCGCGGTCCTTCTCGAAGTACTGGCGGTACTCCTTGTAGGTGGTCGAGCCGATGCAGCGCAGCGTGCCGGAGGCCAGGGCGGGCTTGAGCAGGTTCGACGCGTCCATGGCCCCGCCCGAGGTCGCGCCGGCGCCGATCACCGTGTGGATCTCGTCGATGAACATGATCGCGTTCGGGTGCGCCTCGATCTCCTTCATCACCTGCTTGAGGCGCTCCTCGAAGTCGCCCCGGTAGCGGGTGCCGGCGAGCAGCGTGCCCATGTCGAGGGAGAAGACGGTCGCGTCGGCCAGGACCTCCGGCACCTCGTGCTGGATGATCTTGCGCGCCAGACCTTCGGCGATCGCGGTCTTGCCGACGCCGGGATCGCCGACCAGCAGCGGGTTGTTCTTCTGCCGGCGGCAGAGGACCTGGATCGTCCGCTGGACCTCGCTCTCGCGGCCGATCAGCGGGTCGATCTTGCCGTCGCGGGCCTTCTTGTTGAGGTTGACGCAGTAGGCGTCGAGCGCGTCGCCCTTCTTCTTGGCGCCGCGGGGATCGCCCTCATCGCTCGGACGCTCGGACGCACCCTCCTCGTCGGCGCCGCGCACGGGCTTCGCCTCGGAGGCGCCGGGCCGCTTGGCGATGCCGTGGCTGATGTAGTTGACCGCGTCGTAGCGGGTCATGTCCTGCTCCTGCAGGAAGTAGGCGGCGTGGCTCTCGCGCTCGGCGAAGATCGCCACCAGCACGTTGGCGCCGGTGACCTCCTCGCGGCCCGACGACTGGACGTGGATCACGGCGCGCTGGATCACGCGCTGGAACCCGGCCGTGGGCTTGGCGTCCTGCCGGCCGTCGCCGGTGAGGTTGGAGAGCTCGGTGTCGACGTAGTCGACCAAGCTGCGCTTGAGCGTGTCGATCTCGACGTTGCAGGCGCGCATGACCGCGGCCGCATCTTGGTCATCCACCAGGGCGAGCAGGAGATGCTCCAGCGTCGCGTATTCGTGCCGGCGCTCCCCGGCGAGCGCCAGGGCGCGGTGGAGGGCTTGTTCTAGGCTGCGTGAGAAGCTTGGCAAAGCTGGCCTCTGTCCTTCGTGCCTACCGCGAGCGGCGCCTATTTCTTTTCCATAACGCACTGGAGAGGATGTTGGTGTTTGCGTGCGAAGTCCATGACCTGCGTCACCTTGGTCTCCGCCACCTCGTAGGTGAAGACCCCGCACTCGCCGACCCCGTTCTGATGCACGTGCATCATGATCTGGTAGGCGTCCTCGTGGCTCTTGTTGAAGAACCGCTCGACCACCAGGACCACGAACTCCATCGGCGTATAGTCGTCGTTCAGAAGGAGTACCCGGTACAGACTCGGCCGCTTGGTCCGCGGCTTCGTGCGCGTGATGATCGCGGTGTTGGACCGGTCGTCGCCCCCGGGCGTGCGCGAACCGGATGCCGTGACCGCGATACGCGCCGGCCGGTGCTCCCTGGTCGAACTCGCGGTGCCCTGCATGGGGACCTGTCTCATGTGCGTCGAACCGATCCCTTGCTCGGAGCGGGCGCCGCCGGCCCTCACGGCCGATCCTGATCCTGGCCTGCCGGGAGCAGCGCTCAGCTCCACGCCGTTTAATCTACAGACGGTGAGCCGACTTCGCCAGACGCCTGTGCGCACTTGTCCGCCCTGCACCGCGCGTCCCCGGCGCATGATGGCCGACCCGCTAGCGCGCCGGGCCGGGACGGGCCGCGGCCGGCGCCAGCGCCTTCGGCCGCAGGAACGCGCCGGTCAGGCCCAGCATCGCGTCGCCGGCGGCGGCCGAGCGGGCCGCGGCGCGCTCCCCGGCCCGCTGCAGGTACGCGGCCTGCACCGCCAGGATCTCGGTCGGGCTGCGGGCCGCCGCCAGCGCCCCCCAGGTCGCCCCGAGGTCGTCGAGGGCCTTCTTGACCGAGTCGAGATACTCGATGCCGAGGGTCTGGGCCGCGCGGCTCGCGATCCCGAACCGCCGCAGGGGCGTCCCGAAGCCGGAGGCGACCGGGCTCAGGGGGAGGGCAGGGGGTCTCTGCATCGCCGATCTCCGGTCCGCCGCCGAGCCGGCCCGCCATCCGCGACCGACAGTTTCGGATCGCCGCGAGAGTGTGCGGCACGACAGCCAGCGTCAAGCTCGGGCCTGTAAGAGCGGCCGGCCGCAACCGGCACGGCATGGCCGACCGGCAACAGCGGGTCGGGAACGGCCGGTAAGCGGATGCCGGAACGGCACGATCCGGCACTCGCCGCGATCGCATTAACGGGCCTGTAACTGCACTTGCCTAACTCTCCACTGATGCAGCGGGGCCACGTGATCGGCGGAAGGCTCTGCAGGGGATACGACCGGCCAGATCCGGTCTCGCGAGGCAATCAGGCGTGATGCGTAGCGTAGTAGGCCGCTCCCGGACGATTCCAGCGCTCCCGGCCGCGATCCTGGCCGCCGCCGTCCTGACGGCCATGGCCTCACCGGCCGACGCCCGGCGCGGTCGGCACCACCACCATGCCCGCGCCGGCGGCGGCTACAACCCGCCCTACGCGGCGATGGTCGTGGACGTGAAGAGCGGCAAGACCTTGCACGCGGTGAACGAGGACGCCCTGCGGCACCCGGCCTCGATCACCAAGGTGATGACGCTCTACATGCTGTTCGAGCAGATGGAGCGGGGCAAGTTCGCCCTCGATTCCGACCTGACCATCTCGGCCCACGCCGCCGCCCAGGCGCCGTCCAAGCTCGGCCTGCGCCCCGGCCAGACCATCTCGGTCGAGGACGCCATCAAGGCGATCGTGACGAAGTCGGCGAACGACGTGGCCTGCGCCATCGGCGAGAACATCGCCGGCTCCGAGGAGCGCTTCGCCCAGATGATGACCGCGAAGGCCCACGCCCTCGGCATGAGCCGCACGCACTACGCCAACGCCTCGGGCCTGCCCGATCCGGACCAGCTGACCACCGCGCGCGACCTGACCGTGCTGGCGCGGGCGATCCAGGACCGGTTCCCGCACTACTACCGCTACTTCCAGACCCGGTCCTTCGCGTTCCGCGGCCGGGTGATCGGCAACCACAACCGCCTCCTGGGCAACGTCCAGGGCGTCGACGGGATCAAGACCGGCTACACCCGGGATTCCGGCTTCAACCTGATGACCGCGGCGAAGTCCGAGGGGCGCCAGATCGTGGCGATCGTGCTGGGCGGCAAGTCCGGCGCGAGCCGCGACCGGATCATGGCCGACCTCGTCCGCGCCAGCCTGCCGCGCGCCTATGCCGGCGCCCGGATCTCGGCGCCGGTCACCGAGGTCGCCGAGCGCGCCCGCCCGGCGGTCGTCGCCGACGCGGTCTCGCGGACCCGCACGCAGGTCGCCTCGGCGGACGACGAGGACGTCGAGACGACTGGCACCACCGGCGAGCCCCTCGACCTGTCCCCCGCCAAGACGACGACGCCGGGCGGCACCTGGAAGCCCGGCCCGCAGGGCATCCCGAAGGCGGCCCAGGCCTATGCCGGCGGCGGCAACGCCCAGCCGCCCTTCCCGGGCGCGTCCAAGTCCACGGCCCGCGTGGCCTCCCTCGAGCGCGACGAGCCGCCGAAGGCGGTCTCCGGCGCCCGCGTCGTCCCGACCGCCTGGGTGATCCAGCTCGGCGCCATGGACGACGAGTCCAAGGCCCGGACGATGCTCTCGGAGGCGCGCGCCAAGGTCGGCGGCAGCCTGTCGAAGGCCGCGCCCTACACGGTCAAGGTCGAGCACGGCGGCACCACGCTGTTCCGCGCTCGCTTCTCGGGCTTCGCCGAGCAGGATTCCGCCCAGGAGGCCTGCTCGGCCCTGAAGCGCAGCGGCTTCAGCTGCTTCGCCACCCGGAGCTGAGACCCGCGAGACCCGCCGGCGCGCCCGCGCGCCGCGTTTCGCCAGCCACCGGCGCGCCCGCGCGCCGGATACGGAACGGCCGCGACCGAGTTCGTCCGCGGCCGACGATCGGTAACTCTCTGACAACGCGCGTGGAGTTCAGCGATGTCGGTTCAGAAGCCTGTCCCGGGCCGCGTTGACGCGCGCCGCGCCCTCGGCGCTGCCCCCCTGGTCGGGGTGGGCGCGCTTCATGAGAGACCGGTGGGCCGACCGGATCTCCTCAGCGGTCGCCCCGCGCTGAAGCCCCAGGATCTCGTACGCCTGCTCCTGCGTCATCGCCCCTGGATGCGGCGGACGGCGCGGCCGCGGGTCGCGATCGCCCTCAGCGTCTACACGCCATCCGGGCGCCCGGCGGTCGAGATACGGCTCTAGCAGGGCGGCGCCGGCGGCGTCGCGGATCCGGCAGAGCCGCAGCAGCTCGACCACGGCCCCGGTGGGCATGCTGTCGAGCCACGCGCCGGCGCCCGGCCCCGCGATGACGCGGCCCGTGCGCAGGCTGCCGTCCGGGCGCACGAGGGCGTCGATCAGGACCGTGCGGAAGCGGCGGTCCTCCGGGTCGCGCGGGCGCTCGCCCGATCCCGGCCGGATCAGCCGGCGCAGCCGCGCGGTCATGGCGGCCTGGCCCTCGATCATCCAGATGCCGCTCAGCCCGAGCAGTGCCGCGAGGACGAAGTTCCCGCGCAGGAGCAGGAACCCGGCCGCGAGCAGCGCGAAGGCGCCGAAGGTCGGCAGACGCGACCGCCCGAGGGCGGCGCCGAGGCCAGCCCGGAGCCCGCCGCGGAGCCTCTGGCCGAGGCCGCCCGAGTTCTTCGACAGCCACCACAGGGTCAGGCAGGCGAGCAGGCCGGCGAACAGCACCATCGCTCAGCGCCGCACGCCGTAGAGGGCGGACGCGCTCCCGCCGATCTGGATGCTCGTCCCGTCCCCGAGATCGAAGTGGCCCGGCCGGCGCGGCGTCGGCGGGCGCACGCTCGCGTCGCAGCCGGGCTGCGGCGGGAGACGCACGCCCTCGGGCAGGTTCTCCGGGCAGAGGCGCGCGCGCGTCGGCGCCTCGCCGGCGCGCGCGGCGGCGGCCAGGAGGATCAGGGTCAGGAGGAGGGCCGCGCGCGTCATCGCCGGTTCTCCGCGACCTCGGCGGTGGTGACGCGGACCTGCCGGATCCGGCCGTCGCGCTCCACCTTGAGGGTCACGCCGGCGCCGAGGCCGGCCTCCTCGATGGCCGCGGTCAGGTCCGCGAGGCGGTGGACCGGGCGATCGTTGGCCTCGACGATCACATCGCCGAGGTCGCCGGTCTGCGGGTCGACGCCGCGCAGACCGGCCTGCGCGGCCGGGGAGCCGGGCAGCACCCGCACGATGACCACGCCGTCGATGCCGAGCCGCGCGGTGGCCGCCTCCTGGGCGGCGATGATGCCGATGCCGGGATTGCGCACGCGGCCGGCCTTGATCAGCTCCGGCACGATCCGGTTCACCACGTCGACGGGGATCGCGAAGCCGATGCCGGCGCTGGCGCCGGACGGTGACACGATGGCGGTGTTGACGCCGATCAGCCGGCCGGCGGAATCGAGGAGCGGGCCGCCGGAATTGCCCGGGTTGATCGCCGCGTCCGTCTGGATGACGCCGGACACTTCGCGGCCCTCGCTCGTCGGCATGCGGCGGCGCACGGCGCTGATGACGCCGGTGGTCAGCGTGTGGTCGAGGCCGAACGGGTTGCCGATGGCGAAGGCCGACTGCCCGACCTTGAGATCGGCCGAGGTGCCGATCGCCAGCGGCGGCGGCATGGTCCGCACCCGCCCCAATTGCAGGACCGCGAGGTCGTAGGACGGCGCCATCCCGACGAGGGTAGCGGGCACGACCTCGCCGTCGCTCATCCGGACCGAGACCGAGCCGCCGCTCCGCGCGGCGTTCTGCACGACGTGGGTGTTGGTGACGATGTGGCCGGCGCCGTCCCACACGAAGCCGGTGCCGGTCTGCGTCCCGCCCTGCTCGCCGCCCTGGTCGTCGAGGTCGAGCAGGTCGCGGTTCTGCGCGGCGCCCTGCGCGAAAACGTGAACGACGGACGGGCTCGCGCGCTCGAACAGCGCGACCGTCGAGGACTCGGCCGGCGCCAGATCGCCGCGGGCCGTGATCGCCCGGGGCGTGTCGGCCGCGTAGAGCAGCGGCTGCAGGTAGGGCTGGGCGACGTAGAGCGCCAGCAGGACCAGGACCGCGGCGAGGACGATGCGCACGGTACGATCCGGCACGGGTGACTCCGAGAGAAGCGCGTAGGCGGGCCCCGACGGGCCGAGCCTTAAGTGCGCGTTCAGGATCGGGGCGTCAACACAGAGAGGCGCCGCCGCCGACAGGCCCCAGACGTGTTCTGGCGCACGTCGGCGACCGGCGCAGACTGGCTAACGGAATGGTCATCATTCAGGAGCCACAATTCTCGCAAGTCCAGGGCAGCTCAGTCGCGCTCAATACGGACATGGAACACCGAACCGCGCCCGAACTCGTGCCTCGGCACCGGATGCTGGTTTCGAGAACCGCCCGAATTGATCGCAAAGCTGCCGCAGAGATGCTTGCATTGACGCTCAGACCATCGATCGCCGCAGCCCCTCGGCAGAGCCCGGCGGCGGCGATCTGAACGGTCCAAAACGGTTCGGAAGGACGAGTACCCATGGAAACCGAAGCTCTGGAACGGCCCGCGGATCTGACGATCTGGCGCACGGCCCCGGCGAGCGCCCCGCTGGCGCAGCCCGAGCGCTACCGGACCCTGCGGGAGGCGATCGCCGCCGCGGCCGGCGCCCTGGCCGACCCGGCCAAGCAGCCCTGGATCATCACCGAAGAGGGCGAGATCCTCTCGCCGAACTGGATCCGCACCTACCTGAACTGACGATCGATCACCCGGAGAACGGGGATACCGGGGACGGCGGCGCGAAGCCCCGCCCCGGTGCCCCGCGGGATCACTCCGCGGCGTCCGACTGGCGGAAGCCCTCGATCCCGACCTGGTCGGGGTTGATCGCGTGCAGCGCCCGGCGGGCCGCCTCGAGCGGGTGCTCGGCCTCGATCCGGACCGAGGTCAGATCCGGGCTCTTGTAGACCGTCACGATCGTGTCCATCACCTCGGTCAGCGTCGTGCGCTTGTCCTCGGGGGCGGCGATCAGCAGCTGCAGCCCCCAGGCGCGGTAGAGATCGACCAGCGCCTGGCTGTTGCGCACGTCGAGCTTCGAGAACGCCTCGTCGAGCAGGCACAGGCCGAGCCCCGGATTCTCATCGCCCGGCCGGTCGCCCGGGTAGTAGGCGCTGGCGAGCGACGCGGCGATCGCCACGTAGAACGGCGCCTGCGCCTCGCCGCCGGAGCCGCGCAGCGCCCGGGCCGACATCGTGGTGCGGTTGCCCGCCCGGTCGCGCATGCCGATCTCGTAGACGAAGTAGTTGCGGTAATCGGCGAGCCGCGCCGCGTCGTCTGCGCCGGCGATCAGCGCGGTGATCTCCTCGAGCGCGGCCGCCATCGGCCCCTCCGCCTCGCCGGCGAGCAGCGCCTGCGCGGCCTCGGGCGAGCGGGCGGTCTCGGTGGCCAGCGCGTGGACGGCGGCGTAGCGGCGGTCCACCGCCGCCTCGAACGCGTAGGTCTGGCCGGTGAAGCTGCGCGCCGAGAGCCGCTCGTTCAGGGCCGCGAGCCGGGCATGGACCCGCTCGAACCGGTCGGCGAGGCGCGTCAGCAGGTCCTCGGTCATGAGGCGGCGCATCTCGGACTCGGCCCGCTCGGCCTGCGCCCGGTAGCGGCGCAACTCGTGCCCCTCGACCGCCTCGTATTCCCGGCGCACCCAGGCGAAGCCGTCGATCGCCGGGGCGTCCCCCGAGGCCAGCGGGTTCTCCACCCGCCAGGCGGCGCAGGCCTCCGCAAGCTCGCGCTCGGCGATCCGCCCGTGCGAGCGGGCGGCCTCGGCGGAATCCCGGGCGAGGCCGCGCTCGGCGCTCACCCGCGCCCCGGCCGCCTTGGCGTCGAGGCCGGCGAGCGCCCGCCGCGCCTCGGCGACCGCGCCGAGGTCGAAGGGCTCGGCGCGGGCGAGGCGCACCCGCGCCGCGTCGCCCGCGCTCAGCTGGCGCAGGGCCGCGCGGCGGGCCGACAGGGCGGCGCGGACGGCCTCGCGCATAGGCCCCATCCGGGCGCGCAGGGCCGCCTCGTCGGCGAGCAGGCGGTCGAGCTTCGGCTCCAGCTCCTCCGACAATTCACGCAGGTAACCGACCCGCTCGGTGGTCAGCGCGGCGATCTCGGCGGCGAGCCCGGCCGTGTCGCGCTTCTCTATCCCCTCCCGCTCGGTCTGGAGCGTGCGCCGCCGCCCCTCCAGCCCGTCGAGCTCGGCCCGCAGCGCCTCCACCGCGTCGAGGCCCCGGGCGACACGGGCCCGGATCGCGGCGGCCGTCCGGGCGGCCTCGCGCAGGACCGCGGCCTCGCCGCGCAGGCGCCGCGCCTCCGCGACGGCGATCTCGTGGGCGCGGCGGCTGTCGGCGGTCGGCCCGCGATGGCCGCGGGTCATCAGCAGGTCGACGCTGCGGGTGACCGTGTAGGCCATGCCGGCCGTGGTCCGGCCGCTGGGCGCCACGGCCCGGGACAGGCGCGCCAGTTCGGCATCGTCCCGGGCGAGGTCGTAGCCGCCGAGCCGCACGCCGAGGAACGCCTCGGCGTGGGGGTCGCTGGTCTCGATCACGGTGAGCGGCCCGTCGTCGTAGCGGCGGGACCGCTGCTTGGCGGTGTCGGTGGTCTTGACCAGGATGCAGCGGCTGTAGCGGTCGCGGCCGGATTGCAGCACGCCGAGCGCCTCGCTCAGCCGGTCCGGTGCGACCACCAGGGCCTCGCGGGCGCGCCCGAGCAGCCCTTCGAGCGCCGGCCCCCAGGTCGGGTCGACGATCTCGGCCAATTCGCAGATCGGCAGCGCGTCGATGCCGCGCCGCTCCAGCTCGCCGCGGAACGCCACCGTGTCGGAGGACAGCCGCGCCGCCGGGCCGCCGCCGGTGCGCGGCGCCGTGCGCTCGGCCTCGCTCTCCTGCGCGCGGGCCTTGAGCGCCGCGTCCTCGGCGGCCCGCTCCAGGGCCTCGTCGAAGTCGGGCAGGCGCGCCAGCCCGTCGGCCAGCTCGGCCAGCGGGCCGTCGGGGCGCAGGATCTCCTCGGGCGAGGCGTCCCGGCGCAGGCCCGCCCGGGCGCAGGCCTCGGCGAGGCGGGCCGCCTGCGGGCAGCTCTGCCGCAGGATCGGGGTGACCGCCTGGAGCTTGGCCATCTGCCCGACGAGGGCCACGAGGTCGCCGATCCGGCCGATCAGCTCCTTGCGGTCGCGCTCCAGCATGGACAGGCCGAGCGTCGAGGCCGCGAGCCGGCCCTCGGCGGCGCCCGCGGCGGCCAGCGCCTTCTTCTCGGCGATCTCGCCGTCGATCTCGCGGACGTAGCCGCGGCTCGCCGCGACGCGCTCGCGCGCGATGCGCAGGGTGTCGGCGCCCTCGCGGAGGCGGCCCCGGACGGCGATGAGGTCGAGGCTGCGGCGGCGCAGATCGGCGCTGGCCGCCCGCAGCTCGTGCGTCGCGGCGGCGAGGACCGCCTCGCCCCAGGCCTCGTAGCGGTCGCGCAGGCGCCGCAGGCGCCCGAGCCGGGTCTCCAGCTCGGCGATGGTCTCCCGGAGGCGCCGCCAGTTGGCGATGGAGTGGCGCACGCGCTCGACGTCGAGGGGCTCCGGCTCGAGCACGAAGGCGCGCACGAAGGCGCTGGTGTCGAAGATCGGCTTGAACGCCACCGCGTTGGCGAAGCTGCGCAGGAAGTGGCGCGGCTCCGGCGCCGGCGCGCCCTCGCGCAGGGTCGCCAGCACGTCGGCCGTGAAGCGCTCGCCGGAGGTGCGGTACTCGGTGAAGCTCGACGCGCGGGCGCGCAGCTCCGCGGCGATCTCGCTCCAGGGCGCCGTGTAGGTGCCGCCGGGGGCGGTGCGGGCGTAGTCGGAGACCTCGAACCGGTGCCCGACCGCGATGAAGCGCGACAGCACGGTCTCCTTCGGCTCGGCGGCCCGCGCCGCCAGGGCGAGGCCGACCGAGACCACGCGGCCGGAATCGGGGTTCTCGAAGACCAGCACCAGCACGGTCTCGCAGGATTCCCGCGTCGGGCGGCCGCCCTCCGCCGGGTCGCTGATCCAGCCCAGGCAGTAGTCGCGCACGGTGCGGGCGCTGCGGCCGGAGGCCGAGGCGTTGAGGGCGAGGCGGCTGGCGTTGTTGCCGGCCAGCACCGTGCCGACCGCGTCGAAGATCGTCGACTTCCCGGCGCCGGTCGGCCCGACCAGCGCCGCGGCGCCGCGCAGGCGGATCTGCTCGCGGCGGATCAGGTACCAGTTCGAGATGGCGATGTCGGTGAGGACGTACACGGTGTCGGTGGGTCGGGTCGGTGGCGGGGAATGAGCGGCCCAGTTGGCCGGACTCGGCCGCGTATGCAAGCCGACACACGCGAACCCGTGAAGCCTGATCCTACCTCAGGTTATAACCCTGTTAGCACAACCCGTTCATGTCCTGCGGGTCTCGCCTGCACGACCGGAACCGACCGATGCGTCTCAGTCTCAAAGCAAAACTCAGCGGCCTCTTCGCCCTCCTGCTCCTGGCGGCGATCGTTCAGGGCGGCGTGACCCTCTACAAGATGCAGGCGGTCGACCAGCGGCTCGCGGAGCTGATCGACAACGCCGTGCCGTCGATCAACGAGGCCCAGGCGATCAACGCCCTCGTGATGCGCTCGCGACTTTGGCAGTTCCGCTACGTGACGGCGGATACCGACGCCGAGCGCGAGACCAGCCTGAAGAACGCCGACGAGATGATGCGGAACCGCCAGGCCAAGGCCGAGGCGTACCGCAGCCTGGTGGCGTCGAAGGAGGAGCAGGGGATCTACGACGACCTGCTCGCCAAGCTGGCGGTGCAGCAGGCCGACTGGACCCGTCTGCGCGCCTTCCCGGCCGACCAGCACGACCAGGCGCTCGCCTATTTCCGCGGGCCGATGAACGCCAACTACCTCGCGGCCTCCAGCGCGACCCGCGCCCTCGCCGACCTGAACATCCGGAACGGCGAGGCGGCCGGACGCGCGGCCCGCGACAGCCAGGCCGACGCGGTCCGGCCGACCGTCGTGAGCCTGCTCGTCAGCCTCGTCATCGCGCTCGGCGCCATGCTGTACGCCTTCACGGGCGTGTCGCGGCCGCTTTCCGGGATGACGCTGTCCATGCGGCGGCTCGCCGACGGCGACACGCAGGCCGAGATCCCCTACGCGGCGCGGCGGGATGAGATCGGCGCCATGTCGGCGACCGTCGCGGTCTTCCGGGAGAACCTGCTGCACGCCCGCGCCCTCGAGGCCGAGACCGCGCAGGCCCGGGCCGGCGCCGAGGCGCAGCGCCGGCAGGCGACGCGCGAACTCGCCGACCGGTTCGAATCCGCGATCGGCGGCATCGTCGGCTCGGTGACGTCGGCGGCGACGCAGCTCCAGTCCACGGCCCAGAGCCTCACCGCGACGGCGACGCAGACGGCCGGCCAGTCGACCAGCGCGGCGGCAGCCGCCGAGGAGGCCTCCTCCAACGTCACCACGGTCGCGGCGGCGGCCGAGGAGCTCGGCTCCTCGGTCAACGAGATCGGCCGCCAGGTCGGCTCCTCGGCGGACCTGGCGCAGGCCGCCGTCCGCGAGGCTGCCGCCACGGCCGACCTCGTCCAGGCCCTGAGCACCGGCGCGCGCCGGGTCGGCGAGGTGGTCGACCTCATCTCGGCGATCGCCAGCCAGACCAACCTGCTGGCGCTGAACGCCACGATCGAGGCGGCCCGGGCCGGCGTCGCCGGCCGCGGCTTCGCGGTCGTCGCCACCGAGGTGAAGGCGCTGGCCGACCAGACCGCCAAGGCGACGGCCGAGATCTCGGCCCAGATCGCGCAGATCCAGGGCTCGACCGGCCAGGCCGTCCAGGCCATCGACGGCATCGCCGGCCGCATCCGCGAGATCAGCGGCATGGCCAACTCCATCGCGGCGGCGGTGGAGGAGCAGGGCGCGGCCACGCAGGAGATCGTCCGCAACGTCGCCGAGGCCGCGACCGGGACCGAGTCGGTGACTGTCAATGTCAGCGGGGTCGCCGGCGCCGCCGAGGAGACCGGCGCGGCCGCCGCGCAGGTCCTGGCCTCGGCCTCCGAGATGGCCCGCCAGGCGGCCCATCTCGGCAGCGAGGTCGAGCACTTCCTGGCGACGGTCCGGGCGGCCTGAGCGCGGTCACGTGGGTTCGGCCGCACGTCGCGGTTGACGTATCTCACCCCGTCATCGCGAGCGCAGCGAAGTGACCAGGGCAGCGCGACGCCGGCAATCGTGGCGCCGGCTGGATTGCTTCGCTCCGCTCGCAAAGACGGCGCCGAACTGGTCGACCGGACGACGGAATCAGGCCTCGCCGGCCTCGGACCACGCCCGCAGGCGCTCCATCCAGGCGTCGGAGGCCAGCACCGTCAGCCCCGGCAGGAGCGACAGCGGCGTGACCCGCTCGACCCGGTCGCGCTCGCCGAGGCGCAGGCCGCCGCGCTTGGCGTAGAGGCGCAGGATGTCGGCGAGCCGGCCCTCCTCGGGGGGCTCGTTGCGCGCCACGGCACGGATCTTCTCGACGATCTCGTCGGTGGTGCAGTCGACGATCCCGTCCGTTCCGGCCCGGTGGTCGCGCAGGCCCTCCTCGTAGAGGAGCCGGAGCGCCAGCAGTACCAGGGTCTCGTCCTTGCGCAGGCGCTCCGAGACGATGTCGTGGCGCGGGGCGTCGGCGGCCGGGCTCAGCGAGACCATCTGGTCGCGGTGCGACACGGTCAGCGCGTAGCCGAGGCAGGCGAAGTAGTCGGTGAAGAACGGTGCGTAGTGCCGGGCGAGCTCGTAGGAGCGGCCGATGCCCTGCGTCTCGGCGTAGATCACCTGCCCCTTCAGCAGCACCTGGAGGGCGCGGCACAGCTCCTCGGCGTCCGGCGCCCGGGCGCCGGGCGGCGGCGGCTCGTCGCCGTCGATGATCGCGCGGAAGCCCTCAAGCACGGGGACGGCGCTCCAGCAGGAAATCCGGGCAGTCCAGCCAGCCGTTGACCACGCGCTCGGGCAGCCGGGTCAGGGCGTAGCGCGCGCCGAGCTTGGCGTCGAACAACACGTCGATCTCGCGCAGGCGCTGGAACACGATGAAGTCGTCGACGCCCGCGATGACGATCTGCGACCCGCGCAGCCGCACCGCCTTGCCGAGCCGGGCCTCCACGAAGGCGCTCATGCTCTCGGGCGTCACGGTGGTGCGGCGCCGGAACTCCGCCTTGGCGGCCGCGAAGGCGTCGACCACTGGGTCGTCCTCGATGTCGGGCAGCGGCTCCATGTCGATGGCCGACTTGCGGGCGCGCGGCGCCTGGAGATGCGCGTGCCCGATCGGCGGCCGCAGCAGCGAGACGTCGCCCGGCACCTCGGGGGCGATCTCCGACCCGCCGACGGCGCGCAGCATCGCGGCGACGCGCTCGACGCCGCTCGGGTCCGGGCGGTCCATCACGTGCAGCGCGGAGGCGATCCGGCGCTCCAGGCGCGCCACCACGGCGTCGACGGCGTCGAGGTGGTTGTCGAGGCCCTCGAACACCGCGAGGATCTGGGCGAGATCCGCCCGGACGGCCCGCTGCGCCGTGTCGAGATCGGCGCTCCGCCCCTCGCGGATCAGGCCCTCGGCCAGGGCCCGGACCGTGAGGGCGTCGCGCAGCGCCCGGCCGGCCTCGCGCACCACGCTGGCGCGGAAGCGGAACGGGTTGAAGCGGGTGTGCAGCGTCCGGTAGTCGCTGATCAGGTGGCGCTCGACGAAGTCCTCGAAGAACAGCCGGAAGGTCTTGGCGCGGTCGGGCTCGCGCAGGATGCGCTCCTCGACCTTGCGCATGCCGGCTGCGAGGCCGCGCACGTGGGAAAGGAAGGCGGCCGCGCCCCGCGCGGCGTTGGACAGCGCCTCGGATCGGTTCGCCGGGTCCGACAGGGCGCTCTCGAGCCCGCCCAGCACCTCCAGGACGGCGCCCCCGTAGGAGCGGGTCTCGCCCCGTTCCAGCCGCGACAGCTCCTCCAGGAGGAGGCGGGCCTCGGGGTCGAACTCCGCGACCGGGACGTAGCGCTCGCGGCGCTCGATCAGCCAGCCGGTGTCGAGGAGGCGCCGGTAGAGCGCCGTGCGGCGCTCGGCCGGGTCGGCCGAGATCGGCTCGTCGCCGCTGACCTCGGGGTCGCTCCAGCCGGCGGCGAAGTCGCCGATCTCGGCCAGGAGCTCGGCCTTGCGCACCGGCTCGGCCCCGAGGACGCGCCGGTGCAGGTGCAGGAGCAGGGCCGCGTTGAAGCCGCGGCTCGGCGAGGCCAGCGGCTTGAACAGCTCGTCGGACAGCTGCGCGAACAGCATCGTCTCGAAATTCCCGCCGTCGCGCAGCCGTGCCGCTTACTTCGCGCCGAGGAGCTCGACGTCGAAGATCAGCGTGGCGTTCGGCGGGATCACGCCGCCGGCGCCGCGGGCGCCGTAGCCGAGCTGCGGCGGGATGATCAGGGTGCGCTTGCCGCCGGTCTTCATGGTGGCGACGCCCTCGTCCCAGCCCTTGATCACCTGGCCGGCGCCGAGGGGGAAGCTGAAGGGCTGGTTGCGGTCGCGGGACGAGTCGAACTTCTTGCCCTTCTTGCCGCCCTCGTCGAGCCAGCCGGTGTACTGGACGGTGACCGTCTGGCCGGCCTTCGGCTCGGGCCCGGTGCCGACGACCTCGTCCTGATACTTGAGGCCCGACGGGGTGGTCACGGTCTCGGCATTGGCGGCTGTGGTCATGGCGATCAACGCGGCTCCGAAGAGGGGGGACAGGCGAGGCATGGTTTCTCCCTGGAGCCGGCGCCGTGCGCGCCGGCCGTCGGGAGGCCTTCTATCGCCTCGGACCCGTCCAGGCCAGGGAGGCGGCCGCGGCGCCCCCAGGGTGCGCTTTGAGGCGCGCTTGGGGGCGCGCTCAGGCGGCCCGGACGCCGTCGAGGAAGCGGCCGACCTCTTCGGTCAGGTGCGCGGCCTGGGCCGACAGGGCGGCGGCCGCGCCCAGGACCTCGCCCGCCGCCGCCTCGGTCGCGCCAGAGGCCGCGGCGACGCCGGCGACGTGGCCGGTGACCGCGGCCGCGCCCTGCGCCGCCTGACCGACGTTGCGGACGATCTCGCGGGTCGCCGCGCCCTGCTGCTCCACCGCCGCCGCGATCGTGGTCGCCACGCCGTCGATGTCGCGGATCCGGGCCGTGATCGTCCCGATCGCCGCGACGGCCTGCCCGGTCGAGGCCTGCACCCGCCCGATCTGGCCCGCGATCTCCTCCGTGGCCCGGGCGGTCTGCTCGGCCAGCGCCTTCACCTCCGTGGCCACCACCGCGAAGCCGCGGCCGGCCGCGCCCGCGCGCGCCGCCTCGATCGTGGCGTTGAGCGCCAGCAGGTTGGTCTGGCCCGCGATGGTCGAGATCAGTCCGACCACGTCGCCGATCCGCGCCACGGCCTCGCTTAGGTCCCGGACCAGCGCGCCGGTCCGGTCGGCCTCCGCGACCGCCGCCCGCGCGAGGCCGGCCGAGCCGTCGACCTGCCGGCCGATCTCCTGCACGGAGCCGCCGAGTTCCTCGGCCGCCGCCGCCACGGTGCCGACGTTGCTGGCCGCCTCCTCGGCCGCGGCCGCGACGGTGGTCGACTGCCCCGCGGTCTCGGCCGCGGTCTCCGTCATGCCGCGGGCCGTGGCCTGCAACGATGCCGCCGCGGTCGAGACCTGCGCGACGATCCCGCCGACGGCGTCGGCGAAGCGGTCGGCGACCTGCCGCATCGCGAGGCCGCGCTGACGCTCCGCGTCCTGCCGGGCCGCCTCGGCCTCCGCCTCCAGCTGCCGGGTGCGGATCAGGTTGTCCTTGAACACCTGCACGGCGCGGGCCATGGCGCCGATCTCGTTGCGCCGCCGGAGGCCCGGGACGGCAACGGCGGAATCCCCGGCCGCGAGGGCCTCCATGGCCGCGGTGATCCGCCGGATCGGCCGGAGCACGCCGCGGAACAGGGCGAGCAGCCCGAGGGCGACGAGCAGCAGGGTCGCGACCAGGGCCGCCCCGTCGCGCCACAGGGTGCTCCGCGCCGCCCCCGACAGGGCCTCGGCCCGCGCGACCATCTCGTCGAGGCAGACGAAGGCGAGGTCGACGAGGGTAACCTGCTCGGGCGTGTCGAGCTTGCGCGCCTGGGCGAGCGTCAGGCCCGGCGGCGCGCCGCGAGCCAGGGCCTGCGCCACGGCGCGCCGGCGGGCGAGGGGGGCGCCCTCGAAATTGTTCTCCCGGGCTCGCTGGAACGCGGCCTGGACCGTCCCGGACGCCTCGGCCGCGGCCTCGATCGCCGCGTTCCAGGCCGCGTCGAGCCGTCCCCGCTCCTCGGCGGCCGCGACGGTCTCGTCCAGCGACCAGGACGCCCCGGCCGCCAGGGATGTCTGCACGCGCAGCGCGACGGCGCCGTTGGCCATGCGCGTCGCCCACGCCGCCCGCTTAAGGGCGAGGTCGCGCCGGAGGAGCCCGTCGGACAGCGGGATCGCGGCGTCCACGGCGTCGCTCGTGGCGATCAGGGCATCGAGCATGGCCTGGAGGGCGGCCCTGGCCTCCGCCGTCACCGCGCCGTCGCGACGCGCGCCCGGCACGTCCAGGGCGGCGTCGACCCGCGGCCGGAGGCGATCGAGGCGGCCGCTCGCCTCGTTCAGCCGGCCGAGGGTCGCCGCCACGGCGGGGAGTTCCAGGCCGTCGAGCAGCGGCCGGGCCGCGGCGAGCCCCGCGATCGCCCGCTGCCGGTCGGCGTAGAGCGCCGCGCGGGTCTCGGCCTCGACGGGCTCTGCGGCGGCGAGGAACTGCAGAGTCGCGCCCCGCTCGAACCGGGTCACGTTCAGCGTCTGGAGGAGGGCGCGGCTCGCCCGCACCAGCGCGATGACCCGCTCGGCCTCGGCGGCGTGCTGTCGCGCCTCCCGCACGGTGCCCGTCGCGAAGCCGAGCATGATCGTGGCCATGACGACGAGGACGAGGCTCATGGTCGTCCGGATGGACAGGTCCCCTACGCGCATCGTGCCTCGGCTCCGGTCGCCCGATCGGTCGGGCATACCAGATCATAGCAAGTTTTTCCCCGCACAGCCGGGACAATGCGGGCGGACTCAGGCACCGAACTGTCTTAAATTTTTCCCTTCCGAATTATTTATCTGCAAAACGACCGGATAATGGTCGGGCACAAGCGCAGATATTCTCAGCCACCAATCGATCGGACGCGGATTTGTTGCAGAAACACTTTCATTTTCCCTGTGCGCAACGACACTCACGCTCGGAACGGCGCGCCGTCGAGGGGTCCCGCGTCCCTCTCGGGCTGCGCCGCGTCAGCCGGCCAGAAGCGCGGAGAAATGGGCGACGAGCCGCCGGGCGACCTCGTCCTTGCCGAGGCGCGGCCAGGTCTCCACCGCGCCGTCCCGCCGGATCAGGTGCACCGTGTTGTCGACGCCGCCCATGACGCCGCCCTCGGCCGACACGTCGTTGGCCACGATGAGGTCGCAGCCCTTCCGGGCGATCTTCGCCCGGGCGTGCTCGACCACCGTGTCGGTCTCGGCCGCGAACCCGACCACGAGGGGCGGGCGCCCGGCCGGCCGGCGCGCGATCGTGGCGAGGATGTCGGGGTTCTCGACCAGCGGCATCGGCGCCGGCCCGGTTCCGTCCTTCTTGATCTTCTTGCTGCCCGCCTCCTGCTCCGGGCGCCAGTCGGCGACCGCGGCGGCGAAGACCGCGATGTCGGCCGGCAGCGCTTCCTCGACGGCGGCCAGCATCTGCCGGGCGGTCTCGACCCGCACGACGGCGACGCCCGGCGGGTCGGGGAGCGCCACCGGCCCGGAGACCAGGGTCACGGCGGCGCCGGCCGCGGCGGCGGCGGCCGCGATGGCGTGGCCCTGGCGGCCCGAGGAGCGGTTGGCGATGTAGCGGACGGGGTCGATCGGCTCGTGGGTGGGGCCCGAGGTCACGAGCACGCGCCGGCCGGCCAGGGGCCTATCCCCGCTCGGGGCGCCGAGCATCCGCTCCAGCGCGTCGGCGATCTCGTTGGGCTCGGCCATCCGGCCGGGCCCGGATTCGGGCTCGGCCATCCGGCCGGCATTCGGCCCGACGATCCGGACGCCGTCGCCCTCCAGGACCGCGCGGTTCCGGCGGGTGGCGGGGTGCGCCCACATCTGGACGTTCATGGCCGGCGCGATCAGGATCGGCAGGGTTGTGGCCAGCAGGACCGTGGTCGCGAGGTCGGCCGCGTGGCCGCCGGCCATGCGGGCCATCAGGTTGGCGGTCGCGGGCGCCACCACCACGGCATCCGCCTGACGGGCGAGCTTGATGTGGCCGATCTCGGCCTCGGAGGCGCGGTCGAACAGGTCGGTATGCGCCCGCTCACCGGCGAGCGCGGCCGCCGCCAGCGGCGTCACGAATTCCTGCGCCCCCGCAGTCAGGACCGGGCAGACGCTGGCGCCCCGCTCGCGCAGCCGCCGGATCAGGTCGAGGGCCTTGTAGGCCGCGATGCCGCCGCCGATGACGAGGAGGACGCGGCGATGGGCGAGGGTCTCGGTCATGCCGCCGACCCTCTGCGCGCCGGCGCGCGCGCGTCAAGCCGCCTCAGGCGGCGGCCGGGACGGCCGGCGCCTTCAGGCCGCCGAACCGGCGCTCCCGGCGGCCGAACTCGGCCACGGCCTCGGCGAGGTCGTCGGGCCCGAAATCGGGCCACATCCGCTCGGTGAACAGCAGCTCGGCGTAGGCCGCCTCCCACAGCATGAAGTCGGAGAGGCGGCGCTCGCCACCGGTGCGGATCAGCAGGTCGACATCCACCGGCGAGCCGTGCATCGGACCGGCCACCAGCTTGCCGAAGCTCTCGCGCGTCGGCTCCTCGCCGGCGAGGCGCTGCGCGGCCGCGATGATCGCGTCGCGGGCCGAGTAGTCGACGCAGATCCGCAGGTGCAGCCGGGTCCCCCCCGCCGTGGCGGCTTCGGCGGCCGCGATCGCCTGGGGGATGCCGTCGGGCAGACGGTCGCGCCGACCGACGACGCTGAGACGGGTGCCGGTGCGGGCGAGGCGCTGGGTCTCGTTGCGCAGGTACGAGCGCAGGAGCCGCATCAGGCCGCCGACTTCCTCGGCCGGCCGCTGCCAGTTGTCCGCCGAGAAGGCGTAGAGTGTCAGCGTGCCGATGCCGTGATCCGGGCAGGCCTCGGCGGTGCGGCGGATCGCCTCGACGCCCCGGTGGTGCCCGGCCAGCCGCGGCAGGCCGCGCTGCGTCGCCCAGCGCCCGTTGCCGTCCATGATGATCGCGGCGTGCAGGGCTCCCGGCACCGCTTCGCTTTGCATCGTAAAGTCTCCCGGCATGGGCGTGGCGTAGAGGTCTATCGAAACGGGATTAACATTCCCGGCGGGACGGGCGGTCTCACGCCGTTTTCGTGGCCGGATCGAGGCCGCGGACACCGGACTCGGGGCCGCGCTCGGCCGCCTCCGCGGCGTCGCGCACCACCTGCTCCAGCACGCCGAGATAGCCGATGAAGCGCCGACGCCCGACCGCCGTGAGGCGGCAGATCGTCTGCGACCGGTTCTGCGCGAAGCGCTTCTCGAGGCTCACCAGATCCGCCTCGCTCAGAACGGCCAGGTGGCGGCTGAGATTGCCGTCGGTCAGCCCGCACAGCCGCTTGAGATCCGGGAAGGGCAGCCCCTTCGGGTGCGCCACCAGGGAGGTCAGCACGCTCAGGCGCGCCCGCTCGTGGATGATCCTGTCGAGCCCCTCGTAGGAGAAGCGCCCCTCGGAACGGTCAGCGGTCGTCATCGAAGGCCCGGGCCCCGTGATGGATGATCCCGGCCAGCCACGCCTGGCCGAACAGGAAGGGCAGGCCCATCGTCCAGGGCGACAGGGCCCGCGTCTCGGCCGAGACCGCCAGCACGGCGAGCCCCGCGAGCAGGTACCAGGCCCCGACGCCCTGGACCGCCCGGGGCAGGATCCGCGCCGAGGCGAAAAGGCCGAGGCCGACCAGCACCTGCCAGAGACCCGGCAGCATCCAGACCTCGCCGGGGGCGAAGCGGGCGATGACCAGGGCGAGGCAGGCCCCCGCGCCCGCGGCCGGCAGGAACACCTCGATGGCGTTCCACACCATCGCGTCGGCGAGGCCGGAATGCAGGCGCCGGCTGCGCCGGACCGCCTCGACGCCGATCATCGCGAAGGCCGCGAGGGCCGCCGCGATCCAGAGGCCGAAGAACAGGCCCGGCCGCGCCGCGGGATCGCCGAGCCACAGCGCCTGCCCCGCCGCGCAGGCGAGCGCGAGGCCGCCGGTCCCGGCGACCGTCGCCGCGCCCAAGCCGCGGAACGCCGTGTCGCGGGCGATCTGCGAGCGGATGGCCACGATGTCGGCCAGCGCCTTGTCCAGGTCCTGCATGTGCCTCAAGCCCCCGGCCGCAGCATGCCGCACACCCCACTTTGCACCGCAAAGTATCGACGGGGTCGGCCCACCGCAAGCCGATTTCCGCGCGCGCATGCCGATCTTCTCAGCATCCGGGACCGCGGTCGAGTTCGCCCCCGGGTGAATTCTACCTATCGGTTGTATTCGCCACACCGTCTTTAGTGGAACGCCACGGCGCTCCGCGGCCGGTCCTCGGCATGGCCGGCGGCAGACGAAAGCCGTCAAACCGCACCCGCGCAGGGTTTCTCGGAGCGCGATCCGGGCCCATATTGTTCTCATGCCCGCACCGAAGAAACCGCGCGCCGCCTCCGTGACGGCCACGTCCGCCAAGGCGTCGAAGCCCGAGCTGAAGCCCCTGGATACCTATCTGGCGGAGCTTCTGAACCCGGCGCTCAACCGGAACCGTCCGGCCACCGTCGAGCCGCCCCCCGAGGCGCCGGCACGGCCGGGCCGCAAGGCGGGGGGCAGGAAGGGCAACCCGAAGGACGGGGTGCCCGCGGCCGCCACCCGGAGGGCTGAGATCGCCCGCGACGGCTTCGCGGAGGCCCCCCAGGCCGGCTACGCGCTCGGCGACGCGGCCGATGTCGACCCGCGCCTGGCGCAGGCGCTCGGCCTGACGCCGCCCGAGGACGGCCCCGCGCCGGAGGGCGCCGATCTGCCGGATCCCGGCGGCGACGGCGGCGCCTCGGCGACGGTGAGCGCGCTGGAGCGGCTGCTCACCGAGGGCAACCCGCTGTTCAAGGACGGCAAGACCTGGACGCCCCACCGGCCGGAGCGGCCGCAGAAATCCGAGGGCGGCGTCCGGTTCACGCTCAAGTCGGAGTTCACCCCGGCCGGCGACCAGCCCCGGGCGATCGCCGAGCTCGTCGGCGGCGTGCAGGCGCTGGAGCGCGACCAGGTGCTGCTCGGCGTCACCGGCTCGGGCAAGACCTTCACGATGGCCAAGATCATCGAGGAGACGCAGCGCCCGGCGCTGATCCTCGCGCCCAACAAGACGCTGGCCGCGCAGCTCTACGGGGAGTTCAAGGCGTTCTTCCCCGACAACGCGGTCGAGTACTTCGTCTCCTACTATGACTACTACCAGCCCGAGGCCTACGTCCCGCGCTCCGACACGTTCATCGAGAAGGAATCCTCGATCAACGAGCAGATCGACCGGATGCGCCACGCCGCCACCCGCGCCTTGCTGGAGCGGGACGACGTGATCATCGTCGCCTCGGTCTCGTGCATCTACGGCATCGGCTCGGTCGAGACCTACACGGCGATGTCGTTCACGGTCTCGCTCGGGGAGCGGATCGAGCAGCGCCAGCTCATCGCCGACCTCGTGGCCCTGCAGTACAAGCGGATCCAGTCCGACTTCGCCCGAGGCACCTTCCGGGTGCGCGGCGATTCGATCGAGCTGTGGCCGGCCCACCTGGAGGATCGCGGCTGGCGGATCGGCCTGTTCGGCGACGAGGTCGAGAGCATCGTCGAGTTCGACCCGCTCACCGGCAAGACCATCTCCGAACTGAAGTTCGTGAAGGTCTACGCCAACTCGCACTACGTGACGCCGCGCCCGACGCTGCAGCAGGCGATCAAGGGCATCAAGCACGAGCTGAAGGGCCGGATCGAGGAGCTGACCCGGATGGGCCGGCTGATCGAGGCGCAGCGGATCGACCAGCGCTGCACCTTCGACATCGAGATGATCGAGGCGACCGGCGCCTGCAACGGCATCGAGAACTACTCCCGCTACCTCACCGGCCGGAAGCCCGGCGAGCCGCCGCCGACCCTGTTCGAGTACCTGCCCGACAACGCCCTGGTCTTCACCGACGAGAGCCACGTCACCGTGCCGCAGATCGGCGGCATGTACCGGGGCGACTTCCGCCGGAAGGCGACGCTGGCCGAGTACGGCTTCCGGCTGCCGTCCTGCCTCGACAACCGCCCGCTGCGCTTCGAGGAGTGGGACGCGATGCGGCCGATGACGGTCCACGTCTCGGCGACGCCCGGCAAGTGGGAGATGGAGCAGACCGGCGGCGTCTTCGCCGAGCAGGTCATCCGCCCGACCGGCCTCGTCGACCCGGTGATCGAGGTGCGCCCGGCCCGCAGCCAGGTGGACGACCTGCTGGGCGAGGTCCGGGAGGTGGCGCAGGCCGGCTACCGGACCCTCGTCACCACGCTCACCAAGCGCATGGCCGAGGACCTCACCGAGTACCTGCACGAGAACAGCGTGCGGGTGCGCTACATGCACTCCGACATCGACACGCTGGAGCGGATCGAGATCATCCGCGACCTGCGGCTCGGGGCCTTCGACGTGCTGATCGGCATCAACCTGCTGCGCGAGGGCCTCGACATCCCGGAATGCGCCCTGGTGGCGATCCTCGATGCCGACAAGGAGGGCTTCCTCCGCTCGGAGACCTCGCTGATCCAGACGATCGGCCGCGCCGCCCGCAACGCCGACGCGCGCTGCATCCTCTACGCGGACAATATCACCGGCTCGATGGAGCGGGCGATGGCCGAGACCGAGCGCCGCCGCGCCAAGCAGCTCGCCTACAACGCCGAGCACGGGATCACGCCGCAGAGCGTGAAGCGCGGTATCGCCGACATCCTCAGCAGCGTGTTCGAGCGCGACCACGTGCAGGTCGATACCGGTCTGGCCAAGGACGCGATCACGGTCGGCCACAACCTCAAGGCCGTCATGGCGGACCTCGAGAAGCGCATGCGCGCGGCCGCCTCCGACCTCGACTTCGAAGAGGCGGCGCGGCTGCGCGACGAGCTCAAGCGGCTCCAGGCGACCGAGCTGCTGGTCTCCGACGACCCGATGGCCCGGCAGGGCGACGTGGAGCGCGAGGCCGGCAAGTTCGGCCGGAAGCCGCCGCGCGGGGGCAGCCGCATCGCCAGGCCCGACCTCGACAATATGGGCCCGGGGACGGACCGGGAGCTGCCGGTGGGCGGCGCGGCGCCGGTCTGGCAGGAGCGGCCGAAGCCGCGCTCGACGCAGGGGCTCGGCGGTCAGAAGCCCAAATACAAGGGCGGCGGTGGGCGACGGCGGGGCTGACCCGGCCGCCGGGACCTCAGGCGGCCTCGCTGCCGCGGCCGAGGCCGTGTCCCGACCCGGCCTCGCCGGCATCGACGATGGCCTGCGCGATCCGGACCACGAGGACGTGGCAGGCCTCGTCGTAGGCGTGGGAATCCGCGCGGACTGCCGCCTCGACGACGGTCCCCGCCTGCTCGCGCACGATCTCGCGGGCGGTGCGCAGCGCGTCGGCGTAGGGCTCAAACGGTCGGGGCATCGTCGCGCTCCGGAGACGCCGGGCCTGGCCCGGATAGGCGGCTGGAACGAGCCGGGCGACGAAACTGTTCCCCCGGCCGCTGGACGTCGATGCCGCAGCGGCCCAGATCAGCCGCGATGAGTGACGAGCACGCGATGGCCTCAGAGACGAACCCGCCCCCGACCCTCGACGACGAGACCCTGGCCTTCGCGGGCCGGGTCTTCCAGTACGCGCGGATGGGCCACGCCGAGGAGCTCGCCGACCTGTTCGGGCAGGGGCTGCCGGCGAACCTGCGCAACGACAAGGGCGACAGCCTGCTGATGCTCGCCGCCTATAACGGTCAGGCGGAGGCCGCCCGGGTGATCCTGGAGGCCGGCGGCGACCCGGAACTCGCCAACGACCGCGGCCAGACGCCGCTCGCCGGCGCGGCCTTCAAGAACGACCTCGCCGTCGCGCAGCTCCTGCTCCGGCACGGGGCCGCGGTGGACGGGACCGGCGACGGCACCCGCACGGCGCTGATGACCGCCGCCATGTTCGACCGCACCGAGATGGTCGACCTGCTCCTCCAGCACGGTGCCGACCCGGATCGCCGCGACGCCTCCGGCCAGAGCGCCGCCGACATGGCCCGGGCGATGGGCGCCCAGGCGACGCCGGCGCAGCTCGACGGGGCGCCCCGGCGGCAGGCGTGAGGCCGCGTCGCGAGAAGACCTGTTCGGGCGCGACAGGCGCCGCACACGGGAGCACAACCTTGTCGCGATGGATCGGGGCCGCCCTGCTGGCCTGCCTTGCCGGAACCGCCTCCCTCGGTACGGCCTCCGCCGCCGAGACGCCCTGGCCGGCCTTCGGACACGACCCGAGCAACCGCAACTTCTCCGAGCTAACCCAGATCAACCGCGACACGGTCGGCCGGCTGCGTCCCGCCTGGATCTTCCAGACCGGGGTCACCGGCTACTTCCAGGCCCAGCCGGTGATGGTGGACGGCACCCTCTACGTCTCCACGACACAGAACAACGTCGCCGCCCTCGACGCGAAGACCGGCAAGCCGCTCTGGACCTACACCCACAAGCCGCGCACCGAGAAGATCTTCGGCCCGCCCTCCAACCGCGGGGTCGCGGTGTCAGGGGGCCTCGTCTTCGAGGCGACCATGGACGGGCAGCTGATCGCCCTGGACGCCAGGACCGGCCGGATCGTCTGGGAGAAGGAGGCGGTGCGCCCGGAGGAGGGCGAGACCGAGACCGCCTCGGGCCTCGCCGCGACCCTCGGCGGCAAGCCCGTCCAGGGTTCGAGCCGCCTCGGCTTCAAGATGCCGCCGCTCGTCGCCGACGGGCTCGTCATCGTCGGCGTCACCGGCGCCGGCTACGGCCTCCACATCGAGGACGAGGCGGGCGGCCTCGACGGCGGCTCGGTGGTCGGCATCGAGGGCGGATACGGGCGGCGCGGCTGGCTCGCGGCCTACGACGCGAGGACCGGCGAGGAACGATGGCGCTGGTACGTGACGCCCTCGGAGGGCTGGGAGGGCGGCTTCGTGGAGAAGACCGCCGACGGCACGCCGCTCCACCGCGACATCGCCGCCGAGAAGGCGGCGGCGCCCGCCAACCGCGACGCCTGGCGGGTGGGCGGCGGCTCCCTCTGGATGACGCCCGCCTACGACCCCGATCTCGGCCTGATCTTCCTCGGCACCGGCAACCCGGCGCCGCAGAATTTCGGCCTGTCGCGCCCGGGGGACAATCTCTACACGATGTGCCTCGTCGCCCTCGACGTGAAGACCGGGAAGCTGCGCTGGTACTACCAGCAGGTGCCGCACGACGAGTGGGGCTACGACGTCGCCGCGCCGCCCTTCCTGCTGGACATGCCGGGCGGCGCCAGGGCGGTGGCCTCGGCGAGCAAGACCGGCTGGATCTACGTCCACGACCGCGCCACGGGGAAGCTGCTCGCGCGCTCGGCCCCGCTGATCGAGCAGAAGAACCTGTTCGCGCCGCCGACCCCACAGGGCACCGTGGTGGCGCCCGGCCCGCTCGGCGCGGTCTCGTGGCCGCCCACCGCCTATGACGGGACGCGCGCCTACGTGCAAGTCCGCCACGGGGCGACGACCTACACGGTTAAGACCGTGCCGGCCGCCGCGGGGCGTCCGGAGATCCGCTACACGGAGACCGGGGAGGCCAGGGGCGAGCCGTCCTTCAGCACGCTCACGGCCGTCGATCTCGCGGACGGCGGCCGGATCGCGTGGTCGGTGCGCGGCGCGAGCCGCCTCTCCGGAGGCACCCTGGCGACCGCCGGCGGGCTCGTCTTCTCGGGCGAGGAGGACGGCCATCTCGACGCTCACGACGCGCGGGACGGCCGGATTCTCTGGCGCTTCCAGTGCGGGGCCGGCATCAGCGGGCCGGCGATGACCTACGCGCTGGACGGCAAGCAGTACGTCGCGGTGGCGGCGGGCGGCGCCTCGTTCACCAGGGCGTCGGGCTTCGGCACCGGCGACGCGCTGCTGGTCTTCGCACTGCCCGATTGACCGCGGCCGGCCCACAGCGCGGACGGATGTCGCGGCGCGCCGGACTTTCGACGTTGCGGCGGGACGGGACGCCCCGGCGCGGCCCCTTGGCTAGTGGGCCACGAAGAGGGACAGCGCGCACAGGGCACTCGCGCCCAGCGCGAACGTCACGTCGGTCCAAGCGAAACGAGCCCTGCCAAGCATGCAGCATCTCCGCGCGAATACCGACCAACAAATTCCCGGACAAGTTGTTGCCGTCCGCTACCGGACAGAAGCCTCGCGGACGGTGGACGGAGACGTTCGAGGAGGCAGGCCGGGACGGGTACGCTCACGACGCGCGGCCTTCCGCGGCCGGCGCGTGATGTCCGGGCGCCCGGGGCGCTTCAGCCCGCCGCGACGGCGTAGCGGGTGCGCAGGCGCAGGCCGAACACTGCCATCATGAACATGCAGCAGGTGGCGTTGTTGCCGTTGTAGAGCACCGTCTCGAAGGAGGCCGAAACCAGCCCGAGGAACCACAGCCTCAGGAACAGCATGGTCTCCGCGTCGAGGCGCGTCCCGCCGGCCACGCGCTGCAGGTCGCGCACCGGGGCGAGCACGAAGGCCACCACGGTCAGGGCGAGGAACGGCAGGCCGCCGATCAGCGCGGTGTCGAGATAGGCGTTGTGGGCGTGGTCGACGGTGTTGACCCAGGTCAGCGCCTCGGAGCCGGCATACATGGTCCGCTCAGTCATCCAGAAGGCGCCGATCCCCCAGCCGCGCCAGGGCCGGATCGCGATGTTGTCGATGGCGAACTGCCAGATCTCGCTGCGGCCCGTGAAGGTCGCGTCGGTGAGCAGCGAGCCCACCGCCTCCTGGATCGGCGGCGCCAGCACCGAGCCGATCGAGATCAGCGAGAACCCGATCACCGGGCCGAGGAGCAGCAGGCGGCGCAGGAACCCGCCGGTCAGGACCTGGCACAGGCCGGTCACGGCGAGGATCACCGGCAGGAGCAGGATCGCGGTCTTGGAGCCGCTCGCCACCAGGAACCCGGCCGCCAGGAGCACGATCGCCCAGCCGAGGACGCGGCTCGCCACCCTGGCGACGTAGAGGCCCACGATCACCAGGATCACCATGGCGGCACCGGCCTCGTTCTTCTGCGGGAAGATCCCGCGCCAGAGGCCCGGGTGGCTCGGATCGGAATTGACGTCGAAGGCCGAGTGGATCGCGAGGTTCGGCACGAAGGCGACCGCGAGGTAGGAGGCGAGCACGATGACCAGGGCGGACCCGGCCATGGTCAGCGCCAGCTGGCGGGGCGAGCGGGCCACGATCAGCACGCCCGCCGAGAGCATCGCCGCGATGGCGAAGAGCGCGAGCCGCCGCAGCGACAGGCTCGGCTCGACGGAGAGCAGCGCCGTCGCCCCGAGCCAGAGGGCGCAGAGCACGAGGGGACGAGTCACCAGGGGGCGGAGGTGGCGCACGCCGATCCGGTGGATCGCCGCCGCCATGGCGGCGCCGGCGCTGAGGAACAGGATCTGCGTCAGCAGGCTGCCGTCCTCGGAGGCCGCGAGCATCGACCGGTCGGACAGGTCCTTCAGCCAGACGTGGTTCCAGAGCAGGACGAAGACGGCCCCGTTCAGGAGCACGCGCAGAACGTCCGGCACGTCGCGGCCCGCGACGCCGCGCTGCCGCCCGTCGGCCGGGATCCCGATCGCCGCGTCCGCAGAAGCCATGCCGTCCCACCGCGAGGCCGCGCCGCGCGGCCAGGACCATTCTAGCGGCCCGCAGGTGCGGGGCGATGGAAAATCAGATGTTGCACCCCGCGATCGCGCGATAACCTTGACGCGATGCCGGCGGGGTCAGCGCCGCATCGTGTACTGCGAGCGGCCGGCAGATTGCCGCATCAGGAAGGACGCCATCTCGGCCAGTTCCGGCGCCTTCGAGCGGAAGGTGACGGACAGCGCCAGCAGCGTGTCCTTGTGGTCGAGGCCCGGGTAGAGCCGCTCCTGGACCGGGACGTGCTCGGCCCGCAGCTTGGCGGCGAGGCTGACCGTGTGCCGCGGCTTCACCACGGTGTCGGCGTCGCCGGTCGCCAGGAAGGCGGGGGGCGAGAGCGGGCCTACGAAGGCGACGGGCTGCGTGGCCTCCGGATCTGGCGCCTTGCCGAACACCTTGACGGTGGTGTCCTGGTCGAACGGCAGGAAGTCGTAGGGGCCGGACAGGCCGGCGACGGCCTTGATCACCTTGGGATCGACCCCGGCGGCGATCACGTAACGCGGGTCGAGGCCGAGCATCACGGCGTTGTAGGCGCCCGCCGAGTGGCCGGCGAGCACGATGCGGCGCGGGTCGCCGCCGTATCCGGCGATGTTGTCGCGCACCCACGCGATGGCCTCGGCGCCGTCCTCGAGGAAGCCGGGGAACGGCGCCTCCGGGTAGAGCCGGTAATCGGGCAGCACCGTGACGAAGCCCTGCGCCGCGAGGGCGTGCCCGACGAAGGCGTAGTCGTCCTTGGCGCCGCTCTGCCAGGAGCCGCCGTAGAAGAACACCAGGACCGGCGCGTTCTCGGCGCCCGCGGTGGGAACGTAGACGTCGAGCCGCCGCCGCGGACCCTCGCCGAAGGGCTGGTCCTTCGCGGCGAGCCGCCCCCCCGGATCGCGCGGGCCGATCGCGTCGAACAGCGCGAGCGGCGAGGCAGCGGTGAAGCCGAACGCGGCGAGCCCGAGGCAGAGGAGGCTAGCGAGCGCGGTGAGGAGACGTGTCATATCCCATCCGGTTGTCCCGACCGGGCCATACGGCACCGCCCTCGGGGCGGATTGATGACGCTCTCGGGGCGGATCACGAAAAATCAGGTCCGCAGCACGAAGCAGGCGCCGCCGACCTTGCGGATGCGGCCGCACAGGTCGTCGGCCGCCTGCCGGCTCTGCGCCGGGATGCGGATCCGGTAGAAGGCGCGGGTCCCGCGGTTGCGCAGGCGCGTGCCGATGATCATCGGCCGCACCTCGCCGATCACCCCGGCGTAGGCGCTCCGCGCGCGGTTGAAGCTCTGCAGCGCCAGCGCCTTGGAGAAGTTGCCGGCGAGCTGGATGCCCCAGGGGGCGGCCGGCCCCTCGTTGAGGCCGAGGGCGAAGCGGTCGCCGCGCGACGGGACGCGCAGGCTGGCGGTGACCTGCAGGCAGGTCTGCGGCGCTTCCGGCTTGGTCTCCCTCTTGGCCTCCCCCTTGGCCTCCTGGTCCGTCGCGTCCTTCTGACCCTTCGCCTCGGACTTGCTCTCGGACTTGCCGTCGGACTTGGCAGGCGCGCCGCCCTCCGGGAACTCGATCGCCTTGCCGGGGCCGGTCCGCCAGTCGTCCACCGGCTGGCCCGTGATGTTTGCCACGTAGGCCCGCGTCTCGGCGGGCAGGCCGCCGTCGCCGGCGAGCCACTTGCTCACCCGCGCGGCGCCGCCGTTATAGGCCGCGGCGGCGAGGCCCAGATTGCCGAACTGGGTCCTCAGGTCGGCGAGCAGGTGGGCCGCGTGCGGGATCGCCTGCTCGGGATCGAACGGGTCGAGGAGGCCGCGCTCCCGGGCGGTCCCGGGCATGAACTGCGCGACACCCTGCGCGCCGGCCGGACTCACCACCCCGACGCGAAAACTGCTCTCGCGCCAGATCAGGCGCGTCAGGAACGGCACCGGCAGGCCGCGGGCCTTGGCCGAGTCGTCGATGAGGCGGCACAGGGCCTGCTCGACGGTCTCGGTCGCCCCCTCGGACGGGGCGGCCGCGGCCGGCTGCGCGCAGGCGAGGGCGATGAGCAGCGCGCCGAGGCGCAGGGGCGGGGCGGTCACGCCGCGCATGTAGCGACGCGCGGGGTAGGATCAATCCGCACGGCCAACCTTCCTGGGGGAACATCCGGCCCCGGCGCACGAGCGTTGCACCTTTGCACACTGGCGCGACCGGGCCGCGCCGTCGTAGCGTCCCGGGCTCAGAGAGCCGCCTCCGAGGCGGCCCCACGGGAGGAACCGCCGATGTCCGATCCGGCAACCCTGCGCGGCCTGTCCGGCCTGAGCCCCGCGCCGGCCCCGCTCAGGGGCTCGGCGCTCGTGATGATCGACCTGCAGCAGACCTACCGGGAGGGCGTGATGCGGCTCGACGGCGTCGAGCCCGCGCTCCGGGAGGCGGCGGCGCTCCTGCGACGGGCGCGCGAGGCCGGGATCCCGGTGATCCATGTCCGCCACGATGCCGGGCCGGGCTCGCCCTACGACGTGACCGCCCCGATCGGCCAGATCAGCCCGGAAGTGGCGCCGCAGGGCGACGAGCCGGTGATCACCAAGGCCTATCCGAGCTCCTTCGTGGGCACCGACCTCCAGGCGCGGCTCGAGCAGATCGGCGTGAAGGACGTCGTCCTGGCGGGCTTCATGACGCATATGTGCGTCAACTCCACCGCCCGGAGCGCCTTCAACCTCGGGTTCCGCCCCACCGTCGTGGCGGCCGCCACGGCGACGCGGGACCTGCCCGGGCCGGACGGCGCCGTGGTGCCGGCGGCCCAGCTCCAGGCCGCGAGCCTCGCCGCCCTCGGCGACCTGTTCGCCGTGATCGCGCGCGGGCAGGGCGATATCCCCGACTGAGACGGCGGACCGCTCCCGGCACCGGTCGAGGCCGCGCGATCAGGCCTGGAGCCGCCCGATCTCGGCGATCACCGCCCCGAGGCCCGGCCGCCCGTCGGGATCCGGCCCGGTGCAGGCCTGCGCCAGGGCGCGCAGGGAGTCCGGCGGCGCCGCGCATCGGTCGAGCAGCTCGCCGATCAGGATGCCGACGGCGCGGACCTCGACCCGCGCCAGGGCCGCGCCGAGCGGCCCGTCCGGCAGGGCCGAGGCGGCGCCGAAGTCGCTGAGCACGGCCGCGCCGGTCCCGGCATCCCAGAGCGTGTTGTGGGCGTAGACGTCGCCGTGCAGCAGGCCCCGCCCGTGCAGGTGCGCCACCGCCTCGGCCACGGCGCGGGCGATCCGCAGGACCGTGTCGGCGCCGAGGCGCAGGTCCGGGTCGTAGACGTCGCGGCTGCAGCTCGCGAGGCTCGGCGGCCCGGCGAGCGCGCGCCAGTGCGTCGGCAGGAGCCGGAGCAGCAGGCCGCGGGCACCGTCGGGATGGCCCTCGAGCCGGCCGAGCGCGCCCGTGAGGGCCGGGTGCGTCCCGGCGGCGAGGCAGGCCTCCATCTCCCGCTCTGGCAGGCCGTCGCTGGTCATCGCGTCCTTGAACAGCTTCAGGGCCACGTCCTGCCCCCCGGCGGGATCCCGCCACCGCGCCCGGTGGACGCGCCCCGAGGCGCCCTCGCCGAGCAGGTCGCCGACGGCGAGGTCGGCCCACGGCACCGCAGGGGCCGCCACCGGCGCCGTCGCCGGCTCGGCGGGGTTGCCGGCGTAGGCGATCCAGGCGAGGCGGGGCAGGCGCGCGAGCCAGGGCGGGAGCGCCGCGAGACGGTTGCAGGCGAGCCGGATCAGCTCGAGATCGTCCGCTCCCGACAGGCTGTCGGGCAGCGCCGTGAGCCGGTTGCCCGCCAGCATCAGCTTCTGCAGGCGCGGCCGCTCGCCGAGGGCGGCGGGCAGCTCCGCGATCGCGTTGTCGGTCAGGGTCAGCCAGCGCAGGTCGCACGGCAGCGACTCCGCCGGGACCTCGCGGATGCCGCAGCCGCGGAAGCCCAGCTGGCTCAGCGCCGGGCAGGCGCCGAGCACCGGCGGCAGGCGCGCGAACGGGTTGCCGGAGCAGAACAGCACGCGCAGGCGGTGGAGGCGGCCGAGATCGTCCGGCAGGTCGGTGAGGCTGCCCCGGCCGAGATCGAGCACCTCGAGGGTGTCGGCGAGGGCGAAGACCTCGCGCGGCACCTCTGTCAGGCCGTCGGGCAGCCGCAGCTCGCGCGCGCCGCCGAGATCGCCGCGCCGCAGGGCGGCGAGGGTTTCGCGCCGGTCCAAGCCTCAGCCCCGCTTGAAGAAGGCGTCGGCCGCGCCCTGCGCCGCCTGCTTGGCGGCCCGCGCCGCCTCGAGCCGGGCGATCTCGGCGCGCAGGAGCGCGACGCGCTCGTCGAGATCCCCGAGGGAGAGCGTGTCGAGGGGCTGCCCGATCTCGTGGGCCGCGGCCTTGCGCGGCCGGTCGTCGTCGTCCCGCACGTCGTGTCCTCCCTACAGGAACGGTGTTCCGGCCCCGTCCCAGGCGAGGCCGAGTTGGGCCGCCACGGTGGCGCCGATATCCGCGAAGGTCTCCCGCCGGCCGATCGGCCGGCCGGCCACGCCGGGGCCGAAGGCCAGCACCGGGACCTGCTCGCGGGTGTGGTCGGTCCCGGTCCAGGTCGGATCGTTGCCGTGGTCGGCCGTGATCACCGCGAGGTCGCCCGGCGCCAGCGCCGCCAGGATCTCGGGGATCCGCGCGTCGAACGCCTCCAGCTCCGCGGCGTAGCCCGGCACGTCGCGGCGGTGGCCGTGCTCCGTGTCGAAATCGACGAGGTTGACGAAAATCAGGCCGCCCTCCGGCAGCGTCGCCAGCGCGTCGAGCCCCGCCGTCACGCAGGCCGCGTTCGGGCCCGGCCTAATCTCGCGCCCGGTGGCGCGGTGGGCGAAGATGTCGCCGATTTTGCCGACGCTCACGACCGCGCGGCCGGCCGCCTCGGCGCGGTCGAGCAGCGTGCGCCCGGGCGGGGCGACGGCGAGATCCTTGCGGTTGCCGGTCCGGCGGAAGCCCGCCTCCGGCGAGCCCACGAACGGCCGGGCAATCACCCGGCAGACGCGGTAGGGGTCGCACAGGCGGCGCGCCACCCGGCACAGGTCGTAGAGCCGCTCCAGCCCGAACGCCTCCTCGTGGGCGGCGATCTGGAACACGCTGTCGGCCGAGGTGTAGCAGATCGGCCGGCCGGTCCGGAGATGCTCGGCGCCAAGCGCGTCGATGATCGCGACCCCCGGCGCGTGGCAGTCGCCCAGGATGCCCGGGAGGCCGCCCTCGGCGACGAGCGCGCGGATCAGCTCCGGCGGGAAGGCCGGCCGGGTGTCGGGGAAATGCCCCCAGGGCTCGGTCAGGGGCAGGCCGGCGATCTCCCAGTGGCCGGAGGGCGTGTCCTTGCCGGCGGCCGTCTCCACCGCGTGGCCGTAGGCGCCGCGCGGCGGGCCGGCCGGGGCGAGGTGCGGCGGGATCCGGCCCGAGGCCCCGGCGGCCGCCAGGCCGAGCCCGAGTTCGGCGAGGTGGGGCAGGCGCAGGGGGCCCGCGCGCAGCCCCGCCCGGTCGCCGCGGCCCTCCGCGCAGCGCTCGGCGATGTGCCCCAGCGTGTCGGACCCGGCATCGCCGTAGCGGTCCGCGTCCGGGGCCCCGCCGATGCCCACGGAATCGAGGACGATGATGAGCGCCCGCGCCACGGTCAGGCGGGCTCCAGCTCGGCGGGGGCGTCGCTCTCGAGGGCGAAGGCGGCCTTGAACAGGGCGCGGGTGTAGGGCGTCTGGGGGTTCGCGAAGATCGTCTCCGCGTCGCCCTCCTCGACCACGCGGCCGTTCTGCATGACGATCACGTAGTTGGCGAGCGCCCGCACCACCTTCAGGTCGTGGCTGATGAACAGGTAGGCGAGGCCCCGCTCGCGCTGGAGGTCGCGCAGCAGGGTCACGATCTGCGCCTGGACCGAGCGGTCGAGGGCCGAGGTCGGCTCGTCGAGGACGACGAAGCGGGGATTGAGCACCATCGCCCGCGCGATGGCGATGCGCTGGCGCTGGCCGCCGGAGAACTCGTGCGGGTAGCGATCCATGGCGGCCGGATCGAGCCCGACATCGGTGAGCGCCTTGGCGACCACGGCCCGGCGCTCCGCCCGGGAGCGCGCCGTGCCCTGGACCACCAGTCCCTCGGCGACGATGTCGGCCACCGACATCCGCGGCGACAGGGATCCGTAGGGATCCTGGAAGACGACCTGCATGTCCTTCCGCAGCGGGCGCATCTGCGCCGCGCCGTAGCCGTCGATCGCCTTGCCGAGGAAGACGATCGGGCCTTCCGAGCCCGTGAGCCGCAGGAGGGCGAGGCCGAGGGTTGTCTTGCCCGACCCGGACTCGCCGACGACGCCGATGGTCTCGCCGGTCCGGACCCGCAGGGAGACGCCGTCCACGGCCCTGACGTGGCCGGTGACGCGCCGGAGCAGGCCCGACTTCAGCGGGAACCAGACCTTCAGGGGGCCGGCCTCCAGGAGCGGGGCGGCGTCGGCCGGGACGGGGTTGGCCCGGCCCTTGGGCTCGGAGGCGATCAGGCGGCGCGTGTACGCGTGCTGCGGATCCGCGAAGACGGCCTTGGTGGCGCCGGCCTCCACGATCTTGCCCTTCAGCATCACGCAGACGCGGTCGGCGATCCGCTCGACGATGCCGAGATCGTGGGTGATGAACAGCATCGCCATGCCGAGGCGCTTCTGCAGCTCGGCGAGCAGCGCCAGGATCTGCGCCTGCACGGTCACGTCGAGGGCCGTGGTCGGCTCGTCGGCGACCAGGAGGTCCGGCTCGCAGGCGAGCGCCATGGCGATCATCACGCGCTGGCGCTGGCCTCCGGAGAGCTCGTGCGGGTAGGCGCCCATGCGCCGCTCGGCGTCGCGCAGGCCCACGAGTTCCAGAAGCTCCAGGATCCGGCGGCGGGCCGCCTTGCCGGCGAGGCCGCGGTGCAGGCCGAGCACCTCGCCGATCTGCCGCTCGATCGTGTGGAGCGGGTTCAACGAGGTCATCGGCTCCTGGAACACCATGGTGATGTCGGCGCCGCGCACGTCCCGCATCGCCCGCTCGGGCAGCCGCGCGAGGTCGCGGCCCGCGAACAGGATCCGCCCGTCCTGGCGGGCCGCGGGGTCGAGGAGGCGCAGGATCGCCAGCGCGGTCACCGACTTGCCGGACCCCGATTCGCCCACGAGCGCGACGGTCTCGCCGCGGCGGATGGTGAAGGAGACGCCGTCGACCGCCACGGTCTCGCCCTCCCGCGCGCGGAACGCCACGGAGAGGTCCTCGACGGCGAGGAGCGGCTGGGGATCGGCCTCTGACATGAGCCCCTTATAGCGCGCCCGGCCCCGGACCCTAGCCCGCGCGGACGCCGCACGGGGCGGGCCGGCACGACGCGGCCGGACGGGCGGGCCGGCGGTCCCGGAAGGTCGGCCCGGCGCCCCAGCGCGCCACGGACCTACCGGATCGGCGCCCCGGGATCGATCGCCGGCAGCTCGTTCGCCGGGAGCCCCGTTCCCGCCTGGGCCTGCGGTCCGGCGGCGCCGCGGGCGCGGTTGGCGAGGGCGACGGTCAGGCGCTCGGCCGTCTCGGGCTGCATCACCGCCAGGACCTCGGACATCTTGCGGGGGTTCATGGCCAGCACGATCGGGACCAGCACGTCGAGCCCGAGCCGGTCGAAGACCCGGGCGGCGTCCTTGGGCTTCATCGCCTCGTACATCGTGACAATGTTCTTCAGGGCCTGCTTCTCGGCGTCCTCCTTCGCCTTCGCGACGGCGTCGACCTTGTCCTCGGCCTTCTTGAGGTCGCCGAGCCCGGTCTCGAGCTTGCGCTCGGCCTCACCCAGCATCTTCTCGCGCAGCTCGAGCTCGTCGCTCTTCTGACGCAGGGCGTCGCGCCGGGCACCAAGCTTCTCCAGGAGCAGGCGCTCGGTGGGCGAGGCCGAGCTCCCGGCCGCGGGCGGTGCGGACTGGGCCGGGGCCAGGGGAGGGGCCGACGGCTGCTCGGGCGCGGCTGCCGGCGCCTCCTTGGCGCCCACCGAACCGGTCGTCACCGGATCGAAGGGTTCGAAGCCGGTGCGCGCCCGGGCGACCGCGCGCCCGTAATCCGGCAGCGCCGCGCTCTCCGGCAGGCCGGCCTGCAGCAGGCTGAGCAGCTTGAGCACGAGCAGCCCACCGGCCGCGAGCGCCACGGCGTCGATGAGGCGCAGCCGAAACTGCCGGACGGGCTTCCGGCGCGCGCGCCGCTCGGGCGTCGCGGCGCGGCGTATCCGCTCCTCGGGATCCGGCTTCGGCGGCGGGATCTTCGGGGCCTTGACCCCGGTCACGCGGCGCGTGCCCGGACGCGGGCGAGGGCGCGCTCGCTCATGGCGAGCGCCGCCGCGGCCGCCACGCCGAGGCGCTCCCCGTTCGGACTGGCGTGCTCCGGCCGGCGCTCGGCCGGGATCTCCGGCGCGCGCGCCGGCTCGGGGACGGCCTGCGGCGCGGGCCTCGGCTCCGGCGCGGGCTCGGGACGGACCGGCACGGCGCGCATCTGCGCCACGATGGCCCCGATGCGGGTGATCACGCCCTCGCCGGCCTCGACCTGCAGCCGCAGCTCGCCGGCGCGGATCGTGGCGGTCTCCAGGCTCGCGTTCAGGGTGCGGTCGCCCTCGTCGATCGCCGCCCGCAGGCCCGCGATGGCCCGCTCGGCCGTGCCGGTCGCCACCATCAGGTCGCCGATGGTCTGGCGGAGGGCGGCCTCGTCGCCCTTCATCTGGCCGATGCGGCGCGAGAGCCGGAGGGACGTGACGATGGTCGCCGCCAGGAGGACGGCGACCAGGATGTCGGCCGCGAGGGTGACGAAGAGACTCATGACCGGACCCTCATCGGCACTAGTTGTCCGAGCGGTTGTTCATCGAGGCCTCGTAGGCCTGGATCGTCGTGCGCGAGCGGCGCAGCGGCCGGGTGACTTGGACGGCGATGTGGCCGTCGACCCGGCCGATCCGCCCCTGCGTCAGCGCCCAGTCGCCGCAGCGCACGGTGATGAGGTCCGAGGGCTTGGCCTCGAACATCAGCGTCTCGCCGACCTTCAGGCTCATGACCTGCTTCAGCGGCAGCATCATCTCGTGCAGCACCGCGTCCATGGTCACGTCGGCCTGCCAGATCTCGGTGGCGAGATGGCCCTCCCAGACGTGGTCGCGGCCGAGCTTCTCGCCCATGAAGCTCTGGGTCAGCAGCTCCCGGATCGGCTCGATCGTCGCGTACGGGAACAGGATCTGCAGCATGCCGCCGCGCCCGTCGACATCGAGGCGCAGGCTGATCAGGATCGCGGCGTTGCCGGGCCGCGTGATGGTGGCGAAGCGGGGGTTGGTCTCGATCCGGTCGATGCCGAAGCTCACGGGCGAGAGCGGCTGGAACGACATCTCGAGATCGCCCAGCACGATCTCGACGAGGCGGCGCACCAGCGTCATCTCGATGGCGGTGAAGGGCCGGCCGTCGAGGCGGCTCGACGAGCCGCCGCGCTTGCCGCCGAGCAGCAGGTCGAAGGTCGCGTAGGCGAGGTTCGAGTCGACCGTGACGAGGCCGGAATTCTCCCACTGCTCGGCCCGGAACACGCCCAGCAGCGTCGGCAGCGGGATCGCGTTCAGGTAGTCGCCGAAGCGCACCGAGGTGATGTTGTCGAGGGTCACCTCGACGTTGTCCTGGAACAGGTTGCGCAGGGAGGTCGACAGCAACCGGATCATCCGGTCGAAGACGATCTCCAGCATCGGCAGGCGTTCGTACTGGACGACGCCCGAGTCGACGATGGCCTGCACGCCCCCGGCCCCGGAGGCCGAGAGCTCGCGCATGGAGAAGCCGAGGACGCCGTCGATCTCGTCCTGGTTGAGCACCCGGTCGTTGCCGGCGAGCTCGGGGAGGTTGTCGCTCTCCCCGTCCTCGATCATCGTCGCCCATTCGGCGGCGACGTCGCCCGCGTTGCGCGTGGTGCCCTGCTCGGCGAGCGCCGCGCCCCACTCCTCGGCCAGCGACGTGTCGCCGCCCTCGGCCCCCTGCTCCAGGAGGGCTGCCGACCAGTCGTCCTCGGGGAGTTCGTCCTCGGGTTCCATCAGGCGTGCTCGATCGGGGTCCGGCGCGGCGCGGCGCGCGATGGACGGGGCAGGGTCGCGGGCGCGCTCACTGGACGATCACGTCCTTGAACAGCACCGCGTCGACCTTGGCGGGGTACAGGGCGATGTTGATCCGGCGCAGAAGCTCCTCGCGCAGCCGGAACAGGCCCATCGAGTTGGTGATGTCGCTGGCGCGCAGCTCGCGCATGTAGACCTGCAGCGCGTCCTCGACCCGCGGCATCAGGGGCTTCACCTCCTCCTCGACCTTGGCGTCCTTCAGCTCCAGCGAGATCCGGACCTTCGCGTACTTGGCCTTGTCCTGGGGCAGCTCGGGAGAGAGGTTGAGGAGCATCTCGCGCACGTCGACGAAGACCACGGCCTTCTTGGCGTCCGGGCCGGCGCCCTTGGCGTCGCCGTGCCCGCCGCCATGGCCGCCGCCCTGCGCGGCTTCCTTGCCGTCGCCCTGACCGCCGCCGCGCATCATCAGGAAGGCGCCCGCGCCGCCGCCCGCGATCAGAACCGCGAGGGCCACCATGATCATGAGCTTCTTCTTGCCCTTCGGGGCGCCCTCGGCTTTGGCCTCGCCGTCCTCGGCGGAGGCCTTTTTCGGCGTCTTGGCCATGGAATAATGCTCTCTCGCGGGAGACCGCGCGCCAGGTACACCTGGATATCGGAGCATCACGGTTAACGCGCCGTTAAGGAGGCAATTCCTGCCGGGTCAGGTTTGCCGCGGCGCAGCCCCCGCGCCGCCGCGACACGCGAGCGTCGCTAACCAAGTCCCTGTCACACCGCTAAAATTTGCCACAGACGGGTTTGGCACAGCGGATGCTGAATGGATCGTTGCCGCCTCCGCGGCCCGCGAGTCCCAGAGTCCACGATGCAGAATGCCCTCTTCGTCGGCGTGTCGAGCCAGATGGCGCTCCAGCGGGAGCTGGACGTGATCGCCAACAACATGGCGAACGTCTCGACCACGGGCTTCAAGGCGCGGAACACCCGCTTCGAGGAATACCTGATGCCGGTGGCGAGCGCGGATTCGTTCGCCCGGCCCGACCGGCGCCTGTCCTACGTCATCGACCAGGGCACCAGCCTCGACCTCGGGCAGGGCCCGATCGAGCAGACCGGCAACCCGCTCAACGTGGCGGTCAAGGGCTCGGCCTTCATCGCCGTGCAGTCGCCCCAGGGCGAGCGCTACACCCGGAACGGCGCCTTCGAGCTCGACGCGCAGGGCACGCTCGTCACCAGCGACGGCTACAAGGTCGTGGGCGAGGGCGGCCCGATCAGCATCAACCCGCAGGAGACCGGCCTCGCCATCGGCCCCGACGGCACCGTGTCGACCAACCTCGGCATCCGCGGGCGGATCAAGCTCGTCACCTTCGCCAACCCGCAGCGGCTGACCAACGAGGGGACCAACCTCTACGCCTCGCCGGAGCCCGCCCGCCCCGCCGGGATCGACGGGCGCCTGGAACCCGAGTCGCTGGAGCGCTCCAACGTCCGCCCGGTGATCGAGATGACCCGGCTCATGGACGTGAACCGGACCTACGCCATGGTGTCGAGCATGATCTCGCGCCTCGACGACCTGCGGGGCACGGCGATCCGCCGCCTCGCCGACGTCGCCTGAGGAGGCCTGACCGATGCGCGCCCTCTACTCCGCCGCCACCGGCATGGCGGCCCAGGAACTCAACGTCCAGGTCATCTCCAACAACATCGCGAACCTGCGCACCACCGGCTACAAGCGCCAGCAGGTGCACTTCCAGGATCTACTCTACCAGAACATGCGCCGGGCCGGCGCCTCGACCTCGCAGCAGAACACCCAGCTCCCGGCGGGCCTCAGCCTCGGCTCGGGCGTGAAGACCACCTCGACGGCCCGGGTGATGTCGCAGGGGACGCTGTCCTCGACCGAGAAGGATTACGACGTCGCGATCCGCGGCGACGGGTTCTTCCGGGTGACGCTGCCGGACGGCCGGACCGCCTATTCCCGCGACGGCTCCTTCGACCTCTCGGCCCAGGGCCAGCTCGTCACCCGCGACGGCTACCTGCTCGATCCGGCGATCACCGTGCCGCAGAACGCGACGTCCGTGACGATCAGCGCCACGGGCGTCGTGCAGGCGAACATCCCGGGCCAGACGGCGCCGCAGGCGCTGGGCCAGTTCCAGCTCTCGCGCTTCGTCAACAAGGTCGGCCTCGAGTCGATCGGCGACAACCTGTTCGTCGAGACCGCCGCCTCCGGGCAGGCGATCAGCGGCCTGCCGGGCGCCGACGGCTTCGGCAACCTCCAGCAGAGCTACCTGGAGGAGGCGAACGTGAACGCCGTCACGGAGATCTCGTCCCTGATCGCCGCGCAGCGCGCCTACGAGATGAACTCGAAGGTCGTCACCGCCGCCGACCAGATGCTCTCCACCACCACGCAGATGTTCCGCAGCTAACCGCGCGACCCGCACCCCGCCTCAGGTCCCTGAACATGTATGCCGGCACGCATCCCGACCCGCTCGATCCCGACTTCGGGACCCTCGACCTGCCCCGCATCGCCGCGGGGGCCGGGGACGACATCAGCCCGATCGTGCGGCGCGTCCCGCGGCGGGTGATGCCCCTCGGCGCCGCCGTCATCCTGCGCGCGCTGCTGGCCTTCCTCACCTTCGCGGCCCTCGGCGCCCTGGCGATCCCGGCCATGGCGCGGGCGGAGGGCCTGCGGCTGCGCGGCGACGTCACCGCCCGCGGCGACGTCCTGACGCTCGCCGATCTCGTCGAGGGCGCGCCCGAGCGCCTGGCCACGCGCCCGCTGTTCCGCGCGCCCAGCCTCGGCGCCACCGGGACGATCCAGACCCGCCGCATCCTCGACGCGGCCTCCGCCCTGGGCCTCAGCGGCCTGGAGACCGGCGGCCGGCTGCAGATCGCCGTGCAGCGCGCCGCCCGCCGCCTCGGGCCGCCGGAGATCGAGGCGGCGCTCAAGCGCGGCCTCGAGACCGGCTTCGGGCTCAACGCCCAGAACATCGCGGTCCGCCTCGACGGCGACGGGACGACCCTGCTGGCGCCGCTGGACCTCGAAGGGCAGGCCGCGGCCCTGGACCTGACCTACGATCCGCGGACGCGCCGCGTCGCGGGCCTCGTCACCCTCGGCGAGCGGCAGGTCTCGCTGCGCGTCTCCGGCGTGGTCGTGGAGCTGCGCGAGGTGGCGGTGCTCACCCGGAACCTCAACCGCGGCGAGCCGGTGAGAGAGGGCGACGTCGCCCTGGAGCGGCGCCCGCGCGAATCCGTCGCCCCCGACGCGCAGGGCAGCGCCACGACCATCCTCGGCGAGGTCGCGCAGAACACCCTCACGGCCGGCACCGTGCTGCGGGTCACCGACACGGCCCCGCCCGACCTGGTCGCCCGCGGCGAGAACGTGACCATCGTGTACGAGACGCCGAGCATCAGCCTGTCGATGCGCGGCCTGTCGAACGATTCCGGCCGCATGGGCGCCGTCGTCAACGTCGTCAACGTCGCCTCCAAGAAGGTCCTGCAGGCCACCGTGATCGGCCCCGGCCGGGTCTCGGTGAGCCCCAGCCCCGCGGCCCGGCAGGCCGCCGGCGCCGCCCCCGTCCAGGCGACCGCCTCCCTGCGCTGACCGCCCGCCCTGCACGCGTCGAAGAGTGATAGCCCGATGGCCCGTCGCACCGTCCTGAACCCGCTCGCCGCCGCCCTGATCGCCGGCGCGCTCGGTGCCTGCAACACCGCCGACCGCCTCTCGCAGGTCGGCTTGACCCCGGCGCTGTCGGCGATCGAGGACCCGACCGCGCAGCCGGGCTACAAGCCGGTGCGGATGCCGATGCCGGACGTGCAGCCGGTCTCGTACGCGCCGAACTCGCTGTGGCGCACCGGCTCCCGCGCCTTCTTCAAGGACCAGCGCGCCGCCAAGCTCGGCGACATCCTGACCGTGAAGGTCAAGGTCACCGACCAGGCCAACATCAGCAACGAGACCAAGCGTTCCCGGGCCAACACCGAGAGCTTCGGCCTGCCCAACGCCCTGGGCCTGGAGAACAACGCGGTCGGCAAGTCCTTCGGCGTCGGAAGCACCGCGCTGCTCTCCGCCACCTCGGCCATGGCCAATGACGGGGCCGGCTCGGTCCAGCGCACCGAGTCCGTCCTGACGAACGTCGCCGCGGTGGTGACCCAGGTCCTGCCCAACGGCAACCTCGTGGTCGAGGGCAAGCAGGAGATCCGGGTCAATTTCGAGGTGCGCGAGATGATCGTCGCAGGCGTGGTGCGGCCGGAGGATATCGAGTCCGACAACACCATCGACTCGGCCAAGATCGCCCAGGCACGCATCGCCTACGGCGGCCGGGGCCAGATCACCGACGTGCAGCAGCCGCGCTACGGCCAGCAGCTCGTCGACATCCTGCTGCCGTTCTGAGGCCCCTCAGGACGGCTCCTCCGGCTCCGGCCCGCGCGTCACGTCGAGGCCGGAACCGGCGCCGGGGGGCGGGCCGACCTTGACCGGCGCGCCGGTGCGGGCGGCCTCGTAGATCGCCTCCATCAGGAGCTGGTCCTGCAGCCCCTCCTCGCCGGGCGTGCGGGGCCGCAGGTTCTCCTGGATGCACCGCGCGAAGTGGTCCAGCTCCAGGGCGAACTGGTTCTTCGGGCTCAGGACCTTCTCGTCCCGGGCGGCGTTCCTGCCGTCGCGGTGGCCGATGTAGAGACGCTGGCCCTGGTAGGCGAAGGCGTTCTGGAGATCGACGGAGGCGGTCCCGGTGTGCAGGGTCAGGCTCCGCGCCTCGTAGACCCCGTAGCTCGTCAGGCACTGGGCGATCACGCCGGACGGGAAGTGGAGGGTGAAGCTCGCCGTCTCCTCGACCTCGCGGTACTTGGGATCGTCCGGCGGCGCGTAGATCTGGGCCTGGATCAGGTTCGGCTCCTCGCCGAGAACCGCGCGGGCGGTGTTCAGGCAGTAGAGCCCGATATCCGGCAGCGAGCCGCCGCCCGCCAGCGCCTTGCGCAGGCGCCACTGCTCAGGCAGTCCGGTGGTCTGGCCGTTGAAGGCCTGGATCAGCCGGGGCCGGCCGAACTCGCCCGAACGCGCGAGCTTGATCACGGCCCGGTTGTGAGGCTCGTACTGGCACCGGTAGGCGATCATCAGCTTGACGCCGGCCTTCGCGCAGGCCGCGATCATCTCCCGGCACTCGTCCGAGGTCACCGCCATCGGCTTCTCGCAGAGGACCTGCTTGCCGGCCGCGGCGGCCGCCACGACGTTGTCCCGGTGCACGCCGTTCGGCGTGACGATGTAGACCGCCTGGACGTCGGGGTTCGCCTTAAGGCGATCCCACGCGTCGTAGCCGTAGACGGCGTCGTCCGGCAGCCCGTACTGCCGCGCCACGAGCTTCGCCTTGTCGGGCGAGCCCGACATCACCGCCGCGAGACGGGCGCGCTTGGACTCGCCGAAGGCCGGCAGGATCTCGTCGAGGCTCAGGCGCCCGAGACCCACCACGCAGTAGCCGACGCGCTGGCCCGGCGGCTGCGGCGCCGGGCTCGGGGCGGGCGGCCGGTCGCCCGGCCCGCGCCAGTTCGGGAACATCACCTTTCCGCCCTGCACGGCGCCGGTATCGGCCGGGACCGAAGGGGCCGGCGGGGCGGCCGGCGCGGCGGCCTGCGCGCCGCCGCCGGCCGCGGCGCCGGCCAGGGCGCCCCCGGCCGCGAGGAGAGTGCGTCGTGAGAGCCGGGAGTCGTCCGCCATGTGCCTCGCCGTGTCGCCGGATCGGGAGGGCCGCGCCCGGGGCGCCGCCCGCGCCGGGAGCCGCCGGATGGCGGGACCGCGCCCTCAGTGAACGCGACCCGGCTCCGGGCTGTTTCCGTCGAGGAGCGCGGCGCGCAGACGCGCCACCTCCGCCTCGCTGGCGGCGAGCCGGCGCGCGACCGCCTCGGGCTCCGTCGCCGCGCGGGTCTCGGCGAAGCCGAGGCCGACCGACTCGCCCGCGCGCCAGGCCACGAAGGCGCGCCTGGCCTCGCCGCGACAGGGGATGAACAGCTCGACGCAGTCGGGGAGCACGGCCTCCGCCGGCAGCCGGACCCGCGCCCCGTCGAGGGACACGTCGCGGACCGTGCAGTCGATCTCCGGGAGGAAGGCCGCGACGCGCAGCCGCCCGCCCAGGCAGACGCGGCGTCGGGCAGTGCGGCGGCGCTCGACCACGATCGTCTGACCCTGACGGTTTCGGTTGCGGGGACAACCGCCATCCAGCCCGGACCGCCCCCGCCCGTCCACCTTAACCGTCTGTTTACCTTAACGGCGGCCTCAGGCGGGCGGCGGCGGGTCGGGCGCCTCGACCTCGCCGCGGCGCTGCAGTTGCAGGGCGACGAACCAGCACAGGGACGCCCAGGCGGCGCCGATGCACCAGCCGGCCAGGACGTCGCTCGGCCAGTGCACGCCGAGATAGATGCGGCTGATGCCGACGAGCAGCGTCACGCTCACCCCGAGCGCCAGGACCAGCGCCTTGGCGCGGCGGTTGCGCTCGATCCGGGCGATCAAGGTCGCCAGGGTCAGGTAGGCGATCGCCGACATGGTGGCGTGGCCGCTCGGGAAGCTCGCCGTGAACACCTCCATGCCGTGGGGCACGAGGTCAGGCCGGGGCCGATGGTAGAAGATCTTCAGCACCGTCGAGACCAGCTCGCCGCTCCCCACCGCGGCGAGGACGTAGAGACCGATGCGTCGGCGCCCGGACACGCCGAGATAGGCCGCCACCGCGCAGGTCAGGAACAGCACGGTGAAGACGCTGCCGAGCCCGGTGATGTCGCGCATCGCCTCCTCGAGCCAGGGCGGCCCGATCGGGTCGGCGAGATCGGCGGGGTTGCGCAGGGCGAGCAGGATCCGCCGGTCGAGGGCCGCGGTGGAGCCCTCGCCGACCTCGTGGGCGAGGTAGAAGAACCCGTAGCCAAGGATGCTCAGGCAGAGCAGGGCGACGAGGGGACCGACCTCGTTCAGGCGCAACCGCAGCCAGACCGCCATCGCGGGCTCGATCAGCCGGTTCTGCCGCAGGTTGCCCGGCGCCCTCATGGCGCGGTCTCCCGGTGCGCGTCGACATCCATCAGGCATTCTCTCCGAAGGGCAGGCGGGCGACGGCGTCCCAGGGGCCGCCGCGGTAGCGCCAGAGCAGGGTGCCGGGGGCGGTGAACCGGAACGGCACGAACCCCGCCGACAGGTCGGCGTGCAGCGCCCGGGCCGTGTCCGGCGACACCTTGTTCTGCACCGTGACGTGCGGGCGCCAACCTTGCCGGTCCTGGGCGGTGAGGTGGGCCGCGAATTCCTGCGCGAGGCGGCCCCGGAAGCGCGCCAGCGCGTCGGAGTCGAGCGCGTAGGCGACGCCGCGGCCGGTGAAGCGCAGGCCGGTCACCGCGACCTCCGGCGGCGGCACCGTGCGGGCGAGGGCGGTGATCGCCTCGATCACGCCCCGCTCCCGGTCGCCCGGCAGGTGGTGGAACAGGGTCGCGTGCGCCGGGATGCGGTTCAGGGCTTCCGGGAAGTGGCGGCGCCGCTCGCCGTCGAACCGCGCGAAAGTCGGTTCGTCGAAGGCGAGCGTCAGGATCAGGGGGTCCGCGTCGGTCATCGGGGCCAGATGGCGCCCGCAGGCGCTCAGGTCCAGTACAGGATCCGCGCGGCCGGCAGGTCGCGGGCGAGGCAGGCGGTGAGATGGGCGCGCATCGCCTGCATCAGGGGCTTCGGGAAGACGTGCTTCACCGAGCCGAACTTGGTGCGCTTCTCGACGCGCTCCGCCTCGTCCAGCGGCAGGTCCGAGCCGGGATACCAGCCGCGCAGCACCGCCTTCGAGCCCGGCGTGAACCGGTGGGTGATGAGTTCGGCGGTGAGGTCGAGATCGGGCACGCCGGCCAGCGCGTCGGCGGCGGCGCGGACCAGCCCGGCATAGGCGTCCGCCCAGTCCGGGACCGGCAGGATCGGCGCGACGGTCAGGCCGACCGGGTAGCCGGCCCGCGCCGCCGCCGCCAGGGCGGCGAGCCGCGCGTCGAGGGGATCGGTGCCGCCCTCGTAATGCGCGGCCGCCCGCGGATTGACCGAGAAGCGGATGCGCGTGCGCCGGTTGTGGGGCAGGTCGAGGAGCGGCTCGACCGCGGCGAACTTGGTGGTGAAGCGCAGCTGCACCGGCGCGTCCCAGGCGCCGAAATGCCGGATCGCCGCCGAGAGCGAGCCGGTCAGGTGCTCGATGCCGAGGGGATCGGTGTAGCAGGACGCCTCGAAGGTGGTCCCCTCCCGCGCCCGCTCGGCGGAGGCCGACGTCACCGCGCCGCGCCCCGCGTAGTCCGCGAGAGTGTCGAGGATCGTCGCCAGATTGGCGTAGGCGCGGGTCACCGGCGGCCCGGACAGAGAGCCCGCGAGGTAGCAGTACTGGCAATGGGCCGGGCAGCCCTCGGCGAGATCGAAGCGCCAGTCGGCCGAGGGGGGGATCGGCTGCAGCCGCAGCTTGGTCGGCGGGGCGACCGTCAGCGCGAGGGTCGCCTTGGCGGCCGCGTAGGCGCGGCGCGGATCCGGCTCGCGCGGGCTCGGCAGGCGGTTGGACGCCAGCCGCTCCACCGGCAGGCCCAGCGCCTCGGCGCGGGCCAGCATGGCCCGCCCGTGGGCGTGCTCCAGGGCGGCGGGCATGACCAGCACGCGGCGCGGGCGCCACAGCCGCGCCGGGCGGGCGGGCTCCGGGCGGATGGGCTCCGGGCCGCCGGCATGCTCCGGGCGATCGCGGGTCTGGACGGCCGGGGCAGGGGAGGGCGTCATGCCTGACGAACGCGCGGTCCCGGTGCCGGGTCCGGCCTAGTCGCCCGCTCGCGGTGCGGCTAAAGCACCGTCATGTCTGCAGGCAGGGAGAGCGTACATGTCGGCCGCGACGGCTGGTTATTCCTCACGGGGGGGACCAACCGGGTCATGGACCGGTATCACGGCGGCCTGCGGCACTGGCTGCTGCTGCGCGGCTGGACACGGCTGATCAAGGCCCGCGCGCGGCGGGCCGAGAGCCTCGGCATCCGCTGCCTGCACGTGATCGTGCCGGAGAAGCTGTCGGTCTACGACGACAAGACCGACGGCCTGCGCTACGCCCCCGGCAAGGCCTCGACCCGGCGGCTGGCCCGCAGCCTCGCCCGGCATCCGGCCTATCTCGACCTTCTCGCCCCGCTCCGCGCCGCCCGGAACGGGCCGGTGCCGCTCTACCTGCGCACCGACACGCACTGGACCGCGCAGGGCTGCCTGCTGGCCTACCGCGCGATCATGCGGGCGCTCGGGGCGATCCCGCCGGCCGACATCGGCGCGCGTCCGGGCATCGTCTCGGACCAGCTCATGGATCTCGGCGAGAAGCTGCCGGAGCGGCCGCGCGAGCGCCTGGAACGGTTCATGCTGCAGCGCGACGCGTCGCGGGTCGAGACCGGGCCGCTGCTCGCCGCCTACGAGGCGGAAGGGCGCGACCGGGAGGTGCATGTCGGCGCGCATGTCGTCTACCGGAACGCGTCACCGGCGGCCGATCCGCGCCGGCTCGTCCTGTTCGGCGATTCCTGCGCCCATTTCGACCCGTTCCTGCTGACCGGGCTGCTCGCCGAGAGCTTCAGTGAGGTGCACTTCGTCTGGTCGTCGAGCCTCGACTGGGCCTATATCGAGCGGATCCGCGCCGACATCCTTCTGTTCGAAATCGCCGAGCGCTTCCTCGCCAAGCTCCCGAAGGACGATTTCGACGTGGCCGTCGCCGGCCAGCGCGGGACCGGCGGCCGCCTCGCGAAGCTCCGGACCGGCGGCCTCGACGCCGTCGGCCGCGGGGCGAAGCCTCAGTAGATGGCCTGATCCAGGCGGGCGAAGTCGGCGACGCTCGCCGCCTGATACTTCGCGAAGGATTCCGGCGCGCAGGCGATGCCGATCATCAGGACGAGGAGCGTCGCGAGGCACGCGAGCGTCGCGGTGACCACGTCGGCGTGGCGCCGCAGGGCGTGGATCACCAGGCACCCGAACGTGAACAGGGCCGCCTCGGCGACGGGCACCAGCGCGAACGACATCACTTCACCTCCATCGATCCCCCACCGGGTCGGGCAGCTGCGGCACGCGCACGGCGACGGGTGGGTGACGCGAGTCATGGCGGACTTTGCTGCACCGCAACAGACAGGCGGGCGCAGGCCTGCCTTGCGTGGCGTTCGCGGGCGGACGCGTCCCTTCACACCGACCGCGCGAGGCCCATCTCGGTCGGACCTCTCGGACAGGCGGAGACGACGATGGGCCTCCTCGTAGACGGCATCTGGCGCGACCAGTGGTACGACACCGCCGCGACGGGCGGCCGCTTCGAGCGCAAGGCCTCGGCCTTCCGCAACTGGGTCACCGCCGACGGGTCGGCAGGCCCCTCCGGCGCGGGCGGCTTCCGCGGCGAGCCGGGGCGCTACCATCTCTACGTGTCCCTGGCCTGTCCGTGGGCGCACCGCACGCTGATCGGCCGGACGCTCAAGGGGCTGGAGGACGCGATCTCCGTCTCGGTGGTCGACCCGCACATGGGCGCGGAGGGCTGGGTCTTCGGCGACACGCCGGGCGCGACGCCCGACCCGATCCACGGCGCCCGGCGCCTCTACGAGGTCTATCTGGCCGCGGACCCGTCCTACAGCGGCCGGGTCACCGTCCCCACCCTCTGGGACCGGGAGCGCGCCACCATCGTGTCGAACGAATCCGCCGAGATCCTGCGGATGCTGAACGACGCCTTCGGGGGCACCGGCCCCGACCTCTATCCCCCGGACCTGCGCGCCGAGATCGACGCCGTGAACGGCCGCGTCTACGACCGCGTGAACAACGGCGTCTACAAGGCCGGCTTCGCGACGACGCAGGAGGCCTACGCCCAGGCCTTCGAGGCCCTGTTCGCGGAACTCGACGCGCTCGAGGCGCGCCTCGACCGGAGCCGCTACCTCTGCGGGGACCGGCTGACCGAGGCCGACATCCGGCTGTTCACGACGCTGGTGCGGTTCGACGCGGTCTATGTCGGGCACTTCAAGTGCAACAGGCGCCGGATCGCCGACTACCCGAACCTGTCGAACTACCTCCGCGACCTCTACGCGCTGCCGGGCGTCGCGCCGACCGTGAACCTCACCCACATCAAGCGGCACTATTACGAGAGCCATCCGACCATCAATCCGACGGGGATCGTGCCCCTCGGGCCGGACCTCGACCTCGCCGCGCCGAACGACCGGGCCCTGCGGTTCGCGGGCTAGCGGGCCGCCCCGCCCGGCGTCCCTTCCGCGCCTGTGCGGCTGGGTTGAGGGCGTTCGGCGCGTCCGCGGCACACCTCCCGTCGCGCCGGTCCGGGGGCCGTGCCCCTCGACGGCGTGCGCGGCGCGCCTAGTTCGGCTCTCAACCGGAGGATGCCCGACACGCCATGACCAACAGCCTGCGCCTCGCGCTGCTCTGCGCCCTCGTCAGCCTGCCCTCGGCGGCCCGCGCCCAGGCGGCACTGCGGCTGGAAGGGACCTGCGAGAAGCTCGTCATCGGCACACAGGACCTGAGCGCGGCCTGCAGCAACGTCCTGACGAACGCGGTGAGCCGCAACCGCACGAGCTTCGACTTCACGACCTCCGACGGCCAGACCCTCAGCTTCAGCGGCAACGGCGCCCAGCAGGAGGCCACCGAGGAGACCGATCCGCTGCAGCCGATCAACGTCGTCACCACGGGCAAGGACGGCGCCCCGATCCTCGCGATCGGCGCCTGCCGCTTCTCGACCCCGGAAGCCGGGCGCACCGCGATCACCTGCGAGGCCAGCACCGCCGACGGGCGTCCCTTCGCCGGCACGTTCGTGACCGCCGCCAAGGCGGCGGCGGGCGCGCCGGCCGCCGCGCCGCCGCGCTGAGGATCCGTCCCTCCGGGCTGGTCAGACCGGGGCGGAAGCCCCATTTAAGGCGCTCCACGAAAAAGGTTCCGAAGCCAGACCGATGCTCAACGACACCCTCGCCGCGGGCGGTACCCCGGCCGGCGACACCGGCTCCCTCATCAAGGACACGACCACCGCGAGCTTCCGTCAGGATGTCATCGCCGAGTCGATGAACCGGCCGGTCCTGGTCGATTTCTGGGCACCCTGGTGCGGGCCCTGCAAGCAGCTCACGCCGGTCTTGGAGAAGGTCGTCCGGGAAGCCGCGGGCGCGGTCGTCCTCGCGAAGATGAACATCGACGAGCATCCCTCGATCGCCGGTCAGCTCGGCATCCAGTCGATCCCGGCGGTCATCGTCTTCCAGAAGGGCCAGCCGGTCGACGGCTTCATGGGCGCGGTCCCGGAGAGCCAGATCAAGGAGCTGATCGCGCGCGTGGCCGGTCCGCAGCAGGACCCGCTCGAGGCGGCCCTCGCCGACGCGGCGGCCCTGATCCAGGAAGGCGACCTCGCCGGCGCCGCCGAGATCTACGCGGCCGTGCTGGAGCAGCAGCCCGACAACGTCACCGCGCTGGCCGGCCTCGCCAAGATGCAGCTCGACGCGGGCGAGATCGAGAACGCCAAGCGCGTCCTGGCGATGGTTCCGGAGGCGAAGGCCGGCGACCCGGCGCTCGTCGGCATCCGCGCCGCCCTGGAACTCGCCGAGCAGGCGGCGTCGCTGGGCGACCTCGCGGGCCTGCAGCGCGAGGTCGAGGCCAACCCGGACGCCCATCAGGCGCGGTTCGACCTCGCGCTCGGGCTCGCCGCCCGGGGCGAGCGCGGCCAGGCAGTCGATCACCTGATCGAGCTGCGCAAGCGCGACAAGGACTGGAACGAGGACGGTGCGCGCAAGCAGCTGCTGCAATTCTTCGAGGCCTGGGGCGTGATGGACCCCGACACGATCCGCGGCCGGCGCAAGCTCTCGGCACTTCTGTTCTCGTGAGGCACCGGCTCGCGCGCCGGCCCACCGTTCGGCCCCTCTGGGAGGCGCCATGAGCACCCATGCGAGCTACAAGGGCCCCGCGGATTGCCCGGCCGTGATCCCGGTCTTCCCGCTGTCCGGCGCGCTGCTGCTGCCGCGGGGACAGATGCCGCTGAACATCTTCGAGCCGCGCTACCTCGCGATGGTCGACGATGCCATGCGGACGGACCGGATCATCGGGATGATCCAGCCCGACCCGGAAGGGTCGGGCGGATCGAATCCGAAGCTCTACCGCGTCGGCTGCGCGGGCCGCGTGACCCAGTACGCCGAGACCGGCGACGGCCGGTACCTGATCTCGCTCACCGGCGTCACCCGGTTCCGGGTCGAGAGCGAGCTGGCCTCGATCGGCCCCTATCGCCGCTGCCACGTCTCCTACGACGAGTTCGCGGTGGACTTCGAGCCGCGGGCGGGCGAGGAGCAGGTCGACCGCGAGGGCGTCCTCAAGGCGCTGCGCGATTTCGTGGAGTCGAACGACCTCAAGGTGGACTGGGCCGGGATCGACGAGGCGCCCGACGAGGCGCTGGTCAACGCCCTGTGCATGATGAGTCCGTTCGGCGTGCGCGAGAAGCAGGCGATGCTGGAGGCTCCCGACCTGAAGACCCGGGCCGAGATCCTGATCGCGGTCACGCAGATGGAACTGGTTCGCGGCTCGGGTCCCGAGTCGCCGATGCAATAGGTTGCCCTACCGATGTCCAACGATCTCACCGCCCCCGTCGAGGCGACCCGCGTCGACCCGAAGCTCCTGGAGATCCTGGTCTGCCCGCTGACCAAGGGCACCCTGGAATACGATTCGGCCCGGCAGGAGCTGATCAGCCGCTCGGCGAAGCTCGCCTACCCGATCCGCGACGGGATCCCGATCATGCTGCCCGAGGAAGCCCGGCCGCTCACCGACTGAGCACCGCGAGTCGCTCCGGCCGTCCCGCGCGGCCCGTCACAACCCGAGAGGGCGGCGCGGCGCGCTGGTCGGCTGCCCGCGCCCGCCGACGGATCCGATCGTGGAGCCCGCCCGGCCCGATCGAGGCAGGTTGCTCAATCGCCGGCCCGCCCCGAGGCGCCCGAGGCTCTCCCGCGCGGGCAGGTTCGGCCGCGGTCTGGCGGGCGCTTTCCCGCGGGCCCGGCGATCCTCGACATGCGCGAGCAGGACCTCGGCCGCCTCCGTCTCCTCCGTGATGAGCGGAGACTTGGACGCTCCGGTCGGCAGATCAGTCCACAGCATCGTCCGCAACGAGCTTGACTATTGGCCGGGGGACTGTCGGCCGTAATCTATCTTGAACAGGCGGGAGGCAGCCATACTCTTGCCGCTTCCATCGTTCAGCGTCGAGTCATCCTCGATCGATGATTCTGACCGTGCACGCCGCTTCCGGCGGTGTCCGCTTCGCTGAAAGATTGCATCGCATGACCAAGCTGACCGCGGTCGCGGCCCTCGCCGCCGGCCTTCTCCTCCCGACGTGCCTGCCCGCCAGCGCGGGGCCGAGCGCGCATAACGGGCGGTGGTCGGTGGAGCTGGTGACGGAGAGCGGCCTGTGCAGCGCCCGCTACACCTACGCGCTCGCGATCCGCGAGGGGCAGGTGCAGCTCATTTCCGGCAGCGCCGGGGCGCAGGTCAACGGCCACGTGCGGCCCGACGGCAGCGTCGGCATCACGGTCAGCAACGGGACAGCGAGCGGCACCGGCACCGGCCGACTCCAGGCCGGCAGCGGCGCCGGCACCTGGAAGGTCTCGTCCCTGTGCTCGGGCCACTGGACCGCGCGGCGCAGCGACACCCGCACCGCGCAGGCCGACTGAGGTCGCTCAGGCGGCCGCGGCGAGCCAGCTCCGCGCCTCGTCGATGCGGGCGCGCTCGAACACCTTGATCTGGGTCGGCGACACGAAGTTGAAGGTCTCGGCCAGCGCCTTCAGCCAGGGCGCGTCCGTCACCAGGGCGACGTGGCTGATGCTTTTCATCATCGAGATGCCGAAGCGCGGGTCCTTGAAGAAGGCCGCGGGCTCCATGCCCTCGAAGGCGCGGATATCCTCGAGCAGCTTGATCTTGCCGCCCTTGTCGAGGTCGGCCTTCATCGCGGTCATCGCCGCGTTCATCTCCTCGTCGGTGATCTTCCCGTCGACCACGATCTCGGCGACATTCGAATCCGGCGTCTTGGTGTAGGTCAGCACTGATCGCTCCTCCGGGAACCGCATGCGTCCCGTAGCCGGTCTCCGACCAGGGTCCGCCGCCCGTGACCTGAGCCATACCCGATCGCGGGACGAACCGGTATGGCTCCGGACCCTCGCTCTGACGTGCCTCCCGACGGCGAACCGGCGTTCACGAAACCGGGAGGCCCGCGAAGTCTCCTACAAAAAGCTCTGCGGGTCGACATCGATGGCGACCCGGACGTTGCCCCGCACCTTCGGTCCCCGGGCGATCCAGGCGCGCAGGTAGGCCTGGAGATCGACGTTGCGCTCGGTCTTCACGAGCAGCCGGAACCGGTAGCGGCCGCGCACCAGGGCGAGGGGCGCCTCGGCGGGGCCCAGGACCATCACGCCCTCCGGCGGCTCGGCGGCGCGGGCGAGCGCCTGCCCGTGCGCCTCCGCGACCTCGCGCTCGCTCGCCGAGACGATCAGGGCCGCGAGCCGCCCGAACGGCGGCAGGCCCGCCGCCTCGCGGGCCTGGATCTCCTCCGCGTAGAAGCGCTCGGCGTCGCCCGAGAGGAGCGCCGCGATCACCGGGTGGTCCGGCTGGTAGGTCTGGACCAGGGCGCGCCCGGGCTTCTCGCCGCGTCCGGCGCGCCCGGTGACCTGCTGGAGCAACTGGAAGGTGCGCTCCGCCGCCCGCGGGTCGCCCGAGGTCAGGCCGATATCGGCGTCGAGGACGCCGACCAGCGTCAGGAACGGGAAGTTGTGGCCCTTGGCCACGAGTTGCGTGCCGATCACGACGTCGCACGCGCCGGCCGCCACCGCCTCGAGTTCCTGGCGCAGACGCTCGGCGCCGCCGGGAAAGTCGCTCGACAGGACGACGATGCGCCGGTCCGGGAACATCTCGGCCGCCTCCTCGGCGATCCGCTCGACGCCGGGCCCGCAGGCGGTGAGATTGTCGAAGGTCCCGCACTCGGTGCAGGCCTCCGGCCGGCGCTCCGCGTAGCCGCACTGGTGGCAGACCAGCGCCCGGCGGAACCGGTGCTCCACGAGCCAGGTCGAGCAGTTCTTGCACTGGTAGCGGTGGCCGCAGGCGCGGCAGAGGGTCAGCGGCGCGTAGCCCCGGCGGTTGAGGAACAGCAGCGCCTGCTCGCCGCGCTCCAGGGTGCTCTTCACCGCGTTGACCAGCCGCGGGCTCAGGAAGCGGCCGCGCTCGGGCTGGTCGAGGCGCATGTCGATGGCGGCGATGTCGGGCAGGCGCCGGCCGCCGAAGCGCTCGGGGAGCAGGACGTGCCGGTAGCGCCCCCGCGCGGCGTTGACGCGGGTCTCGATCGCGGGCGTCGCCGAGGTCAGGACGACCGGGCAGCCCTCGAGGCGCCCGCGCACCACCGCCATGTCGCGGGCGTGGTAATGGACGCCGTCCTCCTGCTTGTAGGCGGTCTCGTGCTCCTCATCGACCACGATCAGGCCGAGCCGCGCGAAGGGCAGGAACAGGGCCGAGCGCGCGCCGACCACCACGAGCGCCTCGCCCTCGGCCACGGCGGCGCGCAGGCGCTCGCGCCGCTTGCCGCCGATCCCGGAATGCCACGCCGCCGGCCGGACCCCGAACCGGGCGGCGAACCGGTCGAGGAACTGCGCCGTCAGGGCGATCTCGGGCATCAGGATCAGGGCCTGCCGCCCGGCCCGGACGCAGGCGGCCACCGCCTCGAAATAGACCTCGGTCTTGCCGGAGCCGGTGACGCCCTCCAGCAGGACCGGGCGGAGATCGTCGGATTCCCGCGGCTGCGGCCGGTCCCACGGGAAGGGGGCGACGAGGGCCGCCACCGCCTCGGCCTGGGCGGGCGAGAGCGGCGCCCGCGGGAAGTCCGGGTCGGGCCGCGGCGCGACCGGCTCCGGCTCGACCGCGACGGTCTCGAGGACGCCGTCGTCGATCAGCCCGTCGACCACCGAGAGCGAGACGCCGGCCTCCTTGGCGAGCGCGCTCTTGCCGCGAAGGGCGCCGTCGGCCGCCGCGGCGAGCACCTTAGTGCGGGCCGGGGTCGGCCGGGACGGGGGCTTGTCGGTGAGGCGCACGGCGACGCGGGCGGTCTCGCCGGCGGCCGCCTCGTCGGGCAGCCGCAGGACCATGGCGAGCGCCGAGCCCTTCGGCGCCAGCGTGTAGCGGGCGATCCAGTCGACGAGGCTGCGCAGCGGCTCCGACAGCGGCGGGTAGGGGAGGCGGCCGGTCACGGGCCGCAGGTTCGAGCCGCCGGGCGTCTCGGCGACGCCCCAGACCACCCCGACGATCTCGCGCGGGCCGAGGGGCACCTGCACCACGTCGCCCGGGGCGAGGTCGAGCCCGGCCGGCGCCACGTAGCTGTAGGGCGTATCGAGGGCGAGCGGGATCAGGATCTCGGCGACGGCGGGCATGCGGGGCTTTTCGGGCGGGTCCGTTCCGGGTCCGTACCATAGGCGCGGGAAAAGAACCCGCCGCTTCAGCGATCCCGCAGCGCCGGCACGAGCAGCAGGGCCGCGAGGCTCAGCGCCGCCATCGCCCAGAAGGCCGATGCGCCGAACGCCCCGTAGAGCGCCCCGGAGGCGAGGGTCGCGGCGACGCCCGACAGGCCGAGGCCCAGCGTGCCGTAGAGCGCCAGCGCGGTCGTCCGGAGATCGGCCGGCGTCGACGCCTCGATGAGGCTGAGGCAGGCGAGGTGCAGGAGGGCGAAGCTCAGCCCGTGCAGGGACTCGGCGGCGGCGAGCCAGGGAAGCGCGGTCGTGGATGCCAGCACCGCCCAGCGCAGCCCCCCCGCGCAGGCCGCAACCGCGATGCCGGTCGCCGGGCCGATCCGCGCCAGCAGGGGCGGTCCGACCAGCAGGAAGACCAGGACCTCCGCGGCCACCGAGACCGACCAGAGCAGGCCGGCGGTGGTCGCCGCGATCCCGGCGGACCGCCACAGGATCATGGCGAAGCCGTCGTGCATCGCGTGCGCGCCGATCACCAGGGCGGCGACCAGCACCGTGCGGCGGAAGCGCGGCAGGGCCACCAGGGCGGCGAAGCCGTGCCACGGCGCCCCGGCCCGCGCCGCGCCGCCAGGGCCGGCGGGCAGCGCCAGGGCGGCCGCGCCGGCGGCCAGGAACAGGCCGCCGCTCGCCACGAGGGCGGCGGCGAGGCCGTAGAGGCCGATCAGCCAGCCGGCCGCGGCGGTGCCGGCGATGAACGCGGCCGAGCCCGCGCCGCGGACCCAGCCGTACTGGAACGCCGCGCCGCCGCGCGCGGCGGCCAGGGCCAGCGCGTCGGCGAGGGGCGCCGGGGCCGCGGTGCCTGCCGCGTAGAGGAGCGCCGGCCCGATCAGCTGCGCCAGCCCGGCGCCGGGCAGGTGCGCCAGGGCGCTGAGCCCGGCCAGCGCGAGGCTCGCCGCCAGGACGGATCGCCCGGCCCGGTGGCGGTCGGCGAAGGCGCCGGCCAGGGGCCCGACCGCGAGACGCAGGACGCCCGCGGCGGCGAGGAGGAGGCCGATCTCGCCGGGCGTCAGGCCGCGCGCGGCGAGGAAGCCCGGCAGGACCGGCGACAGCACCCCGTAGGCGCCGTAGAGCGCCGCGTAGAGGACGAGGAATCGGGCGAGCCCGCCCCACCGTCCCGCCCCTGTCGCGTGCCGCTCCATCGGCGGAGCGTAGCACCGGCGGGCGTCCCGGTGTCAGGTCCGCGCCGGGCTTTCGTCAGCAGGGTCGGCGGACGGCGTAGCGGTAGCGCCGCCCCTGCGCGTCGAGCAGCTCGCTGTCCGGCCCTTCCTGCCACACGACCTCGTCCTCGGGACGGGCCGCGTCGGTCAGGGTCGCCCCGCGGACGATGTCGAGGCTGAGGCCGAACCCGTAGTTGGTCGCGGTCGCGTCGGTGATCGCGGCCGAGATGTCGGCCTCGTCGGGCAGGCAGGCGAACAGGACGCCGTCGGCGATGGCGAGGGTGTAGGTTTGCACGGATGGCCTCCAGGAGGCTCGAGGAGCGTGGACCGGCTGCGAGGGGCCGAACCTAGGTATCGCGGCCCGGATGTGAACCCTCACCACCGAGATGCTGCATTGCACCATTTCGTGAGCACGAACTCCGCGCGAGCCCGCGCCGCCGCGCCTCAGCGACCCAGATGATCGTCGAAGAAGCGCGCCATTTCTCCGAAGACCTCCCTGGTTTCGGGCGCGTCCGGCGTGAACAGGTACTGCGCGTGGGACATGCCCTCGAACACCTGCAGCGACGCCTCGATCCCGGCGGCGCGCAGCTTCCGGTGGGTGCGCACCGTGTTCGACAGGAACAGGTCGCGGGTGCCGGTGACCAGGATCGCGGGCGGGAGGCCGGCGAAGTCGCCGTAGATCGGCGAGAGCTGCGGGTCCTTCAGGTCGCGGCCGGCGGCGTAGAGCTTGGCGGCCGGCGTCAGGTAGCCGGAATAGCTGACGAGCACGTTGTCGAGCCACTCGTTGGTCCGGTAGCTGTCGCCGGTCTCGGTCATGTCCGACCAGGGCGTTCCGAGACCGATCGCCGCGGGCAGCGCCAGCCCCTCGGCCTTGGCGCGGAGCATCAGGGCCAGGGTCATCCCGCCGCCCGTTGAGGTGCCGAACACCGCCATGTTCCGCGGCTTCTGCATGGACAGCATGGCCCGCCACACGGCGGTCGCGTCGTCCATGGCGGCCGGGTAGGGCGCGTCCGGCGGCATGCGGTAATCCACCGAGATCACCTTGTAGCCGCCGAGGCCGGCCATCAGGATCGCCTCCAGCGTTCCGGCCTCGCCGGGATTATAGACGTAGCCGCCCCCGTGGATGTGCAGGAGGAGCCGGTCGCGGTTGGCCTCGGGGATCTGCCGGGGCTGGATCACGAAGGCCTTCACGCCGCCGATCACCGCGGCCTCGCTGGTGACGCCCAGCTTCTCGCGGAGCGCCGGCAGGGTGGCGGCTCCGGCGGCAGCGAGCTTGTCGACCAGCGCCTTCCAGGCCGCGGCGTCCGGCGGGTTCGCGTTCCAGGCCGGCACCCGGTAGGGCGCCGCCACCGTGGTGCGGAATTGCGGGCTCGTCGTGTCGGGGACCGGCACGACCTTGGCCGGCACCGTCCGCGGTCCCGGGGCGGCGTTGGCCGCGCCCATCTCGGCCTCCAGCTGGGCGAAGCGCGGCATGGCCCGCTCCGCGGGCGCGGCCTGCCCGAAGGCGGCCTGGGTGCCGCAGGCGATCATCAGCAGCGCGGACAGGCTCAGGCGCATCTCGATTCCTCCCGCGGCAGCCCGTTCCGCGACCCGTCTCGGCGGATGCCGGCCGCGCTCGGCCGATACCTATCGGAGCGGGCGGCCCGCGACAGCCGCCCGGGTGACGATCGCGGCCGCGCGGTCACGCACCGAGCCGCGGGAGCGCGGCCGGCGTCTCCGGCTCGACCACCAGGGTCGCCGGCACGGCGCCGTCGCCGGCGAGGGCCTCGGCGATCGCCTCCGGCCCGATCGGGTCCTCGGCCGCGCCGGCGACGCCCGACGGCTCCGGCGTGATCCGGGCGGTCTCCCGACGCGGCCTGGTCTCGGCCGCCGCCGCGTGCTCGTCGGCGACACCGGCCACCGCCCCGGGGGCGATCAGTCCGATGGCGGCCGCGTGCTCGGCCATGGCGACGCTGTCGGCGGCGAGCACGAGGCTCGATCCGGCCCGGGCGACGGCGCCGGCGAGCCGGACGATCTCCTCCACCCGCGCGGAGCCGCGGGACACGTTGCGGATGTAGACCGCCAGCACCCGCCCGGGATTCTCCTCGACGATCTGCGCGTAGACCTCCGGGTCGTGCTGGCCGCTGTCGCCGATCAGCACGAAGGGCAGGTCGCGGTAGAGAGCGAGCATGTGCCGGATCAGCGCGTGCTTGTGGTCGGTGGCCCGGCGCGGCAGCGGGTGGGTCCAGGAGAGGCCCCATTCCCGCAGGAAGAGCACGGGCCCCGCCGGGATGCCGTGGCGCTGGAAGAACTCCGACAGCATCTCGTAGAGGCCCCAGGGCGCGCGGGACACGTAGAGCATCGGGTTGCCCTCGTCGCCGCCGGCGCCCGCGTGGAGGGCGCGGTAGAGGGCGGCGACGCCCGGGAAGGCGACCCGGCTCTCGGCATCCTCCACGAACAGGCGCCAGAGCATCTTGAGCTTGTTGGCGACGCCGGTGCGCATGACCGTGTCGTCGATGTCGCTGACCACGACGCAGCGGCAGCGGTCGGGCGGGATGAACACCGCGCCCTCGGCGGGGATCGGCGGATCGGCCTCGAGGCGGAGTTCGACCGCGTGCCAGTCACCCGTCTCGGCCGGAGGCGAGCGCGGGTGCAGGTGCACGCGGAAATAGCCGTCCCGGTCGGTCTCGACCCGCACGGCATCGTCGCCGAACCGGGCGGTGATGCCCGCGCCGGCGATCGTCCGCCGGGCGATGCGGCGGCGCAGGTCGCGCCACTGCGCCCGCAGGGATTCGGGATCCTCGCCGGGTATCCCCGGCGACTGCCGGAAGACCCGGCCGATCAGGAACACCTCGTCCCGTGACCCGTAGCCGCGGTAGGGCTCGACCACGAGCCCGCCGCGGCCCTTGCCGCCATGGCCCTGCGCGCGGCGGACCGGCCGCGTGAGGACCCGCAGCGCCTTCGTGGCGCCCCTGCGCGCGCGCGAGGCCATGGCGACCGGCCCCCGTCCGGGCGCTCAGGCCTGCGGCAGTTCGGGGCTGAGCCCCATCGCGTCGAGGCCCTCCTCCAGGAGATCGCCGGCGTCGGGGCTGCCGAGCAGCTCCCGCACGGCCCCTTCGCCGGCGGCCTCGCGCTCGCGGGCGAAGCGCACCGCCTCGCTCCACTCCTCCGGCTCCATGTCGCCGCGACCGACGTAGAGGAGGGCGAGCAGCTCGGCCCGGGAATCGTCGTCGAGCCCGGCGATCAGGCCCCGGACCTCGGATTCCGTCGCGTCGTCGGTGCCGGAGACCAGGACGTCGGTGGCGCCGTCGTCGATCGGGTTCGAGCCCGAATCCGGGTCGGTGTTGCCCTCCTTCACCTCGATGGCGCGCAGCCGCATGACGATGTCGGTGACGGTCTCGACGGCGATATCCATGCGCTGATCTCCGGACGCTGACGGGGTCGGGCAAGCGGGGCCCTCAAGCCGCGACAACGGGCGAGCGGGCGCCGGGTTCGCCCCATCCCCATCGAAGGCGGGTTGCGTGGTCCGCGCCACTTTCCGGCTCCGCGACCGTGAGATAGAGGCTTCGAGACTGTTCCGACATCTGGATCGACATTGGCGATAGACGTGGTTTCTACAAAGACTGCCCGGACATCGCCTGCCGATACCGTCATTCCCTGTGCACGCGACGGCGCCTCCCGCGGCCCGGGCGGGCGCCGCTGGCGCCTCGTCGCCCTGGCGGGCCTGTCGGCCCTGGCCGGATCGGCGCTGATCGGGACGCGGTCCGCCGAGGCCCGGTCCGCGGGCTACGAGGGCAGCGCGCCGAGCTGCTTCCTGACCGGCGGCGGCGCGCTCGAGATCTGCCGCGAGGGCTCGGAGGCCGAGGGCGTCCTGATCGCGCCGGCGCCCTGCGCCTTCGTGCGCGGCGTGCAGATCCTGCGGCTCGCCCGCTCCGAGGCGCCCGGCCCGCTCCAGGCCGTGTTCCAGGGCCAGACACCGGTAGCGTCCCGCCGGGACGAGCCGTGCCCGGAGCGGCGCGCCACCGACAGCCGCGACGGCGGCGCCCTGCGCACCGGCCGCACCTTCGAGGCCCTGGTCACGACGCTGCCGCCCTCGGCCGACCGGTTCTGGGTCGACCTGCCGGAGGAGCGCGCGCGGACGCGCGGCTGGTCCGAGCCGACGCCGTCCGCGGAGGGCATCGGCCCGCGCGACCCCATCGCCGTGACGGGCCGGACCTGGGCCGGCGAGGCCTACAGCTACGTCTTCCTGCTCGGGCAGGAGCGCGTGGGCGTCGCCGGCGGCGACGCGGCCGAGCCCGAGCGCCGCGGCCGGCGTCGGCGCCGGCGGGCGGAGCCGGACGCGCCGGCGACGGGCCCGGCCGACGTCCGGCGCCGCGTCCAGATCGAGGCGCGCACCCTCGACTTCCAGACCTTCGAGATCCGGACCCGCACCGCCGACGGCTACGGGCTGGCCTGGACGCCGTTCGAAGCGGGCGCCGGCCGCGGCCGGCGCGCCGACCCGCCCGTCCCCGCCGCGGTGGTCGACGAGGCGGGCAAGCCGGTCACGTCGGCCTGCACGGCGCCGGCCTTCGAGACCCACGGGCTCGCCGGCTCGATCAGCGTCGTCGACCGCACCTATCACTACGTCTACACCGACGTGCTGCCCGAGGATTGCGGCCTCGCCCCTGAGAAGCGCCGCACCGGGCTGTTCCTGCGCACCGCCCAGAACCTGTCGGGGCCGAAGGTCTGGTCGACGGCGCGCAAGCTTGCCGGGCCGCTGCCGCCCGGAACCCTCGTGCGGGTGGCCCGCGCCAAGGGCATGCAGCGCTGGGCGGTCTCCTACACGTGCCAGCGGCCCGCCAACGCCCCGGGCGGCCCGGTGGCGGATATCTGCCTGCAATACACGGCCGACCTGAACCTCGACGGGATCGGCGCCCTCAAACTCTACGCCGATCCGGTGGAGGCGGGCCGCTCCGCCGCCTATCTCGGGCTGCGCTCGGGGGGCGACGGCAGCGGCCGGTACGACCGGAGCGCGCATTTCTGGATGACCGACGCGGAGGGCAACCTCGACACGCCGGCGATCTACCCGAACAAAGCGGGCTTCCTGACCTGGCTCGACCGGCTCGCCCCGACCGCCTCCGGGCGCGACGCGTCGAGCCTGTACGGGCGGCCCGTCTACTGGGGAACGTGGACGGTGCGCCCGATCGGCGCGCAATAAGTCGCAGGAGGCGCTATATGGGCGGCCGACAAGCCGCGCGAGGCGTGCCTGACGGACCCGATGGAAACCCATATCGACCTGTGGTTCGCCGCGAGCATCGTGGCGATCTCGCTGCTGCTCTCGGCCTTCTTCGCGGGCGCGGAGACGGCCTTCACCGCCGCCTCGCGGGCCCGAATGCACGCCTTGGAGCAGGCGGGCGACCCGCGCGCCGCGATCGTCAACCGCATCCTGGCGATCCGCGAGCGCTTCATCGGCGCGATGCTGATCGGCTACAACATCGTGGCGATCGGCGCCTCGGCCTTCACCACCAGCGTGCTCACGGCGCTGTTCGGCAAGAGCGGCGTAATCTACGCGACGGTCGGCATGTCGGTGCTTGTCATCGTCTTCGCCGAGGTGCTGCCGAAGACGCTGGCGATCTCCAAACCCGACAAGGCCGCCCTGCTCACCGCCCGCCCGGTGGCCTTCGCGGTGGCGCTGATGGGCCCGCTGGCCATCGCCATCGAGCACGTCGTGCGGGTGATGCTGAAACCGTTCGGCGTCACCATCGGCGAGCACCAGTCGATCCTCACCGCCGCCGAGGAGCTGCGCGGGCAGGTGGCGCTGATGCACCGGGAGGGCGGCGTCGCCAAGGCCGAGCGCGACATGCTGGGCGGCCTCCTCGACCTGTCGGACCTGTCGGTCTCCGACGTGATGGTCCACCGCACGAAGATGCGGGCGATCGACGCCGACCAGCCCTCCGAGGACATCGTCCGGGCGGTGCTGGCCTCGCCCTACACCCGCATGCCGCTGTGGCGCGGCACGCCCGAGAACATCGTCGGCGTCCTCCACGCCAAGGACCTGCTGCGGGCGCTCGACGCCGCGGGCGGCGACGCCTCCGGCCTCAAGGTCGAGGCGCTGGCCCTGGAGACGTGGTTCGTGCCGGGCACGACGTCGCTGCGCGCCCAGCTCAAGGCCTTCCTGACCAAGAAGACCCACTTCGCCCTCGTGGTCGACGAGTACGGCGAGGTGATGGGGCTCGTGACCCTGGAGGACATCCTGGAGGAGATCGTCGGCGACATCGCCGACGAGCACGACGTCACCGTCTCGGGCGTGCGCCCGCAGGGGGACGGGTCGGTGAACGTGGACGGCGGCGTGCCGATCCGCGACCTGAACCGGGCCATGGACTGGGACCTGCCCGACGAGGAGGCGACCACCATCGCCGGCCTCGTCATCCACGAGGCGCGGACCATCCCGGACCAGGGCACCGCCTTCAACTTCCACGGCTTCCGCTTCCAGGTGCTGCGGAAGGCCAAGAACCGGATCACCACGCTCCGCATCACGCCGCTGACCGCGGCGGGGCTCCAGGCGGCCGCGCTGCCGGACGCGCCGCGCGACGCGGTGTGACGGCGGCAGGCGACCGCCGCGGCCGGGGTCCGCGCCCGCGCCGCGACGCGCGCGGGGCGGTCCTCAGCCCGGCATCGCCTCCAGCCCCTCGGCGCGGATCCAGTCGCGGGTCCGGTCCAGGGCCCGTCCGAGCCGGTCGAACAGGGCGTCGATCTCGTCCGGCGCGATGATCAGCGGCGGGCAGACGGCGACGCGGTCCCCGGCGAGCGCCCGCACGATCAGCCCCTCGCCCTGCGCGAAGGCGACGCAGCGGGCGGCCACGCCCTTCTTCGGGTCGTACTGCCGCTTGCTGGCCTTGTCGGCGACGATCTCCAGGCCGCCGATCAGCCCGAGGCCGCCGGCCTCGCCCACGATGTCGTGCCCGGCGAGCGCCGACAGACGGCGCTGGAACTGCGGCGCCTTCTCGGCCGCGCCCTCGATCACCCGGTCGCGGCGGTAGATCTCGATCGCCTTCAGGGCCACCGCGGCGGCCACCGGGTGCCCGGAATAGGTGGTGCCGTGGCCGAAGGTGCCGATCTTCTCGCTCTGGCCGATCAGCGCCTCGTAGAGCGGTTCGTCGATGCTCACGCCGCCGAGCGGCATGTAGGCCGAGGTCAGGGCCTTGGCGAAGGAGATCGAATCGGGCCGGGCCCCCAGCGCCTCGCTGCCGAACCACGTGCCGAGCCGGCCGAAGCCGCAGATCACCTCGTCGGCGATGAAGCGGACGTCGTACTTGGCCAGCACCGCCTGGATCGCCGCGAAGTACCCCCGCGGCGGCACGATCGCGCCGCCCGCGCCCATCACCGGCTCGGCGATGAAGGCCGCGACCGTCTCCGGCCCCTCGCGCAGGATCGTCTCCTCCAGCTCGGCGGCGAGGCGCGCCGAGTAGGCCTCCTCGGTCTCGCCCGGCTCGGCGCCCCGGTAGTGGTGCGCGGGCGAGACGTGCAGGAAGCCCGGCAGCGGCAGGTCCCAGTCGGCGTGGTTCGCGGCGAGCCCGGTCATCGAGGCGCTCGCGACCGTGACGCCGTGGTAGCCCTTCTGGCGGGCGATGATCTTCTTCTTCTGCGGCCGCCCCAGGGCGTTGTTGTAGTACCAGGTCAGCTTGACCTGCGTGTCGTTGGCCTCCGACCCCGAGGAGGTGAAGAAGATCTTCGAGGTCGGGACCGGCATCAGCTCCTTCAGCGTCTCGGCGAGCTCGATGCCCGGATCGTGGCTGCGGCCGGAGAACAGGTGCGTGAAGGGCATGCGCGCCATCTGCGCCCGGGCCGCCTCCACGAGCTCCGCGTTGGAGTAGCCCAGCGCCGTGCACCACAGGCCGGACATGCCCTCGATGTAGGAGCGTCCCTCGGTGTCGTAGACATGCACGCCCTCGCCCCGTTCCAGCACCAGCGGGCCGGTCTGTCGGTGCGTCGACAGGTTGGTGTAGGGATGGAGGAGGGTTTCGACGTCGCGGGTCGCGAGGTTCGAGAGCATGGTTCGCAAGGTCCTCGTGCGCGGGTGACCGCCGCCACACTACCGACCCGATGCCCCGTCAGGTAGCCCGGAGGATCCGCGTCCGGCCGTTGCCGGACGCATGCCGCCAGCGCTACTCCAGCACCGCCCCTCGCCGCGCCCGACCGATGCTCAACCCGGAAGCCTACGTCGCCCAACCCGCTCCCGGCCGCGCCTGCGGCGCCTGCACGCTGTGCTGCAAGGTCTACGACGTGCCCGCGGTCGAGAGCGTCGCGGGCCAGTGGTGCCGACATACGAAGGCCGGCCAGGGCTGCGCCATCCACGCCACCCGCCCGGACCATTGCCGGGCCTTCCACTGCCTCTGGATGACGGAGGGATGGCTCGGCCCGGAATGGAAGCCGGACCGCGCCAAGATGGTGCTGAGCCTCGATCCGCTCACCCGCAACATGAACGTGCAGGTCGATCCCGGACAGGCGAACGCTTGGCGGCGCGAGCCCTATTACGGGCAGCTCAGGCGCTGGGCCGTGGCCTCGGTGCCCCTGCGCCGGCACGTGCTGGTCCACGTCAACAAGAGCACCACCGTCATCCTGCCGGACCGCGACGTCAGCCTCGGGATCGTCGGTGCCGACGAGCGCATCGTCACCACCGACCGGATGACGCCCCAGGGCCCGAGCTTCGACGTCCGGAAAGTGCCGGCCTGAACCGGGCGACCGGCCGGACCCGGGGCCGGCTCAGCGCTCGGTGCCGGAATGCCGCCGCATGACCGGGGATTCGACCACCAGGAACGTCATCTGGAACAGGATCAGCCCCGTCTGGTCCGTCACCTCGATCCGCCAATCCTCGCCGAGGGCGATGCGCTGGGCGTCCTGCTTCAGGATGTCGCCGGCGCGCCGGACGGCTTCGAGCCGGGCGGATTGCCAGTCCGGCAGCTCCGTTCCCGCGCCGTCCAGGATCGAGGATCCATCGTGGACGTTGAAGTGATAGCGCGGCATCCACACGTCCCGGTCGGGTCCAGGCGGGGGATGCGGGTACCCCTCACTCGCGGCCGTGCCGAGTCTCGTCGCCGCGAGTGACGGACTCGTTACGCCACGCCCGCCGGCTCGGCCATATACGGGGTTAGAGTCGCGGTCGGGATCGCGGGACCGCGTCGCGGCGCCGACGCCATGTCGCGACGCGCGAGCCTTGCGGATCCGGCCGGTTTGCCCGAGTGATCGGGCATGACGACCGTTCACGATTTCAGCGTCTCCGCGGCCGACGGAACGCCGTACCCGCTCGCGCAGCATCGCGGTCAGGTGCTGCTCATCGTGAACACGGCCTCCCGCTGCGGCTTCACCCCGCAATACGAGGGGCTCGAGGCGCTCTGGCGCCGGCACCGGGATGCGGGCCTGACGATCCTGGGATTCCCCTGCAACCAGTTCGGCGCGCAGGAGCCGGGCGACGCCGCCGAGATCGCGAGTTTCTGCGCGCTGCGCTACGACGTGAGCTTCCCGGTGCTCGCCAAGGTCGCGGTGAACGGGTCGGGCGCCGATCCGCTCTACGCCCATCTCACCCGGGCCCGCACAGGGCTGTTCGGCACGCGGGCGGTCAAGTGGAACTTCACCAAATTCCTGGTCGGACGCGACGGCCGGGTCATCGCCCGGTTCGCACCCGGGACGAAGCCCGCGGCCCTGGAGGCTAAGATCCAGGCTGCCCTGGCCGAGCCCGCCTGAGCCGCGCCCGCGTCAGACCGCGTCGAGATCCGCGGCCTCGGCGGAGACCGCGCGGCGCGCGTCGATCCGTTCGCGCACGCGCAGCACCGTCCGCAGGGGCGCGATCGGGAACGGGCGCACCGACTCGCGCAGGATCCCCGCTAGGAACCGGATCTCGGCAATCTTGCGCAAGGTCAGATCGGGCGCTCCGGCGCCCTGTGCTCGGCGCTCGAGGTCCGAGAGGGCGTCGAACAGCGCGTAGCGCCCGTCGAGATCCCGGCAAGACTGTTTCGACGCGATCAGATTGGCCAGTTCGCCTTCAAAACTGCAACGGACAGGCTGATCGGAACGCATCGTCGACTCGAACACAATGTGCGTCGAACCCTAAAACAGTGTTCGCGCTTTGTCAGCCGCCGACGCGCGGCGGGCGCCGCGAATGCGGGATTGTTGCGCAATTGCATCTGCGCGACCGCGCCGGACCGCGGCCCGGGCTCAGCCGCCGGCCGCGACGAACGCGGCGGCCGCCTCGAACTCCGTCCGGCGCGCCTCGAGGCGGGCCTCCGCCTCGGCGTCGCGCCCCCAGACGGCGGCCTGATAGGTCTCGTCCACGTGGGCCGCGGACCAAGCCTCAGCCGGTGTCAGCCGGCCCTCGAGAACCGCCAGGGCGATCAGCAGGGAGCCGGTCAGCGTCGTCAGGGTGTGCAGGCCCGCCAGCCGGAACGGGTCGGTCACCGCGTTCACCGCAGCGGAGAGCGCCTGGATCGTGTCGGCCGGCTGCGCGACGTGCATGACGCCCTCGCTCAGGATCACCCGCGCACCGAACGCGTCCCGTGCCCAGGCGAGGATCGGATCCCAGGCCTCCGCCTGGGCCGCCACGAGGCGCTCCGGATCCCCGGCGCGGTAGGCCACGAGATCGGTGCCCGCGTAGGCGCAGAGATCCGCAGCGACTTCGGCGAGGCGGGGCGTGACGCCGTCGATCGCCGTGTTGGCCAGCCGGGTCAGGGGCATCCGCGCGGGGTCGATCGCCGTGTCCTGGGCCTGCCACTCCGCCGCGACGCGCTCGGCCAGGGTCCGGCTGGGGAGACGCAGCGGGTTGCGGGCCGGCGTGTTGGCCGGACGTCCGTCGAGGGTCAGCCGGAACCCGTCGGCATCCTCGGAGAAGCCGGCCTCCTTGTAGAAGCGGTGGGGCAGGGCCGGCTTGGCGTGGCCGCGGGCGGCCCGGACCGGATCGGGCCTGTCACCGTCGCTCGGTTGCCCGAGCCAGTCTGTCGTCTCATCGCTCATGGAGGCGAGATAGGCGCTTCCGGCCCCGCGCGCGAGCCTCCCGCGATCAGGAGCCGGTCGCGAGCCCCTCGAGAAGCAGCGCCTCCAGCGCGGCGGCACTCGGGACCACAGTCACGGCCCCGGCCCCGTAGAGCGCGTCCGGCGGATGGTAGCCCCAGGCGACCCCGACGGCCGTCGCACCGGCCGCCACGCCCATGGCGATGTCGAAGGTGGTGTCGCCGACCATCACGGTGGCCTCGGGCTCGCAGCCGGCCTCGCGGATCGCCTGCTGCAGCATGGTCGGATCCGGCTTCGACGGCGCGTCGTCGGCGCTCTGGGTCGTGGCGAACCAGTCCGCCCAGCCGTAATGCGCGATCAGCCGGTCGACACCGCGCCGCGACTTCCCGGTGGCGAGGCCGATCAGCACGTCGGAGCGCCCGTGCAGCCGGGTCAGCAGGTCGGCCATGCCGGGGAACAGGGGCTCCTCGTGGGCGGGGTCGAGCCGCAGGCGGTTGTAGGCCTGCTTGTAGCTCTCCGAGAGTTCCGCGACCGGGCCGTCCTCGCCCACGAGGCGCCGGAAGGCTTGCGGCAGCGACAGGCCGACCACCGACAGGGCCTCCCGTCGCCCGGGCGCCGGCAGGCCGTTCTCCGCGAACGCCACCTCCTGGGCCGCCACGATCAGGTGCTGGCTGTCGACGAGGGTGCCGTCGACGTCGAAGACGACGAGCCTCATCGCGACTGACGCGCCGGAAGTCGCGCCGCGAGCCGCCCCGACGGCGCGGGTGAAAGGAGGCGGGTCCCCGTCACGGCTTCCGGCCCGGCTGGGCCGGCGCGGCCGCGGCGGGCTGGCCGCCGGGGATCCGGGTCCGCTCGTAGCCGAGCCGGCACCGGATCAGGAAGCGCCGGCGCTTGCCGCCGCGCAACCCGCGCTGATGCGAGGCGCGGTTGCAGGCCGCGTAGGAGCGCCGCCGGCGCTCCGCGCGGGCACTGTTGGCGGTGCGCGGGGCGGCCTGCGCGGGCGCCGCGCCCGGGGCGGGCGCCGGGGCCGGATGCGGGGTCGCCGTCTCGGGGGGGTGGGTGCCGTTCGCCGTCGGCGCCGCCCTGGTCGTCTCGCCCGGCGCGGCATGCGCGATCGGCCCGGTGAGGCACAGGGCGGCGAGGCAGGCCAGCATCGCGAGCTTCATGTGTCAGGGTCTCGAACCGCCGGGAACAGGCCCCGCGGCGGATCGGCGGGGCGCGGGGCAGCATATGAGGCGGCGCGGCCGGTTGCCAAGGCATGCGCCGCGCGGGACGCTCGGACCGCACCCGACTTTCACCGGAGATGCCGCGGCGCTGACGGGCGCTGGCGTGACGGTTATCGGGGGGACGGGAAGGGTGATCCGGCGATGAACCTCGTGCTGCTGCCCGGCTTCATGACCGATGCCGACCTCTGGTCGGACGTGATCGCGCGCCTCGCCGAGGTGGGTCCGATCACGCACGGCGACCTCGCGCGGGACGCCGCCATCGCCGACATGGCACGCCGCGTCGTCGCGGAGGCGCCGCCGCGCTTCGGGCTCGTCGGCTTCTCCATGGGCGGCTACGTCGCCCGCGCGGTTGCCCAGCTCGTGCCGGACCGGGTGGAGGCGTTGGTCCTCGTCGCCACCTCGTCGCGGGCCGACACGCCGGCCCAGGCGCGCCGGAAGGCCGCCGCGGTCGCCCATATCCGCCAGCAGGGCTACCGGGGCCTCAGCCGGTCGGCGATCCTCCAGTCGGTGCACCCGGACCGCGCCGGCGACGGCGCCCTCCTGAGCCGGATCCGGCAGATGGGCGACCGGCTCGGCGGAGAGGTCTTCCTGCGCCAGGCCGGGCAGGCGCGCGAATCCGATGGCGACCGCCTCGGCGCGATCGGCTGCCCGACCCTGGTCGTGGCGGCGGCCCAGGACGCCCTGCGCAGCCTCGACGAGGCGCGGGAGCTCCGCGACGGCATCCCGGGCGCGACGCTGAGGGTGATCGACGGGTCGGGCCACATGCTGCCGCTCGAGGCCCCGGACCCGCTGGCGGACGCGATCGTGCCCTGGCTGCGGGCTCAGGCCTCCGGAGCCTCGACGATCGGGTCGTAGCGGGCGGCGTCGAAGCCCAGGAGGTTCCAGCTCTGCGCCATGTGGGGCGGGAGCGGCGCGCTCACGTCGACCGGCTTGCCGGTCCGCGGGTGCGGGATGACGATCCGCCGGGCGAGCAGGTGGAGGCGGTTCTGGATGCCGCCCGGCAGCTCCCAGTTCTCGACGGAGAAGTATTTCGGGTCGCCCACGATCGGGTGGCCGATATGGGCCGCGTGGGCGCGCAGCTGGTGCGTGCGGCCGGTGACCGGCTTGAACGACAGCCAGGACAGCTTCTGGGCCGCCTGATCGACCATCGCGTAGTAGGTCAGCGCGTGGCTCGCGCCCTCGTCGCCGTGCTTGGCGACCCGCATCCGCGCGTCGGCGTCGGTGGGCTCCTCCTTGGCGAGGTAGGTCGAGACGCGTCCCTGCCGGACCCGCGGCACGCCCGCGGTGAGCGCCCAGTAGATCTTCCGCGCCGCCCGGGACCGGAAGCTCTTGGCCAGCGTCGCGGCGGCGAGCCGGGTCTTGGCGATGATCAGGCACCCGGCCGTGTCCTTGTCCAGCCGGTGGACGAGGCGCGGCTTCTGGCCGTCCGGACCCGTGAGGGCGGCGAGCAGGCCGTCCACGTGCCGGACCGTCCCCGAACCGCCCTGGACCGCGAGGCCGAAGGGCTTGTTGAGGATCATCATGTCGGCATCCTCGTAGAGGATCAGCGACCGGATGAAGGCGGCGTCGTCCTGCTCGCGGGCGGCGCTGCGCGGCCGCTCGGTGGGCTGGTCGAGGCGCAGCGGCGGCACGCGCACGCTCATGCCCGGCTCCAGCCGGTCGTTCGGCTTGGCGCGCTTGCCGTCGACCCGCAACTCGCCCTTGCGGACGATGGTCTGCACGCGGGTGAAGGGCAGGAGCGGGAAGCGGGCGGTGAGGAAGCGGTCGATCCGCATCCCGGCCTCGTCCGGCTCGACGGTCAGGGTCTGCACGCCGGAAGCGAGGGTCGCGGAGGCGGCGGCGCGCTGCTCGCGCCGGGTCGGACCGGGCGCGGGGGCAGAGGCGAGGGCCGGGGAGGGGGCCGCCGAGCGCTTGGCCGGCGGCCGGCCGCCGGGCTTGCCCGCCGCGGCGTCGCGCGGTGCGGCGGCGTCGCGGCGCGGCTTCGGCGGCCGGGCCGGCGCCGGGGCCGCAGCGGCCTGCGCGCCCCAGGGATCGCGGGTGCCGGCATCCTCGCCGCGGTTGCGGGCCGCGCGCTCGGCGGCGTCGCGGGCGCTGGTGCGCGGGCCCGTGCGGGCGCGGCCGTCGGCCTGGGCCTTGCCGCCCCTGAACTTGCTGGCGCTGGACTTGCCGGCCTGAGGCTTGCGCCCCGTCGGCCCGCCGCTTCTGGGAGGTCGTATCGTCATGCTTCCGCCGGCACCCGTCTCCGCGTCGGACGGAGCGTCCGGGCGCATGGGCCGCGGCGTCGCGGACGTCCGGACCGATGGGATTGCCCGGCTGTAGCATCGCCCGCGCCGAGCGGCAAAGGCGGTGGGCCGACCCGGTCCGTCAGGGCTCCGCGCGCCACGCGTCGCGGAGGCGGTCCTTCAGGCCGGCGGGGAAGAGGTCGGGACCGCCCGGCACGTCGAGCCCGTCCAGATCGCACCACCGCGCCACGCAGGCGGTGCCGGAATCCTCGTGGAAGACGAAGCGCTCCTGCCCGTCGAACCGCCCCGGCGGCAGGGCGACGGGGAACAGGAACAGCACCTCGTGCCCGACCTGCCCCTCGTGCGTGAAGATGTTCTCCACGACGCGGGGGCCGCCGAGCACCGAGACGGTGACGCCGAGCTCCTCCCGGAACTCCCGGATCAGGGCGTCCTCGACCCGCTCGCCGAACGCGACGCTGCCGCCGAGCGGCCGGACGCCTTTCAGCCGCCCGTCATCCGCGCGGACCTCGGCCACGAGCAGGCTGTTGCCGCGCCGGGGCAGACCCAGTGCCTTCACGCGAATCTCCGCAGGGGGCCGCCAGACCGTCATCCCGCAGGGGCTAGCCCGTCGTCGGCGAGGCCGCAACGGACCGGCGCACAGCGCGCCGATCCACGGCAACAACCGGACACACGGTTGACGCCCGCCCCCGCTACGGCCAAGCTGTGTTCGACGGTTCCCCTCGGGGATCAAAAGGGAACGCGGTGAGGGGTTCGCCCCGAAGCCGCGGCTGCCCCCGCAACTGTAAGTGGCGAGCCCTTCACCACCACGTCACTGGGTCACCCCGGGAAGACGGTGCGAGGGCGGCGACCCGCGAGCCAGGAGACCTGCCGTCAGCCGTGGTCACACGCGAAACGCGCCGGGCGGGGTGTCCTGGCGGGTGTCGAGGCGCCGCCAGTCCCGAGGGGAGGCGGCCGCCGAGGCCTCGTTCGCGGTGACGTGCCACAGCAAGCGCGCCCGCGACGCCGTTCCCCATGCCCGTTTCCGCTGTCCCGACTCCCTTGAGCCCTGTCGCAGGACGCCGTCGCGCGCCCGCACGGGCAGAGGCTACCGGACAGCGGGCGCATTGTAATGTTATTACAATGCCTGTAGGACGCGGGGGCCGGCGCGCGCCGTGCACGGACCACTTTCCCCATGTCTCCATCGACCCATCGCTCCTGCCTCGGCGGGCGGGCCCCCCTCTGCGGCGTTCTCCTCGCGCTCCTCGCCAGTCCGGCCGCCGCACAGGAGGCGGTCACGCTGGATGAGCTGTCGGTCGCGGGCGCGGGCGGCGACCCGGGCCGCCTCCCGCCGAACGGGCTCAACCTGCGCACGCCCGACCGGACCGCGAGCCGCCTCGGCCTGACGCCGCTGGAGACGCCCGCCAGCCTCGACATCGTGTCGGGCGAGACCGCGCGGCTGCGCGGCCAGGACACGATCGCCGAGGCCGTGACCCAGGACGCGACCGGCATCACCACCATCGCGGCGCCCGGCAACGGCAACGGCGCGTTCACGTCCCGCGGCTTCGCCGGACCGAACTCGATCCAGCAGCTCTACGACGGCACGCGCTTCTACGTCGGCGCCAACACCGTGACCTTCCCGTTCGACACGTGGAACGTCGAGCGGATCGAGGTGCTGCGCGGGCCGTCCTCGGTGCTCTACGGCGACGGCGCCATCGGCGGCGTCATCAACGTGGTGCCCAAGAAGCCGGTCTTCGTGCCGATCAACGCCGCCCGCGCGGTGATCGGCACCGACGGGGTCGCGCGGCTCGCCCTCGATTCCGGCGGCCCGCTGGGCCAGGCTGAGTACGGCGACACCTTCGCGTACCGCCTCAACGTCAGCGGCAACCGCGCCGACGGCTGGATGCGGCCGGAGGGCGATTTCCGCAACCTCGCGGTCTCCGCCGCCCTGCTGTTCCGGCCGAGCGCCGACCTCGCCTTCACCCTGAGCCACGATCTCGGCTACCAGGAGCCCGCCCGCTACTGGGGCACCCCGCTGGTCGAGGGACGGATCCCGGATCTCATCCGGTTCAACAACTACAACGTCCGCGACGCGAAGATCACCTGGGCCGACAACTGGACCCAGCTCAAGACCGAGTGGTCCCCCTCGGCCGATATCACGATCCGCAACACCGCCTACCGGCTGACCAGCCGGCGCCACTGGCTCGACGTCGAGCAGTACAGCTACAACCGCGGCACCGGGCTCGTGGACCGGGGCGACTACCTGGAGATCTACCACAGCCAGGAGCAGGTCGGAGACCGCCTCGACGCGACGTTCCGGGGCAGCCTGTTCGGGCTGCCGAACCAGTTCGTGGCCGGCTTCGACGTGAACCACATCGACTTCCGCCACACCAACAACTTCTACTTCGACCAGACCACGAGCGTGCCGCTCACCGGCTACGATCCGGGCCTGTTCCCGCAGAACGGCCGGGCGCGCCCGGCCTACGCGACGCAGACGAGCCAGGCCTCGGTCTTCGCCGAGGACCGGGTGATCCTGTCGGACAAGCTGTCGTTCCTCACCGGCGTGCGCCTCGACGTGCCGACGCTGAACCGCGAGGACCTGCAGACGGGATCGCGGTTCGAGAAGACCTATCGGGCGCTCGGCTACCGGTTCGGCCTCGTCTACAACCCGACGCCGGACAGCGCGCTCTACGCCCAGTACAGCTTCGCCACCGACCCGGTGAACAGCCTGATCACGCTGTCGCAGTCGCTGGCCGGCTTCAAGCTCGCGACCGGCGATCAGGTCGAGATCGGCGCCAAGGGGCTGGCCTTCGACGGCGCCCTCGAATGGACCGTCGCGGGCTACAGGATCGTCAAGGACAACCTGATCTCGGCGATCCCCGGCCAGCCGACGCTGTCCACGCAGGTGGGGAGCCAGTCCTCGCAGGGCTTCGAGCTGGCGCTCGGCTGGCGCTTCGCGCCGGGCTGGCGGCTCGACGGCAACCTCGCGCTCCTCCACGCGCAGTACGACCGGTTCGACCAGACGGTGAACGGCGCCACCGTCTCGTACGTCGGCAACCAGCCGATCGACGTGCCCGAGCGCGTGGCCAACCTCTGGCTGACCTGGGACGTCACCCGCGACTGGACCGCGCGGGTCGGACTGCAGAACGTCGGGCAGGTCTACAGCGACTTCGGCAACACGGCGCGGCGCCCCGCCTACAACCTCGTCAACGCGGTCCTGGACCATCAGGTGACGGCGGATTCACGCCTGTCCGTGCGGGTCTACAACCTGTTCGACAAGGTCTACGCGATCTCGGGCAACGCCGTGAACGGGGTCGGGACCAACTGGCTGCTCGGGCGCCCGCGCTCGGTTGAGGTCGCCTACACGGTGACGTGGTGAGCCTGCCGCGCCGGCTCGGCAAGGCGGGACGGCGCTGGCTGCTCCTGTTCCACCGCTGGGCCGGGATCGCCGCGGGGCTGTTCTTCGCGCTGTGGATCGGCTCCGGGCTGGTGATGCTCTCCGTGCCGTTCCCGGCGCTCACCGAGGCCGAGCGGCTGTCGCGGCTCGCCCCGATCGCCTGGGATCAGGTCGCGGTCGCGCCGGACGCGGCGCTGCGGGCCGGCGGGCTCGCCGGCGTGCCGGCCGCCTTCGGCCTGGAGATGCGGGGCGACGAGCCGGTCTACCGGATCGCCGGCCACGACGGCACCCGGGTGACGGTCTCGGCACGGACCGGCGCGCGGCTCGGTCCGCTGACACCCGCAGACGCGCTGCGTGTTGCGGCCGGTGGTGCTCCGGCTGCGCAGGCCGAGCAGGTCGCGCGCGACCAGTGGACCGTCACGGCCCGCTACGACCCGCTCCGGCCCTTCCTGAAGGTGGCCCTCGGCGACGCCGCGGGGACCGAGCTCTACGTGTCTGCGGTGACCGGCGAGATCGCCCTCGACACGACACGCTTCGAGCGGGGCTGGAACTGGGTGGGTTCGGTGGCGCACTGGATCTACCTCACGCCGCTGCGGGCCCGGCCGGAGCTGTGGCGGACGATCCTGTTGTGGCTCTCCGGTTTCGCCGCCCTCGGCGCGCTGAGTGGAGGCGCGATCGGGATCTGGCGCCTGCGCCTTCGGCGGCGCTACGCGGCCGGGGCGGTCACGCCCTATCGCGGGCTGGCGCGCTGGCACCACCTGCTCGGCCTCGCGGGGGGCCTCGGCTTGAGCACGTTCATCGTCAGCGGCTGGATCTCCATGAACCCGAACCGCTGGTTCAGCGCGACCAGCCCGCCGGTAGCGTTGCGCGCCGCCTATGCTGGAATCCCGCCGGCGCTCGGCCTCGATCCGCACCGGCTCCGCGATGGCGCCGTGCCGGATACGCGCATCCTGCGCTTCGCCGCCATCGGTGGACGCTGGTGGATCGTCGCCGAGACGGCGGACGGCCTCCGGACGGTCGCAGCGGACGGCGCGACCGCCCTCGACGCGCGCAGCATCGCGACGGCCGCGGCCGACGGTTTCGCGGACGGTCCCCTCCGGTCGATCCGCCCGCTATACGCCTACGACGCCTACTGGTATCCCCACGGGGCCGACCCACGGCCGCTTCCGGTGCTGCGCCTGCGCTTCGGCGACGCGGCCGCCACGTGGCTCCATGTCGATCCCCGGGACGGCACGATCCTCCAGCGCCTGGACCGCTCGGGCCGGATCAACCGCTGGCTGTTCGACGCCGCGCACCGGCTCGACCTGCCGGGGCTCACCGGCAACCGCCCCCTGCACGATACGGCCCAGTGGGTCCTGAATCTCCTGGCGGCGGGCATCGCGGTCACCGGGATCGTGGCGGGCTGGCGCAGGCTGCGTCGGACGCTGTCCGCCTGAGGTCGGATTCAGCGTGTGCTGTCGAGCGGTCGAGATCGGCCCGGCGGTGGCTTCCGATCCGATCCGGTCGTGCTGCGCATCAGGACGACAGACCGGAGGCGGACGCAGATACCTCCACGTCCGGCCTGTGCGCCTGTCGGTATTCACGGGGGCTCACGTCGTAGCGATCCTTGAAGCGGCGCGCGAAATGCGCCTGGCTGCTGAAGCCGCAGCCATAAGCCAACAGGCCGATCGACAGGGCGGCGCAGGCCGGGTCGGTCAGGCGCTTGGCTGCCACCTCCAGGCGGCGTCCCCAGATGTAGTCGGAGATGTGCCGGCCGCGCTCATGAAACAGCTCCTGCAGCCGCCGCAACGACACGCCCATCGCGGCGGCGAGCCGGGGCGGGTCCAGGTTCGGGTCGCTCAGGTTCGCCTCGACATAGGCCTTGGCGCGCTGGACCGTGACGTTGCCGTGGATGGAACGCGGCGCCTCCTGCGCCATCCGTTCGGCGAGGCTCGCCACGATCAGGTCGACGCCGATCGATGCCATGCGCTCGGCCGCGTCAGGAGTGAGGCGATCGCTGACCCGGACGAGTTCCTGAAGGTACGAGCCCGTCAGGGTCGTCGAGGCGAGGTCCGCTGCGGCCGTGAGCGCGGTGTAGAGTCGGGACGGGCCCAGAACGGTCTCGAAACGCTGGTGCGGCAGATCGATGACCAAGGAGTCGCCGGTCTCCGCCTCCATCACGGATGAACTCGAGTCGAGCAAGATGAGGTCGCCCGGCTTGGTCTTCGCCTCCCGGTCAAGCTGCTGGATTGTATCCCGTCTGGACAGCTTCAGGAGCACGAAAAATCGATCGGGGTTCCCGCGGCGTCGCGCTTCGGCGTCCGTGATTCTGGTCCGCACGGTTGTGTGCCAGAAATGCGAGATCGGCATCGCGCCGATACACGTCACGTCCAGCCGTCCCTGGAACGGGAGACCGTCCGGCGTCTCGATCTCGGCAGGCACGAGACGCTCGCAGACCAGTTCCCGCCATTGGCGGACCGCGTTTCTGGGATGAATCCCATCTGTCGAGAAAAACGGTTGCATCCGCCGCCTGGGCACCCCTGTCGTCACTCGGTGGCGAAGATCGGGAACCCCGGCGTTTATTGTATATAATCTACCTTCACAACAGGGAGACGGGGGACAAGGGGCGGAGCAGCGGCGCCCGGCCAAACAGCGCCGTCCGGAAGCGGACCGGCGATGATCCATCCCTCTCGAGCATCATCACGATCACGCGGCCTGATGTCCGGCCCTAGAACCGCGCCGTCAGGAACAGCCGCACGTTCCGCCCCGGCAGCAGGATCTCGTCCTTCTTGAACGAGGTCGAGTTGCGGATATCGTCGTTCAGGAGGTTGCGGCCCTGGAGGCCGAGGGTGATCGCGCTCGCCCCGTAGACCGCGGGATCGACGGCCTTGGTGTAGCTCAGTTCGGCGCGCAGGTCGTCGTAGCCGGGGGTCGGCGTCTCGTACACGGCCGTGGCGTCGTGGCTGAAGGCATGGAGCAGGTTCACCCGCGCGAACCACCCGTCGGCCCGCAGGTAGACGCCGCCGCCGAGCCGGTAGGGCGGGATGCGCGGCACGTTCGCGCCGTTGTCGAACTGGGCGCGGACGAAGTCGAACTGCGCCTCGACGCCGGCGAAGCCGTTGCCCACCGGCACGAGGTCGTACTGGCCGATGATCTCGGCGCCGTAGAAGGTCGCGTTCTGCTGCTGGTAGACGATCTGCCGGTTGTCGGTGCCGACGCCGCAGGAGGCGAAGTCGTCGTCGCAGGTCAGACCCGTGTAGTTCCGGTAGATGAAGCCGGTGTAGCGGGTGAAGTAGCCGGTGGCGTCCAGGCGGAACGGCCCCTCGGCCCGCCGGATGCTGGCCTCGACGGTCCGGGCGCGCTCCTTCTTGAGGTTCGGGTTGCCGATCTCGAAGGTCGCGGTGGCGTCGTGCGGGCCCTGCGAGAACAGCTCGTAGCCCGTGGGCCCGCGCTCGACGTAGGAGCCGGTGAGGCTCGCCACGAAGCCGTAGGGCAGGTCCTGCAGGGCGCCGATGCTGGCGCTCTTCGGGGCGAAGCGCCGGGTCCGGGCGTACTGGAACGGCTCCTGGCCGTCGACCGGCACGTAGTCGGCGGGGAACTGCGCCGCTGTGCTCGACAGCCGGTCGACCTCGTAGCGCCCGGCCGCCTGCAGCCGCGTGCTCGGGCGCAGTTCCAGCTCCTCGAAGAGGTAGACCGCGTTCGCGCGCGACTCCGTCTTCGGCAGGAACGATTCGAGCTGCGTGTTGATCACGCGCCGGTCCGACTGGAAGCCCAGAGCGCCGGTGAGCCTGCCGAACTCCGTGATGACCGGGACGTGCTGGAGTTCCAGGCGGCCCTCGGCCTCGCGGTTCTTGAAGATCGCCTGGACGCCCTCGATCCCGTCGTCGCCGATCCCGACCTCGTTGTGGCGGTAGACCGAGTAGCCCGCCCAGTAGCGGATCACCTCGAAGGGCCCGTCGAGCGGACGGTACTCGCCCCGCGACAGGATTCGGTCCTGGTTCGGGGTCAGGCGGGTCCGGTCCTGCTCGGCGACGCCGCCGGGGATCGCGTAGACCGCGTCGTAGTGGCTGAAGGAGATGCCCACGAAGCCGCGGTCGCCGATCGCCGAGATGCCGACCGCGCCGCCCTGCGACTCGTTGTACGAGTTGCGCTGGATCCCGCCGGGAATCGCGTAGCTGTCGTTGGCGGTCTTGAAGCCGTCGGCGTGGACCGCAATGCCGTCGCCGCCGGCGTCCACCGTGGCGGCCCCGAGTCGGCCGTTATCCACGCTGGAGAAGCCGCTGGTGACCTGCCCCTGCACCCCGTTCGCCGGGATGAAGGTCGGGACCCGGTTGTTGTCGGCCGAGACGACGCCGCCGATGGCCCCCGAGCCGTAGCGCAGGGTCGCGGGACCGCGGATCACCTCGATCCGGTCGGAGACCAGCGGGTTCACCGGCACGGCGTGATCCTCGCCGAGGTCGGACACGCCGCCGTTGACGATGCCGTTCTCCTGGATCCGCACCCGGGCATTGTCGAGGCCGCGGATGATCGGTCGCGAGGCCGCACCCGGCGCGTAGGTCGTGCCCGAGATGCCCGGACGGTCGAACAGGGCATCGCCCAGGGTCCGGGGCTGGTCGCGCGCGATCTGGTCCTGGGTCACCACCGTCACCGGTGAGAACGTGTTGGTCGCCACCGGCAGGACGCCGATCGGCACCGCCGCATCCGCCGCGACCGCGCCGCGCGACGGCTGGATCGGGCTCGGGCTGGTGACGCTGATCTCGTCGAGGGCGACGGCCTGCTGCGCCCGCGCGGCGGAGGGCGTGAGGAGGCCGGCGCAGACGGTCGAGGACAGGACCGTGCTGGCGAGGAAGCCGAAGCGGCGCGAGGGAAGCATCGAGACTCACACAGTGTTATATCGTTTCATTGTTGCGGTGCCTCGGTCCGGTGCAAGCGTTAATCCCGCCGGTGTCGGACACGGCCGAGAAACGTTACATCGTTGCAACAGCGATCCGGGCGGCGCGCCCGCACAAGCTCAAGACGCCGGTTGACTTTGAAACGTTATAACATTTTGATCGCGCCATGACCCAGCGCGACACCCGCCTTCCCGTTACCGTCCTGTCCGGCTTCCTCGGGGCCGGGAAGACGACCCTGCTCAATCACGTGCTCAACAATCGCGACGGCCGCCGCGTCGCGGTCATCGTGAACGACATGAGCGAGGTGAACATCGACGCCGATCTGGTCCGCGCCGGGGGCGCCGACCTGTCCCGGACCGACGAGACCCTGGTCGAGATGACCAACGGCTGCATCTGCTGCACCCTGCGCGACGACCTGCTCGCCGAGGTCCGGCGGCTGTCGGAGACGGGGCGGTTCGACTACCTGCTGATCGAGGGGACCGGCATCGCCGAGCCGCTGCCGGTCGCATCGACCTTCTCGTTCCGCGACGAGGCCGGCCGGTCGCTCTCGGATCTCGCCCGCCTCGACACGATGGTGACCGTGGTCGACGCGGTGAATCTGCTGAAGGATTACGGCTCGGCCGCCTTCCTGCGCGAGCGCGGCGAGACGGCGGGCGCCGAGGACACGCGCACGCTCGTGGACCTGCTCGTGGAGCAGATCGAGTTCGCCGACGTGGTGGTCATCAACAAGGCGCGCGACGTGCCGGCCGAGCACCTCGCGCTGGTGCGCTCCGTCGTGCGCGGCCTGAACGCCGATGCCCGCATCCTCGAGACCGATCACGGGCGCGCGCCGCTCGCCGAGATCCTCGACACCGGCCTCTTCGACGAGGAGAAGGCGCAGCAGCACCCGCTCTGGTTCAAGGAACTCTACGGCGCCCACGCGCACGTGCCGGAAACCGAGGAGTACGGCATCGCCTCCTTCGTCTACCGGGCCCGGCGGCCCTTCGACCCGGAGCGCTTCAACGCCTTCGTCAACGCCACGTGGCCGGGTCTGATCCGCGCGAAGGGCCACTTCTGGCTCGCGACCCGGCCGGACTGGGTCGGCGAGTTCTCCCTGGCGGGCGCCGTGGCCCGGGTCTCGGCGATGGGGTTCTGGTGGTCGGCCGTGCCGCGGCGGCGCTGGCCGGAGGCGCCCGAGTTCCAGGCGCGGCTCCGGGACGTCTGGAGCGAGGTCTGGGGCGACCGGCGCCAGGAGCTGGTCTTCATCGGCACCGGCATGGACGCCGCGGCGCTCACGGCAGCGCTGGACGCCTGCCTGATCGAGACCGGCGCGGACCGGGCGCCGTTCGATCCCGCGCCCTATCGCGGCCTGCCGGACCCGTTCCCGACCTGGCGCAGCGCGGCCTGAGGGCGACGGTCAGGTGGCCAGCGCCTCTGCCTCGTCCTCGGCCTCGATCTCGGCATCCGCCTCGGTCGTCTGACCGGATGCGCCGGCCGCCTCCGCGAGGCCGCGGGCCGCCTTGCGCAGGAGCTTCCGGAGGCGGCGGCGGTCGGTCTTGTCGAGGTGGTCGAGCAACTCGGCCTCGACCTCCTCCTGGATCCGCTCGATGGCCTCGGCCTTGGCCCTGCCGGTCTCCGTGAGCTGGACCCGCACCACACGGCCGTCGCCCGATTCGGCCCGGCGCTCGACGATGCCGAGGGCCGCGAGCCGCGTGACGGTCTTGGAGGCGGTGGGCGGCCGGACGCGCAGCAGCGCGGCGAGATCGCCCATCGTCATCGTGCCGGCCGCTGCGAGCGCCTGCACCACCTGCTCCTGGCCGGCGAACAGGCCGAGCTTCGCCAGACGGTCGCCGGTCCGTGCCCGGTGCAGGCGCGCCGCCTGCACCAGCGCCCAGCCGACGCTGCGCACGCCTGGCGGCCTCAGCTTCTTGGACGGGAGTCCGAACACCGCGGCCTCGTCCTGATGATCGCGCTTCTGCTTGTCGCCCACCGGAGCGCCCGAATTAGAGCCGGCGGCCGCCGGACGATCCTGAATCTGCACCGTCCACCCCCATCAAGCGGCCGCCCAGGTCCCTGTGGCGCCGACCGGTGACGGTGCGATGACGGGGCTGGCGCGGAGGCCCGCTCAGCAGTGCATGAGTCGCTGGAGACGGTCCAGGATGTCCTCGCCGGTGCAGGGACGGGCGATGAACTCGGCATGCTCGGGCATGCGGGCCGGGTCCGGGGCCGCGCGCCCGGACACGATCAGGATCGGCAGTTGCGGCCGCGCCTCGGCCACGGAGCTCGCGAGGTCGAAGCCGTCGGTCTTGCCCGAGAGCTGCACGTCCGTGACCAGCCCGCAGATGTCCGGGCGCGCCTGCAGGATGCTGAGCGCCCGCTCGGCCGAGGCGCACTGGACGGTGTCGTAGCCGCCTTCCTCCAGCACGTCCCCGAGGTCCATGATCGTCAGCGCCTCGTCCTCGACGAGGAGGATTACCGGCCGATCGCCGCTCGAACCCGTCTGCTCGCTCGCCACTGTGTACTCCCTTCGGCAGCACCCGGCCGCGCGGGCCGCCGCACGCATCTCCAGCCGTAGGCCCAACGGCAGAAACGGTCCCGGGTTGCAGGCCGGCACGGGGGCTCGTCACGGGAAAGTGGAACGCGCGGCCCTCATGTCGATGCCGGCGCCAGCTCGGTCACCACCCCGGCGACGGCCTCGACGAGCCGGTCGAGATCCGCCGCACCGATCGTGAGCGCGGGGGTGAGGTAGACGATGTCGCCGAAGGGCCGCACCCAGACGCCGCGGGCGAGCAGTTCCGCCTTCAGGACGGCCAGATCGGGCGCCCGCGCGAACTGGACCGCGCCGATGGCCCCGAGGACCCGGACATCGGCCACGCCGGGCACACGCCGCAGCGGCTCCAGCCCCGCGGCGAGGCGCTCCGCGACGGCGCGGGCCTGGCTCAGGCGCGGCTCGGTCTCGAACAGGTCGAGGCTGGCATTGGCCGCCGCGCAGGCGAGAGGGTTGGCCATGAAGGTCGGGCCGTGCATCAGCGCCGCCGCCGGATCCTCGGACCAGAACGCCGCGAACACCTCCGTGCGGGCGATCGTGGCGGCGAGCGCCATCGTGCCGCCCGTGAGCGCCTTCGACAGGCACAGGATGTCGGGCACGATCCCCGCCTGCTCGCAGGCGAACAGGCTGCCGGTGCGCCCGAAGCCGGTGAAGATCTCGTCGGCGATGAGCGGCAGCCCGTGGCGGCGCGCCAGCCCGGCGACCGTCGCCAGCACCTCCGGCGGGTGCGTCCGCATCCCGCCGGCCCCCTGCACCAGCGGCTCGACGATCACCGCCGCCAGGGTGTCGCGATGGGCCGCCAGGGCCGCGTCGAGCGCCGCGGTCTCGGCCGCGCTGCGCGGCAGGTCGCAGAAGATCTGGCTCGGCAGGTAGGCACCGAAGCGGCGATGCATGCCCTCCTCGGGGTCGCAGACCGACATCGCCCCCATCGTGTCGCCGTGGTAGCCGCCGCGGAACGCGAGGACCTTCGTCCGCCCGCTCACGCCGCGGTTGATCCACATCTGCGCCGCCATCTTGAGCGCGACCTCCACGGCGACCGAGCCCGAATCGCTGAGGAAGACGTGGTCGAGATCGCCCGGCAGCAGGGCGGCGAGCCGCCGGGCCAAGGCCTCCGCCGGCGCGTGGGTGAGGCCGCCGAACATCACGTGGGGCATGCGCGCGAGCTGGTCGGCCACCGCGCCCGCTATGTGTGGGTGATTGTAGCCGTGCACCGCAGTCCACCAGGAGGCGATGCCGTCCACGAGCTCGCGCCCGTCGGCGAGGCGGATGCGGGTGCCCTGGGTCGCGACCACCTCCAGGGGCGGCGCCGCGCGGCGCATCTGCGTGTAGGGCCGCCAGAGATGGCCTGCGGGCGTTTCGAGGGTCATGCGCCTGGCATGGTGGGGCCACGGACGGGGGTCAAGGACCGGCACCCGCCGCTTGACATTGTCCGCGCGGCACCGCCCATCCCCGTCTCCATGGACAGCCTCGACGCCTTCGCCACCGGGAAACTCGACGCCCTCGAGGCCGGCAGCCTGCGCCGCAAGCTGGTGCCGACGGAGCGCGGCGCCGGCGCCGCGGCGGCGCGGCGGGGACGGGCGCTCGTCTCCTTCTCGTGCAACGACTATCTCGGCCTCTCGCATCACCCGCGGGTGATCGCGGCGGCCCGGGCCGCGGTCGCGAGCCACGGCGCGGGGTCGGGCGGGTCGCGGCTCGTGACCGGCGACCACCCCTATCTCGGCGCCCTGGAAGCCGGCCTCGCGCGTCACAAGGGCACGGAGGCCGCTCTGGTCTTCGGCAGCGGCTACCTCGCCAATCTCGGCATCACCCCGGCGCTCGCCGGGCGGGGCGACCTCGTCCTGCTCGACGAGCTGTCCCACGCCTGCATGTGGGCGGGCGCGCGGCTCTCGGGCGCGCGGGTCCTGACCTTCCGCCACAACGATCCCGGCGACCTCGCGGCGCGGCTCGCCGAGCACCGGCCGCACCACGGGCGCGCCCTCGTGCTGACCGAGCGCGTGTTCAGCATGGACGGCGACCGGGCGCCCCTCGGCGACATCCTAGGCATCGCCGAATCCTTCGACGCCTGGACGCTGGTGGACGACGCCCACGGCATCGGCGTGGTCGAGGACGGACCGCGGGCGCCCCTGGAGATGGGCACCCTTTCGAAGGCGCTCGGCTCGTACGGCGGCTATCTCTGCGCCTCGCGCCCGGTCATCGACCTGATGACGAGCCGCGCCCGCAGCTTCGTCTACACCACCGGGCTGCCACCGGCCTCGGCCGCCGCGGCCCTGGAGGCGCTGGCGATCCTGGAGGCGGAGCCAGAGCGCCGGGCCCGTCCGCTCGCCCTCGCCCGGCGCTTCACCGCCCGCCTGGGCCTGCCGGAGGCCGAGAGCGCGGTCGTGCCGGTCCTGGTCGGCGAGGCGCAGGCGGCGCTCGACATCTCGGCGGCGTTGGAGGTGAAGGGCTACCTCGTGGTGGCGATCCGCCCGCCGACCGTGCCGGCCGGCACCGCGCGGCTGCGGGTCGCATTCTCGGCCGCCCACGACGAGGCCCAGGTCGACGCCCTCGCGGAGGCCGTGGCCGCCCTGATCGGTTGAGCGCGGGCGCTTCTCGGTGATCGCGCCAATTCTCATATCTGCGGGCCCAACACGCGGCTGCGGACACCCTTCGTCTCTGCGAGCGCAGCGAAGCTGGGCAGGGCGGCACGACCCCTGGGATCGTGGCGCCACGCTGGATTGCTTCGCTGCGCTCGCAAAGACGGTGAGGGCGTCGCGACAACCTGCTAAGGCGTTTCGCGCATCGAGAACCCGATCCGGCTGCCCGAGATCGGGCGACATCATCGAGAGGACGACGCCATGGACGCCACCGCGCTGCGAGCCCTCCAGGCTCCGATCAAGGACAAGTACCGCACCGCGCCGGACGCGGCGGTCATCACCTTGAAGGCCAGGGGCACGTTGGACGACACCAAGATCGCCTGCAAGGTCGAGACGGGCCGCGCCATCGCGGAGGCCGGGCTGCATCCGGCCACGGGCGGCTCGGGCGCGGAGCTGTGCTCGGGCGACATGCTGCTGGAGGCGCTGGTCGCCTGCGCGGGCGTGACGCTCAAGGCGGTGGCGACCGCCCTGGAGATCCCGCTGCGCGCCGGCACGGTCAGCGCCGAGGGCGACCTCGATTTCCGCGGCACCCTCGGGGTCGACAAGGAGGCGCCGGTGGGCTTCCGCAACATCCGCCTGTTCTTCGAGCTCGACACCGACGCGCCGGAGGACAAGCTCGCGCAGCTCCTGAAGCTGACCGAGCGCTACTGCGTCGTGTTCCAGACCCTCAACCACAAGCCGGACCTGTCGGTCGCCGCGACGACCGCCTGACGGAGCGCACCATGGCGGGCGGCATCACCCAGGCCGAGTACTGGAACGGCGAGGTCGGTACGCGCTGGGCGCGCAATCAGGCCGTCCTCGACGCGATGTTCGTCCCGCTGACGGAGGCGCTCTTCGCCCGCGCGGGGCTCGCCCCGGGCGAGACGGTACTCGACATCGGCTGCGGCGCGGGCGCCACGACCCTGGAGGCCGCGCGCCGGGTCGGGCCCGCCGGGAGCGTGACGGGCGCCGACATCTCGGCGCCGCTCCTCGCCGTGGGGCGGGAGCGCGCCGAGGCGGAGGCCCCCGCGAGCGCGTCGCTCCGGTTCGTCGAGGCCGATGTCGAGACGGCCGATCTCGGCCGGTTCGACCACGTCGTGTCGCGGTTCGGCGTGATGTTCTTCGCGGATTCCGCCCGCGCCTTCGCCAACGTGCGCCGGATGCTTCGGCCGGGCGGCCGGATGACATTCCTGTGCTGGCGGCCCCTCGCCGAGAACCTGTGGGTCGGCGTGCCGCGCGACGCGGTGCTGCCGCTCCTGCCGGAGGTGCCGCCGCCGCCGCAGCCCGACACGCCGGGTCCGTTCCGCTTCGCCGACGCCGACCCGCTCGTCGCGCTCCTGCGCAGCGCCGGGTTCGACGCCGTGACCTGCGATGCCCTCGACCGGGACATCGTCCTCGGGCAGGGCGAGACCGACGCGGCAGCGGTCGCGGCGGCCACCCACGTCGCCCTGAACCTCGGGCCGAGCTCCCATCTCGTCCGCGAGGCCGCGCCGGATCTCCGGGCGCGCGCCGAGGCGGCCGTGGCGGAGGCCCTCCGGCGGCACGCGGCGGGCGGCGCCGTGCGCCTGCGCGCCGCCTGCTGGCTCGTCCAGGCGGGATAGGTTCCGCGCCGCTGCTCGCTCTCACCGTCTTCGCGAGCGGAGCGAAGCGATCCAGCCCGCGCGACGATCCGGGGCGTCCCGCTGCCCTGGGTCACTGCGCTGCGCGCGTGATGACGAACGGCGCGACGGCCGCCGAAGGGTCGATCGGAAACGGTATCAGAGACCCAGCGCGCCGCCGTCCGAGCGCGGGTCGTGGGTCGCCTCGATCCGCCCGTTCCGGGGATGGCGGACCAGCATGCCGGCATGGCCGAGCGAGTCGATGTAGGAGCCGCCGAGTTCCTCGATCTCGTGGCCGAGTCGGCCGAGGGCCGCGATGCAGGCCGGATCGAACCGATCCTCCACCTTCACGCTGAGGGAGGGCGCGCCCCAGGTGCGCCCGTAGAGCAGGCGCGGCGCGTCGACCGCGTCCGCCACCGACATCCCGTAATCGGCGTAGCGGGTGAAGATCTGGGCCTGGAACTGCGGCTGCCCGTCGCCGCCCATGCTGCCGTAGCTCATCACCCGCCCGTCGTCGAAGGCGGCGAGCGCCGGGATCAGCGTGTGGAAGGGGCGCCGGCCCGGCTCCAGGGGATTCACGGCCTTCGGGTCGAGGGAGAACGACATGCCCCGGTTCTGCCAGCAGATTCCGGTGGCGGGCAGGACCGTGCCGGAGCCGTACTCCCAGTAGACCGACTGGATGTAGGAGACGGCGACGCCGTCCTTGTCGATGGCGCCCATCCAGACCGTGTCGCCGTGACCGGGATCGGGCAGGGGCACCCGGGCGGCGCGGCCCATGTCGACGAGCGCGGCCTCGCGGGCGAGCCGGTCCGGGGTCAGGAAGGTGGCGGGATCGTGCCGCAGGCGGGCGAAATCGGTGACCACCCGGTCGCGGATCGCGAAGGCCCGCTTCGTCGCCTCGATCAGCCCGTGGTAATGGGCCGTGGTCTCGGGCTCGGCGATGTTGAGACGGTCGAAGATCCCGAGGATCAGGAGCGCCGCGAGCCCCTGGGTCGGCGGCGGGAAGTTGTAGAGCGTCGCGTCGCGGCGGCGGATCGACAGGGGCGCCCGCTCGACCGCCGCGAAGGATTCCAGATCCGCCCGGGTGACCGGCGCGCCGAGGCGCTCCAGGTCGGCGGCGATCTCCCGGCCGATATCGCCGCGGTAGAAGTCGCCGAGGCCCGTATGGGCGAGCTGCTCCAGGGTGGCGGCGAGCAGCGGGAGGCTCCGGGTCTCGCCGGCCGGGAACGGCTTGCCGTCCTTCAGGAACGTCCGCGCGAAGTTCGGGGCGTCGTGGAGGGTGTCGAGTTCCTGGGGCACGTAGCGCGCCTCCGACGGGGAGACCGGGACGCCGGCCCGCGCCTGCGCGATCGCGTCGGCCAGCAGGGTCTCCAGCGGGAGGCGGCCGCCCAGCGCCCGCGCCAGCTCCAGGGCGAGGCGCCAGCCGCCCACCGCGCCGGCGACCGTCACCATCGCGTCGGGGCCGCGGGCGGGGATCGCGTCGTAGCCCTTCTCGCGGTAGCGCGGGATCGTGGCGAGGCGCCCGGCCGGACCGCAGGCCTCGATGCCGCGCACCCGCCCGCCGCGCTCGCGCACCAGCCAGAAGCCGTCGCCGCCGATGCCGTTCATGTGCGGGTAGACCACCGCGATGGAGGCGGCCATCGCCACCATCGCCTCGATGGCGTTGCCGCCCTGCGCCAGGACGGTCTGCCCCGCCTGGGCGGCGAGGCTGTGGGGCGCGGCGACGGCGGCGGACGTGAAGACGGGGGTCTCGGGCATCGACGGTCCTGTGGTGTACCGGCCGCAGGGTTAGGCGAGCGCGCGGCTCCTGCAAAGGTCGAGCGTGCTCGACCAGCACGCCGTGCTATCCTGCGGCCCGCACTGTCGCCGACAAGCGGCCCATGGTCCGGAAGCTCATAGCCCTGTTTGCCCTGGCCCTGTCGGCCGTGCCCGCCGCGGCCCAGCAGCACGTGCCCTCGGTCTTCGAGGGCGCGGGCGCCGATCCGCGCGTCTCGGTCTCCCAGCCGGAGACCACCAGCCAAGCCTCCGGCGGCTACGTCCGCTCGGTCGAACCCTCGCTCGGCCCGCTCGGCGATCCGCTGGGGATCCGCCCGGTCCTGAAGGAGCGGGGCATCGAGTACAGCCTGACCTACATCGTCGACGTGCTCGGCAACCCGGTCGGCGGCCTGCGGCAGGGCGCGATCGTCGAGGACCGCCTCAACCTGCGCCTCAACCTCGACCTCGACCGGCTCGCGGGCTGGCAGGGCGCGACGGTCCACGCCAACGCCTACTTCATCCACGGCACCGGCCTGTCGCGCTACTATGTCGGCAACCTGCTCACGACGAGTGTCATCGAGGCGCTGCCGTCGACGCGGCTCTACGTTCTCTGGCTCGACCAGAGCCTGATGGACGGAAAGCTCGGGATCCGAATCGGCCAGCAGGCCGCCGATACCGAGTTCTTCGTCAGCCAGACCGCGACCCTGTTCGTGAACTCGACCTTCGGCTGGCCGGCCATCACCGGGCTCGACCTGCCGAGCGGCGGCCCGGCCTACCCGCTCGCGGCGCCGGCGATCCGGGCCAAGTACGTGCCGGGCAACGGCTTCTCCCTGCAGGTCGGCCTCTACGACGGCGATCCGGCCGGCGCGAACCGCCCCGGTCGGGATCCGGAGGCGCAGCGCCTCGACCGGACGGGCACGAATTTCCGCTTGCGCGATCCGGCCCTGGTCATCGCCGAGGCCACCTACGCGTACAACATCGCGCCCGGCGCCCGGGGATTGCCCGGGGACATCACCCTCGGCGGCTGGCAGCATTTCGGCCGGTTCGACAGCCTGCGCTTCGACATCACCGGCGTGCCGCTGGCCGACCCGAACGCCACCGGGATCGGCCGGCCGGTGCGCGGCAATGCCGGCCTCTACGCGATCTACGACCAGACCCTCTACCGGGAATCCGGCAAGGACGACGAGGGCCTGGGCTTCTTCGTGCGCGCCGCGTGGTCGCCCACCCGCTCCAGCCTGATCGACGCCTACGTGGATACCGGCCTCGCCTACAAGGGCCTGCTCGACGGGCGCGACGACGACACGGTCGGCCTCAGCTTCGCCTACGCCCGCATCGGCGACGACGCCCAGCGGGCCGACCGGGACACGATCCTCTACACCGGGATGCCGATGCCGCGCCGCCGCGCCGAGGCGGTGATCGAGGCGACCTATCAGGCGGTGGTCGTGCCGGGCTTCACGGTGCAGCCCGACGCGCAGTACGTCATCCGGCCGGGCGCCGGCGTCGCCGGTCCGGACGGGCGCCGGCTGCGCAACGCGGCGGTGCTCGGCCTGCGCGCGACCGTGCAGTACTGAGCCGGCCTGCGACCGCGGCACCCGGAACGCTCCCGGGCCTCCGCCTCTTTCAGCAGCATGTTGATTTTCGAGTGGGTCGTCGGCGTCCTGTTCGGCGCCGTCCTCCTGGCCGGCGTCGCGCGCCGGCTCGGTGCGCCGTATCCCGCCTTCCTGGCGCTGGGCGGCGTCGGCCTCGCCTTCGTGCCCGGCGTCCCGAACCTGCGGCTCGATCCCGAACTGGCGCTCGCCCTGTTCCTGGCCCCGGTCCTGCTCGATGCCGGGTTCGATGCCTCGGTGCGGGACCTGAAGGAGAACTGGCGCGCGGTGCTCGGGCTCGCGGTCGGGGCCGTGGCGGTGACGACTGTCGCGGTCGCGGTCGTGGCGCGGCTCGTCGTGCCGGACATGCCGCTCTCCGCCTGCATCGTGCTCGGCGCCGTGGTCGCGCCGCCCGACGCCGTGGCGGCGCTGGCGGTGCTCAAGCACGCGCCGATGCCGCACCGGCTCGCCACGATCCTGCGCGGCGAGAGCCTGCTCAACGACGCGGCCTCGCTGCTGATCTACCGGCTCGGCGTGACGGCCGCGATGGCCGGCACCTTCCACCCGGCGGAGGTGGCGCCGGCCTTCCTCCTGGGCGTGGTCGCGAGCCTCGTCGTCGGCCCCTGCCTCGGCCTGCTGTTCGTGGCCGTGACCCGGCGCGTGACCGATCCGGCGAGCGCGATCGTGCTCCAGTTCGTCGCCGCCTTCGGGATCTGGCTCGCCGCGGAGAGGCTGGAGCTGTCGGGGGTCCTGACCATCGTGACCTTCGCGGTGACGGTCGCCCGCCGGGCACCCGGCGTCACCGCGCCCCGCGCCCGGGTGATCTCCTACGCGGTCTGGGACACGGCGGTGTTCGTGCTCAACGTCCTGGCCTTCGTGCTGATCGGCATCCAGATCGACCCGATCCGGGACCGGTTGAGCGGCGCGGACGCGTGGCAGGCGCTGATCCTCGCGGGCGCGACCTTCGCCACCGTGGTCCTGACCCGCCTCGCCTGGGTGATGCCGACCACAGGGATCCGCGGGTTCGGCCTCCGGCAGGCCGGCGCCCCGGCGCGGCTGGGCCCGGGGATCGCCCTGTCGTGGGCGGGCATGCGCGGGATCGTCACCGTGGCGGCCGCCCTGGCGCTGCCCGCCGAGTTCCCGCACCGGGATCTCGTGGTGGTCACCGCCTTCGTCACGGTGCTCGGCACCCTGATTATCCAGGGCCTGACCCTGCGGCCGCTGCTCGCCCGTCTGCGGCTGGAGGACGATGATCCGGTGGGCCGGGAGACCGGTTGGGCCCGCGCGGCGGCCTACGAGGCCGCCCTGGAGAGCCTCGCCGACGCCGAGAACGAGCCGGCGACCGACGCCCTGCGCGCCGAGTTCCGCGCGGCCCTCGCGGAGGCCGAGGCGCACGACGAGGGCTTGGCGCCGGAGAGCCTGCCGGCGGATGCCGCGCGGCGGCGCGCCGTCGAGGCCGCCCGCGACGCGGTGCTCGCCCTGCGCCGCCAGGGGCGGATCGGCGACGACGCCTACTACCTGCTGGAGGAGGAATTCGACTGGGCCGAGCTCAGCGCGACCCCGCGCGCGGAGACCTGAGCGCGCCCCGTCAGACGCCCTTGCGCGCCGCGATCCGGGCCTCGATCGCGTCCCAGACCGCGACCGACAGGTCGGGGCCCCCGAGCCGCTGGATCGCCCGGATGCCGGTGGGGGAGGTGACGTTGATCTCGGTGAGGTGCCCGTCGATCACGTCGATGCCTACCAGGATCAGGCCCCGCCGCGCCAGTTCCGGGCCGATCGTGGCGCAGATCTCGCGCTCGCGGTCGGTGAGCTCGGAGGCGGAGGCGGCGCCACCGCGCACCATGTTGGAGCGGATGTCGTTCGCGGCCGGCACGCGGTTGACCGCCCCCATCGGGACGCCGTCGACCAGGATGATGCGCTTGTCGCCCTCGGTGACCCGGTCGAGGTAGCGCTGCACGACCCAGGCCTCCCGGAAGGTCGTGGCGAACAGGTCGAACATCGAGCCGAAGTTCGGGTCTTTCTCGGTGACCTTGAACACGGCCGCGCCGCCGTGCCCGTGCAGCGGCTTCATCGCCACGGTCCCGTGCTCCAGCCGGAAGGCCTCGATCTCCGCCTTGTCGCGGCTGATCAGCGTCGGCGGCATCAGCTCGGGGAAGTCGAGGACGAACAGCTTCTCGGGCGCGTTGCGCACCTCGAAGGGATCGTTGACCACGAGGGTCTCCGGATGGATCCGCTCGAGCATGTGGGTGGCCGTGATGTAGGCCATGTCGAAGGGCGGGTCCTGGCGCATCAGCACCACGTCCGCCTCGGCGAGGTCGATCCGCTCCGGCGGCGCCAGGGTGAAGTGCGCGCCCTCGACGTCCTGCACGGTCAGCCGCTCGACGCGGGCCGTCACGCGACGGCCCTGCATCGAGAGCCGGTCGGGCGTGTAGTAGACGAGCGCGTGCCCCCGCCGCTGGGCCTCCAGCAGCAGGGCGAAGGTGGTGTCACCCGCGATCCGGATATTCTGGATCGGGTCCATCTGGACCGCGACGGTCAGGCTCATACCAAACGCCCCTCGCCAACGGCGGGCAACTCGACCGGGTCCCGTCTCAATCGTCGGACAGGGACTTGCTGCCCGTGCGCTTGTCGTAGTCGCCGATCGCCGCCCGGCATTCCGGGGACAGGCGCTTGCGGTTGCGCATCATGCAGCGATCCGCGTCCTGGCTGTTCGGATCGACGCCCGCGCAGAGGCGGAAATAGTCGTTCGCGCAGCCGAGCTGTAGGCCCTGATCCTCCCGCTGGGCGTAGGCGGGGCCGGCGGTCAGCGCGAACAGCGCCAGCGCCGCAGTAGCCAAGCCGCGGCGGCGGAAGGCGCGCAGGGATCGTTCCGGAACCAGTCGCATTCAGCGGTGTCCTCAATCTCGATCGGGCGGAGAGCCGACACGGCGGTCCCGCCATCGCCCGTGCCCGGCATATCGGTCGGGCCGGGCGGTAGGCAAGCGTCGAGGGTCCCGACGGGTTCCGCGCGGCAACGTCGCGGCCACGCTTCGCCGCGGTGTGGCGCGCGGGTCGCACAGCGCCGCCGCCCGGCGGGCCGTCCGCACATAAGAAGGCCCCGTCCGGATCGGACAGGGCCTCAAGTCGAAGGGAGGAAACGCCCGCCATGGGCGCGAACACCCACGCAATTCACGCGCCAACTCCTGCCAGCACCGCGATTCCCGGCGGGGGCCCGGAAAGACTCCGTTAACCACGTCGTGCTGGATTGTTTCGGTAGCCCTTGCCGACGCCCTCCGAAGGGCCCGGGCCAGATGCTCGGACCGCCGACAGGAGCCGGAGACCATGACCCTCATCAAGCCGCTGGAGACCGGCGAAGCCCGTTCGTCGAAGCCCGCCGCCGATCCGGCACGCAGAGCCGCCCAGGCCCCGTCCGCCACCCTGATCCCGTTCCCGGGCGCGGAGTCGCGGCGGACCTGCCGGATCCCGCGCTCCGGCGAGCGGCGCGGCGAGATCCTCCTGTTCCTCGGCGTGCGCTACGAGCGCCTCGCGTCCTGAGGACGTCCCCGCGCATGTCAGCCCGGCCGCGCGACACCACCGACGGTTCTCCCATGTCAGCCCCGGATCGCCGGCAGCCCGACCGCGCGCGCACCGCGCTGCGCCTCGCCCCCGCCGGCGCCGCGCTCGCCCTGCTCGCGGCCTGCACCCAGAGCGGCGATTTCGGCCGGCCGCGCACGGGGGTCTGGAACGGGCTCATCGACACGACGGGCAGCTTCAGCACCCGGGATCGCGGGCGCCTCCTGCTCGATTCCGGCCTCACCGACGACGAACTGACCCTGCGCGACCGCGCGTGGCGGTTCGTCGCGCCGGCCAGCAACTTCACGGCCTTCCAGGACACGGTGTTCGGCCTCGCCAGCGCCCACGCGCTCCCGCCGACGTGGCGCTACGAGGAAGTCGGCGCCTATTACGAGGCCCTGACGGCGGAGCCGTCCCGCTCCCCAGTCTCCCGCTACCGGAAGCTCAGCGACGACGTGACCGCCGACGCGCGGCTGATCCCGCTCTTCGTGGCGCTGGCCGCCCGCGTCATCGACGCGGATGCCGCTCGCCTGCGCAGCCTGCCCTTCGCCAAGACCCTCGACGACGCCGCCGTGCGGGATGCCGTCCAGCGGGTCGCCGAGAACCGCTGCCTGATCGCCTGGGTGCGCTTCGAGGCCGGCCTGCGGCTCGCCCGCTACCGGTTCGCGCTGGAGCACCTGTTCGCGGCCGCGCCGGCACCGGAATCGGTCTCGGCCGAGCGGTCCATCCTGATGCTGGCCGCGCGCCGCAACCTGCTCGACCCGCTCCTGCCGCCGGACGCCGCGGCCCGGTGCGGCCTCGGGCCGGTTCCGCTGCCGCCCCCGCCGCCGGTCGCGCAGGCGGAACCGCTGGTGGTCAAATACTGAGCGCTCGAGGACGCCCGAGGATGAAGGTCGTGCCGCGCGGATGGCCGGAGGCCGGACTCCGCCGGCCCTAGTACTTCAGTCCGGTGTCGCAGAGGACGGTCACGGCGGTCGCGTCGCTGGGGAGGCGCCCGGACGACAGCAGCGCGACCGTCGCCGCGACGTTGGCCGCCGCCGAGTAGCCGACGTGCAGGCCCTCCCGCGTCGCCAGGGCCCGCCGCCACTCCTCGGCCGCCGCGTCGGTCACCGGGATGGACAGGTCCATCAGGCCGGCCGTCCAGTGCGGCGGGGCGCTGCCGTAGCCGGTGCCCTGGATCAGGTGCCGGTGCTTCGTGACCGGCAATCCGCCGAGGGGCTGACAGCCCGCCGGCTCGACCGCGGCGCAGATCAGGGACGGGTTGCGCGCGCGCAGGGCCGCGGCCACGCCGAGGAAGGTCGCGCCCGTGCCCACGGCCGCCACCCAGGCATCGACCCGGCCGGACGATTGCGCCCAGATCTCCGGTCCGGTCGTCTCGCGATGCGCGCGCAGACCCTCCGGCGCATGGAACTGGTCGATGTAGAAGCCGCCCCGCTCGGTCGCGACGCGCTCCGCCGCGTCCGCGGCCGCCCGCACGTCGGCGCCGGTGACCTGCCTCGGGACGCCGTCCACCTGCGGCACCCGCACGACCTCGGCACCGAGCGCCTCGAGCATCCGCACGCGCTGGAGACTGTTCCCGGCCGACATCGTGACCACGAGCGGGTGCCCCAGGGCCGCGCAGGCCACCGCGAGGCCGGCCCCCATGTTGCCGCTGGTCATCTCCACCACGGGCGCCCCCGCGGCGAGGCGGCCGTCCGCGCGCGCGGCCAGCAGGATGGCGCGGGCGGCGCGGTCCTTGACGCTGCCGCCGGGCTGCATGAACTCGGCCTTCGCGAGGATGCGGCCCGGACCGGGATGGACGCGGTCGAGGGCGACGAGCGGCGTGTTGCCGATCAGATCGAGGGCGGATCGCGTGATCCCGGCGGCCGAGGACGGCATCGTCGCGGCGGCTGCGGTCATCGCGTCGGCGGGGCCGGCGCCGTCATCCGGGAGAACGCGGGGCCGCGGGGGCTCAGCACCGGCCGACCGGCGCCGCGGACCCGTGCGGCGTCCTCGCTCAGCGTCCCGCTCCCTTGCCCGACGCATCCTTGCCCGACGCGTCCTTGCCGGGCGTGTCCTTGCCCGCGGACGCATCGTCCGTCGGCGTGTCGGTGGTGCAGGAGACGGCCTGGACGGCGGCGTTGGCGGCGGGCCTCTGGCTCGGGAGACCGGCGATCACCCGCACCACCACGAAGCCGCGCGCGTCGGGCGCGACGATGCGCACGTCGCGGCTCGGATCGTTCTCGTCGTCGTCGGCCAGCGCCTCGTCGTACTGCGCCCGGGTCAGGATCACGAGATCCAGGGCCCCGCGGACCGCGGCCTGATCGGTCACCGCGTAGAACGCCCCGCGGCGGGCATGCGCGGCGAGCGAGAGCGACAGCGGACCGGTGCGGGCCGAGACGCGCATGGGCCCGTCCGCGAGGTTGTAGGCGCAGACGCCCACGGCGACCGCCGGATCCGGGATCGGCAGCCACGCCTCGGGCGGGGAGGGGTCGTCGCCGGTCGCGACCGCGTAGATCGATTGCGGATGGTCCAGGTTCTCGCTGGTGCGGGCGCGCGAGACCGCGTCGGCATCCGACAGGGCGGGGATCGCCAGGACCGCCGCGATGTGGACGATCCCGGCGAGCACGAGGCCGATCAGCGTGGCGTAGACGAAGCGCAGGCTCACGGGGCGCACCCCACGCGGGTGATGGCCGGCACGGCACTTCGGTCGAGGGACCCGACGCTGGCGGCGACCGGCGTATCGTACAGGCGCAGGGCGAGGCGGACCGGCCCGCTCGCCCGCGGGCTCGGGAGCCAGTTGCCCGGCTGGACATCCGGCGCGAGCGTGATCGTGAAGCGCCCGTCGGCCGTGCGCAGCACTTCCGTGGAGGTGAAGCCCTCGCGCAGCGGCGCGCGGCCGGGTTCGCGCGCGCCGCGCCCGGCGACCGTGACGGTCCAGGCGCGGGCGGGCGGCGTCGCGCCGCCGATCCGGTACGTGCAGGTCGCGTCGAGCGCCTGACCGGAATCGTCGACCGCCGCGGTCAGAAGCAGGCCCTCACCGACCGCCAGAGGGATCTCGCCGCGACGCGCGTTGACGGCGCGGGTGTAGGGATCGGCATTCGCCGCGCCGGCCCGCGGCCACGCGGTCCAGGCTCCGACCTGCACGCCGCCGAACGGGTAGCCGCCGCTCGTGGCCCAGTCGGCGCTGGCGAGTCCCAGGACGGCGCCCAGCGCCAGGGTGTAGGCGGCGAGGCCGGCGATCGAGCTCTTGCGCCAGAGGCGCAGGACGAAGCGCGCAGCGCCGTTGCGTGGGGCGCCGGCGAACACGGAGGTCCGGCCGAGCGCCTCGGGGATCGTGAGCTTCATGCGCTCACCGCACCTCGGTGAAGCCGCCGACCGGGCGGGCGCCCTCGGCGACCTCGCGCAGCTGACCCGACGGCGGCGCCGCCGCCCGATCGCCGGGCTTCCGGCCGGTCTTCGGCACGCTTCCGGCGCCGGCAGGCGCGTCCGCGGCCGAGCCGGGCGCGCGCTCGACGGTGCGGAACAGGCCGTTCAGGCCGCTGATCACCTCGAAGGAGCGGCGCGAGAGCTTGCCGTAGGCGCTGGCATTGGGATCGGTCGGCGCGGTCGGGCCGCCGGAGGCCTGCTGCTGGGCGGCGCGCGGGCTCTCCTTCAGGCCGGGCAGGCCCTTGATCTCGATGCCCTGGTGGGCCGGCTCCATGACGTCGTGCCAGAGCTGGGCCGGGAGGGAGCCGCCGGTGAGCTTGTTGGTCGAGGTGTGGTCGTCGTTGCCGAACCAGACGGCGCCGACGTAATTGCCGGTGTAGCCGACGAACCACGCGTCCCGGTAGGCGTTCGTCGTGCCGGACTTGCCCGCCACCTTCACGCCCTCGAGCTGGGCCCGCTTGCCGGTGCCCTCCTCGACCACCTTGTTGAGCATGAAGTTCATGTCCGCCACGACCTGGGGCGAGAGAACCCGCTCGGGCGCCTCGTCGGCGTGGCGGTAGATCACCTCGCCGGACGAGTTCTTCACCTCGATGGCCGCGTAGGGCTTGGCGCGGAAGCCGCCGTTGGCGAACACCGCGTAGCCCGCCGCCTGGTCGATGACCGTCACCTCGTCCGAGCCGATCGGCATCGAGACCGTGTCGATCAGGTTCGAGGTGATGCCCATCTTGTGGGCGAGTTCCGTGATCTTCGCGCGGCCCGCCTTGGCGGCCTTGGCCTCGTGGGAGATGCCCATGGCCTTGCCCAGCGAGATCGAGATCTTGATCGGGATCGTGTTGATCGACTTCGCCACCGCGAGCCACATCGGCACCCGTCCGGCATAGGACCGGCCGTAATTCTGCGGGCACCAGTTGCCGATGCAGACGGGGCTGTCGACCACCGTCGTGTCGGGCTTGAACAGCCCGGAGGCGAGCGCGGCCGAGTAGACGTAGGGCTTGAACGAGGAGCCGGGCTGGCGCAGCGCGTCGGTGGCGCGGTTGAACTGGCTCTCGCCGTAATCCGCGCCGCCCACCATGGCGCGCAGCGCCCCGTCGGGATCGAGGATCACCATGGCGGCCTCGTCCACGTCGTAGGCGTCGCCGGATTTGCGCAGGATGTCGGCCACCGCCTCGTCGGCCCGCTTCTGGATCGCGAGGTCCAGCGGCGTCTTCACGGTCAGCACGCGGTCGTTGCGCAGCTTGCCCGCGTCGGCCATCGCCTTGATCTCGCCGAAGGCCCAGTCGAGGTAGTAGTCGGCGGTGATGTCGCGGGTGCGGGTCACCGGCGTCGCCGGGTTGCGGAGCGCCGTCTGGATCTGGCCCTCGGTGACGAAGCCCGCCTCCACCATGTTGTGCAGCACGTCCGCCGCCCGCGCGCGCGCCGCCGGCAGGTTGACGTGCGGGGCGTACTTGGTCGGCGCCTTGAACAGGCCCGCAAGCATGGCGGCCTCGGCGAGGCTGATGTCCTTGAGCGGCTTGCCGAAATAGTAGTCCGCCGCCGCCACCGCGCCGAAGGTGCCGCCGCCCATGTAGGCGCGGTCGAGGTAGAGCTTCAGGATCTCGTTCTTGGTGAGATGGCTCTCGAGCCACAGGGCCAGGAACGCCTCGTTGACCTTCCGCTCCAGGGAGCGCTCGTTCGTCAGGAACAGGTTCTTGGCGAGCTGCTGGGTGATCGAGGACCCGCCCTGCGTCCCGCTGCCGCCGCGGGAATTGTTCACCAGCGCCCGCAGCGTGCCGATCGGGTCGATTCCCCAGTGCTCGTAGAAGCGCCGGTCCTCGGTGGAGACCAGCGCCTTGATCATGATGTCGGGAAAGTCGTCGAGCTTCAGCGAGTCGTCGTGCTTGATGCCGCGCCGCCCGACCTCGGTGCCGTAGCGGTCGAGGAAGGTGACGGCCAGATCCTGCTGCTTCAGCCAGTTCTCGCTGGTGAGCTGGAAGGCCGGCTGCGCCAGCGCGAGCATCAGGATGGCGCCGCCGGTCCCGATCGTCACTCCCTCGCTCGTCAGGTCGAGGGCGACGCGCTTCCAGCCGCGCACCGCGAAGCGGCTCATGACGCGCTGGAAGCGCTCGTAGGCCTGACCCGTGGACTGGCCGCCGTCGTACAGGCTCGCGTTGACCCAGGCGTCGAAGGCGAGGGCGGCGCGTTCGAGGCGGACCTTGATCTCGGTGAACGTCGGCAGGCGCACGATGTCGAACCCGGCTTGTCGAGCGCCTCTGCGGCGGATCCTGGCGGCGGATGGTCGGGCGCCCGCGCCGCGGACACGAACCCTGCGCCGGCGCCACCGCACGGCATCCGACGTCCATAGCAGGATCCGGAACCGGCGGCGAGGCTCTGCGCAGTCTCGTGATTCGCCGCGGACGAGCTTGGCCATAACGCACGACGGGGCGATCCGGTCGCATGGCAATCGCAGGGCGGCCGTCGGCGACACTCGGCTGCCACGCTTGCAGCGGTGCCGCGCCTCGGGCAGAGAGGCGGCTTCCCATCCGAGAGACTTTCCCGATGCCCAAGCCCGAGGCGCCGCGCCGCGGGGCGGTCGAGCCGTTCTGGCGGACCAAGACGCTCGAAGCCATGACCCCGTCCGAGTGGGAGAGCCTGTGCGACGGCTGCGGCCGGTGCTGCCTGATGAAGCTCGAGGACGAGGATACCGGCGAGGTCCACCACACCGATATCGGGTGCACCCTGCTCGACGGCCTCACCTGCCGGTGCCGCGACTACGCGCGGCGGCAGAAGCGGGTGCCCGACTGCGTGCGCCTGACGCCGGAGGCGGTGCGGTCGATCGCCTGGCTGCCGCCGACCTGCGCGTACCGGCTCGTGCGCGACGGGCAGCCGCTCTACCCGTGGCACCCCCTGGTCTCCGGCCGGGCCGCGAGCGTGCACGAGGCGGGCATCTCGGTCCGCGGCCGGCTCGCCGGCAACGAGGAGGAATTCTCGGAGGACGAGTTGCCGGACCGGATCGTGGCTTGGCCGGGCCTCGATCCCGGCGCGGTGTGAAGCGACCGCACCGGACGTTCCCTCGAGCGATCGGCCGAGTTCGCGAGCCTCGGTCGGTACGCCCTAGCCGGCCCCGGCGTGCCGGCCGAGCAGCCGGCCTCCGGCCAATCCGTTCGCCGCGATCACGATGGCGACCGCCGCCGCGTGGAACAGCAGGTCCGTGGCGGTGGCGTCGTGCGGGTGGACCGGCATCAGCAGCGCCGCCGCCGCCGCCGCCACCGCCAGCCCCCCGAGGGCGGCCGTGAGGTTCGGCCGCAGCGGGCAGGCGCGCCGCAGCATCACGACGATCAGCAGGGACAGCGGCACCGAGACGCAGATCAGGAAGCTGAAGCAGCCCGTGATCGCGTGCTCGCCGGGCAGGTCGGCCCCCGGCGCGATCCAGTCGCGCAGGCAGCCCAGGCCGCTCGCCCCGACCCAGAGGGCGAGGGGCGGCAGCGGCAGCAGCGCCCAGCGGCCGGACCGTCCAGGCACGCTGGTGGCGAAGGCCGCGTAGGCGGCCGTGATCGCCGTCAGCACCGCGCCCAAAGCCGCGAAGGCCAGATCCGGCACGTGCATGCGCAGCATGAAGCCGCCGGTCCCGATCCAGGCGGCGAGGACCACGCCGATCACTAGCGTCGCGCCGAGCCAGAGGGCCGCGCGTGCCTCCGGGGCCGGCAGCGGCCGCACGGGTTCGAGCCCGCCGGCGAGCTCCTCGACGAGCCGCTCGTGGCGGGACAGGTCGCCGCCGGCCCAGTTGCTCCCCTCTCCGGGCATCACTCCCGCTCCTGCGTCAGGCTGGCCCGGAGCGCCTTCAGCGCCCGGTGCAGGTTCACCTTGAGGGCCCCCTTGCTGCGGCCGGTAAGGGCGGCGGTCTCGTCGAGCGACAGCTCGCGCAGGCCCAGGTGCTCGACCGCCTGCCGCTGGCCGTCGGGCAGGGCCGCCACCGCCCTGGCCAGGGCGGCGGCCCGGTCCCGCGCCTCCAGCCCGTGGCCGGGGGCCGGCCCCGGATCGACCTCCGCCTCGTAGGCCAGCGGGTCGTTGACCTCCCGCGGGCGCCGCCCGGCGCGGCGCAGCCGGTCGATCGCCCGCCGCTGGGTGATGGCGCGCAGCCAGGGCAGGAACGGCCGGGCCGGATCGTAGCTCGCCCGAGCCCGGTGGACGGTCATCAGCGCGTCCTGCACGACGTCGTCCACCGCCTCGCCGCGCACGCCCTGCGCCCGCGCGATCGCCGAGACCACGGGCAGACAGGCCTTCAGCAGCGCGCGATAGGCGGCCGCGTCGCCGCCCTGGGCCGCCGCCATCAGGGTCGCCAGTTCCTGTTCGAGCGCCATCCGGGCTCCGCCGTCGTTCCGTCCCCCGGCACGCGGCGTGTCTACCCCACGGTCCGATCCCGACGCCAGCACCCAGCCGCGCGCGGGCATCCCGCCCGGGACGGCGAGGATCATCGCACGGCCTCCCGGACCGTCGCGGCGGGCGACGTTGCGGGAGACGCGGCGAGGCGTGCGGCGCCCAGGATCCGCCCATCCTCGGACTGGAGCAGCAGGGCCGCCGTCTCTCCGTCGGGACGCGCCGACGCGAAGGTCGCGGCGGAGCCGGACCAGCACCCGAGGTCGCGCACCGACCGGACGATGTTGGCCTGCTCGATGGTGCGCCCGGCATTCTCGCCGCGCAGCACGCGGGTGGTGTGGCTCGGATCGTACCCGATCAGGAGGACGCGGCCCGCGCCGCCGCCGGCCCCGGCACCGATCTGCGCGACGACCTGCTCGCCGTCGCGGGCCAGCGTCACGGGAATGCCGGGCCCGGCCTGCCGGGCGCGCGCGATCGCGGCGCGCAGGCCGGCCTCGTCGGAGCCGACCAGCCCGACCTGCCCGTCGATCACCGCCTGCGGCGTGTAGGTGGGTCCGCCGAGACGGGCCGCGTAGGCCTCCTGGCGGGCGGTGGCGGCCGACAGGGCGTAGCGATCGCGCCAGTCGAGATGGTTCCAGTAGGTGACGTGGAACGCGAGCGGCAGGACATCGCCCTGCGCCCCCGCCGGCTCGCGGGCGAGGCGGCCGATCAGCGCCTCCGCGGGCGGGCAGGAGGAGCAGCTCTGCGAGGTGAACAGCTCGACGACGACGGGGCGCTCCGCCGCGTCGGCCGGGTAGAGGCTGCCGCACAGCAGGGCGGCGGCGATCAAGAGGGCAGGGCGCATGGCCGGAACTCCCGCACGCCGGCGGTTCGGACCCGGCGTACCGGCTCCTTCGGCGGCGGCGCGGCGGCGGTTACACCGGCGGCGCGAGCTCGAAGGCGTCGACGTCGCGCAGCAGGGCGACGAAGGCCCGGGCGCCGTGGTCGAGCGCCGCGCGGCCCGCCTCGGCCGTGCCGAGCCGCGCGTTGCCCATGGCGCCCGAAGCCTGGAGATCGCCGGCCTTCCACGCGAAGGCGGCGGGGCGGCCGGCGCGCAGGTGGGTGAAGTCGCGGATCATCGACAGCGTGCGCGGCGGGAAATCCGCGACCCGGTCGGTCCGGACGAGGTCCGGCCGCAGGGCCAGCATCAGCGCCGTCTCGATGCCGCCGGCGTGGATGCCGTGGGCGATCTCGTCCGCAGGGAACAGACCCTCGGGATAGCCGAGCCGCGCCCAGGATGTCGTGACCGCGACCATGCCGAACCGGGCGCGCAGCTCGCCCGCCACGAGATCGATGAGCGCGCTGTTGCCGCCGTGGCTCGTGACGATCACCAGCTTGCGGCAGCCGGCGCGGTGGACGGCCGCGCCGATGCCCGTCCAGGCGGACAGCGCCGTCCCGGTCTCCAGGGACAGCGTGCCGGGAAACGCGTCGTGCTCGTCGGACTTGCCCACCGGCTGGACCGGCAGCAGCAGCACGTCGAGATCCGCCGGCACGCCGTCGCGCACCCGGGCGAGGTAGCCCTCGGCGATCACGGTGTCGGTCGCGAGGGGGAGGTGGGGACCGTGCTGCTCGACGGCGGCCACCGGCAGGACGGCGATCGCGCGATCCATGTCGCGTTGGGTGAAGTCTTCGGTGGTCAGCTCGGACCAGAACTGCGCCGTCATCTCTGCCGCGGCCTCCGCCCGCCCCGCATGCGGCGGGTCCGGAAGGCGATCTAGCCGGCAGGCCGACGCCGAGTCGACCGTCGCGTCGGCGATCCTTCCTCAGACAACCGGTCCCCCGCCGGCCCGGATCGCGTCAGGCGAACAGCGCGTCGATGTCGTCCTGGGAGGGCGTGGCGTCCACGGCCTGCGGGCCGTTCAGCATGAGGTCCTCGGCCCGGGTCCGCCGGGCACGCTCGGCGGGATCCATGGAGGCCGCGTCGCGGGCCTTCACGGCGCCGACGAAGCGGGCGAGGCGCTGCTCGAACAGGCGCAGCGATTCGACCACCTTGGCGATCCGCTGGCCGGTGATGTCCTGGAACGCGCAGGCCTCGAAGATCGTGTTGATGCGCTCCTCGACCGCGTCGCGGTAGCCCGGCCCGTCGGGCAGGCCGAGCATCGCCTCGGCAGCCTCCATGATGGTGTTGGTGGCGCCGGCGGTCGCCTCCACGACGCTGCCGAGCTCCTCGTGCGCCATGGGGATCCGGTCGCGACTCATCTCGTTCGCGCGCAGCGCCCCGATCTCCTCGCGGAGATGGGCGATGTAATCCGCGATCTCGATCAGCTCGGAGATCACGGTCTGCGGCTCGCGAAGCCGCAGATCGGTCTGCCGTGCGGCGGCTGACGACATGCTCTCCTCCTCGGATCTGTGGCCGTCCTCGCCGGCCACGCCACGTCTCGGCGTCCGGCGGCGCGGGAGCGATCCGTCCGGACGCGCGGTGGTCGAAGACAGGAGGCCGGTCAGCTGCCGCAGACCGCCTCGATCTTCGACTTCAGCGTGGCCGCGTTGAAGGGCTTGACGATGTAGTTGTTCACGCCGGCCTTCTTGGCCGCGATCACGTTCTCGGTCTTCGATTCGGCCGTCACCATGATGAACGGCGTCGTGCGAAGATTTTCGTCGGCGCGCACGTGACGGAGCAGCTCGTATCCGGTCATCGGCTCCATGTTCCAGTCGGAGATGACCAGCCCGTACTTGCGACCCTTCAGTCGTGCGAGCGCCTCGGTCCCGTCGGAAGCGTCGTCGACCTCCTCGAAGCCGAGCTGCTTCAGTAGATTGCGAATAATGCGGACCATCGTCTGGTAATCGTCGACAACGAGGATCGGCATGCTCAGGTCGAGAGCCATCGAACAACTGCTCCGTATTGCCCGGCGGGAAGCCGCGGCGGCTCCCGGATAGATTAACGCTTCGCTAACGCTGCAATTTAGCTGCGCTGCACAGCATTTCAAATAGGGCATGCGCATTGCGAAGCCGTTAATCGGCGCGGGCGACGCATGGCCGCCCGCGCGGCGTCGCCTCGCTTGACCCTCCGGGCGCCTTTCGGCAGGGTCCGGCCGCGTCGGGCCCCTCGCGGACATGTCAGGCGACCCTATCCGACTCTTCCGAGCACTCGACCCGAACCGATGGCCACAGGCGACGACACGGCCGCGCGACCCTTCACGATCTGCCGCGCCGACGCCCCCGTCCCGCCGGCCCTGGCCGGGGCCGTGGCGGCGATCGGCAACTTCGACGGCGTCCATCTCGGGCACCGGATGCTCGTCGACAGCGTGCGCGACGCCGCCCGCGCGGCCGGCCGGCCGTCCGCAATCCTGACCTTCGAGCCGCACCCGCGGGCCTACTTCACGCCGGACGCGCCGATGTTCCGGCTGACCGGCCTCGCCGCCAAGGAGATCGTATTCGCGCATCTCGGCCTCGACGGGCTGATCGTGCGCCGCTTCGACGGGGCTCTGGCGGAGACCGGCGCCCGCGCCTTCGTGCTCGACTTCCTGAAGCGGTCGCTGGGCCTGTCCGGCGTGGTCGTCGGACACGATTTCCACTTCGGCCGCGGCCGCGAGGGCACGCCCGCGATCCTGGCCGACCTCTGCCGGGAAGCGGGGATGAGCTGCCACATCGTGGCGCCGGTCGCCCTCGGCGGCGAGACCGAGCCGGTCTCCTCCAGCGCGATCCGCGCGGCCCTCGCGGCCGGCGACGTCGCCCGCGCCAACGCGCTGCTCGGCTACCGCTGGTTCGTCCTCGGCGCGGTCCGCCACGGCGACAAGCGGGGCCGCCAACTGGGTTTCCCCACCGCAAACGTGATGCTGCCCGATTGCGGGCTCGCGCACGGCATCTACGCGGTGCGGGTCCGCCTGGCCTCGGGCGCGTTCCGCGACGGCGTGGCGAGCTACGGCCGCCGCCCGACCTTCGACGACGGCGCACCGTTGCTGGAGACCTACCTGTTCGACTTCTCCGGCGATCTCTACGGGCAGGACATCGCCGTGGAGTTCGTCGGGTACATCCGCGGCGAGGAGCGGTTCGCCAGCGCCGAGGCGCTGGTCGAGCGGATGCATGTCGACGCGGCCACGGCCCGGACCATGCTGGCGCGGGATGAGACCCCGTCGATGCTGACCTGAGCCCCGCGGGCATCGCGGCGCGCGCGGATCGTGTAGAAGGCACCATCGAGCAGGAGGCGGACGTGCTGGGTCGTTACGAGCGCGCGAACAACGGCGAGGCGGTCGTCGAGTACGGCGACGGCACCATGCGGGTGGTCAAGCCCGGCAGCTTCGTGCGCTGCGCGGTGACCGGCGAGCCGATCCCGCTGGACGCCCTGCGCTACTGGAGCGCCGCCCGCCAGGAGGCCTACGTCTCCCCCGAGGCGATCCTCAGGCGGCTCAAGGAAACCGGCCGCCCCTGACGGTCGCCCCCGACGGTCACGGTGCGGAGAGCGCGCCGCGGATCTGCCGGCGCAAGGCCTCCGCGTCGTCGAGCGCGAGGCGGACGCGCAGGATCCGCACGCCCGCCGCGAAGGCCGGCGGCAGGCGCACCGTGTCCTTCTCGGTGGTGACGAGCGCGGCGTCGAGGCGCCGGGCCGCCTCGGAAAGCGCCGCCAGCTCGCGCGCCCGGTAGGGATGATGGTCGGGGTAGGGGCGCGTCCCGACGATCACCGCCCCCGTCTCGGCCAGGGTCGCGAAGAACTTCTCCGGGCGGCCGATCCCCGCGAAGGCGAGGCAGCGGCGGCCGGCCAGGTCGTCCGTCTCCGGGACAAGGCGCGCCCGGTGGACGGGCAGGTCGCGCCGCGCGGCCGCCCGGGCGACCGCGGCGCCCCCGGCCCCGTCGCCGATCACGATCAGGCCGCCGACATGCGGCCACTGCCGGGCGAGCGGCGCGCGCAGCGGCCCCGCCGGGAACGGCAGGCCGTTGCCGAGGCCGGCGGGGCCGTCGACCACCGCGAGGCTGAGGTCCTTGGCGAGGCTCGGGTTCTGGAGGCCATCATCCATCACGACGACGTCGGCGCCGAGGCTCCGGCACAGGGCGGCCCCGGCCGGGCGGTCGCGGGCGACGATCGCGGGCGCGATGCGGGCGAGGAGCAGCGGCTCGTCGCCGACATCGGCGGCGGCGTGGTGCGCGGGATCGACCCGCACCGGACCCGCGAGCCGGCCGCCGTAGCCGCGCGACAGGAAGGCCGGCGCGGCGCCGAGTTCGGCGACGAGGCCCGCGACCGCCAGGGCGGCCGGCGTCTTGCCGGCACCGCCGAGGGTGAAGTTGCCCAGGCACAGGACCGGGCAGCAGGCCCGCGCGCCGGGGCGGTCCATCCGCCGCGCCGCGAGCGCCCCGTAGGCCGCGCCGACCGGCGCCAGCGCGCGCGCGGCCGGGTGATCCGGCCCCGCGGCCCAGAAGGCCGGCGGTCGCATCAGGCCCGCGCGAGCGGGCGCGCGGGGCTGCCGCGATCGAGGCGCTGGAGCTTCATCTGCGCCACGAACGGGTCGAGGACCGCGAGCGTGCGCGCCACCGCCCCCTCGAACGGCTCCAGGGCACGCTGCCCGGCGCGGGCCATGTCGGCGAGGCGCTCCCGGTCGCCGAGGAGCTCGGCGGCGACCGCCGCCAGCTCGACGCCGTCGCGCACCGGCATGGCGCCGCCGGCGCGGTCGAGGGCGTGGTAGATCACGCCGAAATTCTCGGTGTGCGGCCCGTGCAGCACCGCCGATTCGAGACGCAGCGGCTCGATCGGGTTCTGGCCGCCCCGCGGAACCAGGGAGCCGCCGAGGAACACCAGGGGGCTGAGGCGGTAGAACAGCCCCAGCTCGCCGATCGTGTCGGCGACGTAGACCTCGGTCGAGGGATGGGGCCGCCCGCCGGCGGACCGCTGCGCGCTGCGCAGGCCGACGGCGTTCGCGCAGGCGACGGCCTCGCCCCCCCGGGCCGGGTGGCGCGGGGCGATGATGGTCAGGAGCTGGGGGAACTGTGCCTTCAGCATAGCGTGCGCGTAGGCGACCATGGCCTCCTCGCCGGAATGCGTGCTCGCCGCGACCCAGACCGGCCGGCCGGCCACCATGGCTCCCAGATAGGCGAGCTGCTGCGCGTCGGCCGGCGGCACCGAGGCGTCGAATTTCAGGTTGCCGGCGATGCTCACCCGCGGCGCGCCGAGCTTGGCGAAGCGCTCGCCGTCCTCCTGGGTCTGCGTGAGGCAGATTGCGATCCGCGCCAGGAGCGCCTTCGCGGTGCGCGGGCAGCGCTCCCAGCCCCGGAACGAGCGCTCCGACATGCGCCCGTTGACCAGGATCAGCGGGATCTCGCGCTCGTCGAGCGCCAGGATCGTGTTCGGCCAGATCTCCGACTCGGCGATCACCGCGAGGTCCGGCTGCCAGTGGTCGAGGAACCGTCCGACCCAGCGCGGCGCGTCCAGGGGCATGTACTGATGCACCGCGCCCGGGGGCAGCCGGACGCCGACCAGCTCGGCGGCCGCGCGCGTGCCGGTGGTGACGAGGACCGAGAAGCCGCGGGCGATCATGCCCTCGACGAGCCCGATCAGCGACAGGGCTTCGCCGACGCTGGCGCCGTGCATCCAGGCGAGCGGTCCGACCGGCCGGGCCCGGCCCGGCAGGCCCCGCCGCTCCGGGAGCCGGCGCGGATCCTCCTTGCCGCGCTGCGCGCGCCACGCGAGCAGGCCCGTCAGCGCCGGCTCGCCGATGCGCAGGCCGGCCCGGTAGGCCTGCAGTGGCAGGGTCACGGAGGGGCGTCTCACGCGAGGTCTCCCACCGGCGCCTGCCCGATCTCGGGGATCTGGTCGCGGTAGAGCGCCGCCCGGTCGGAGCGCCCGACGAGGGCGTAGGCACGGGCGTGGACCCGGTTCATCTCGGCCTCGACGAAGCGGCGGAGCGTCTCGAACGCCTCGCCCTCGCAGTCCCGCGGGACGTAGATCGGGTCGCCCAGCACGATCGCGCCGCGGCCGAAGGGCAGCCCGAGGCAGGCCCGGTCCCACGAACTGAAGCGCAGGTGCCGGCTCGTCACCACGGCCGCCGGGACGATCGGCCGGCCGGAGAAGCGCGCGAGGGTGAGAATCCCGGCATCGCACCGGCGGGAAACCTTCGGCACGTCGGCGCTGAAGGCCACGGATTCGCCGGCCTTCAGCGCCCGCAGCATCGCCCGCAAGCCCTCCGCGCCGCCCTTGGCGCGCTGATCGGTGGCGCGGCCGCGGCCGCGGGCGCCGGAGGCGCGCATCACGCGGACGCCGAAGCGCTCCAGCGCGATGGTGTTGATGTTCCCGTCCGGGTTCCGCGAGATGATCGTCGCCACGCGGTCGCCCGGCCGGCGCAGAAGCGGCATCATGATGTGCTGGCCGTGCCACATGCCGAGGATCAGCGGCGTGCGCGCATCGATCCACCCGTCCGCCGCGCCCGCGGACGCCTCGCCCGCGTGGATCTCGAAGCGGTTGGTGAGGCGCACGAGCCGCAGATAGGCCGCCGCGAGACGGCCGAGGAGGCGTTGCACGGGGGGCTGGCGGAGGAGACGCTTACCGAGGCTCATGTCACGCTTGGGGCGGGCCGGCGTGCCGCCGCCCGATCGGGTCCGGATCGAATTCGACCGCGCATGGTCTAGCTCCCGCTCCGGAGACGAGACAATCGGCCTCGTCCACAACCACACGGTTAGGCCGCCGGGATCGGCGGGCGTTCCGACGCCGCGGATGCTCCCGCGGCGCGGCGAAAACACGGCAGCGGGCCTTGTTTAGATCAATTCCAGACTATAGATTGGAATGGATCCAAAGAAGGAGATTCGCATGGCCGCCGCCCTCGACAGCGCCGCCGACCTGCACGCCGAGGCGCGCCGCGCCTTCGTGCTGCGCTACGTGCAGCCCGGCCTCGCCGGCCTGATCGACGGCTCGGTCTCGACCCTCGCGCCGATCTTCGCGGCGGCCTTCGCCACCGGTCACAACGGCGCGACCTTCCTGGTGGGGCTCGCGGCCTCGGTCGGGGCCGGCATCAGCATGGGGTTCACCGAGGCCCTGTCGGACGACGGCGCCGTCACCGGCCGCGGCGATCCGTGGCTGCGCGGCCTCGTCTGCGGGGCGATGACCACGCTGGGCGGCCTCGGCCACACGCTGCCCTACGCGATCCCCGACACGCTCCCGGCCGGCTGGCCGAACCCGTTCGTCCTGGCCACGAGCCTCGCGGTTCTGGTGGTGATCGTGGAACTCGCGGTCATCGCGGCGATCCGCACGCGCTTCATGGCGACGCCGTTCTGGCGCGCGGCCCTGCAGGTCATGCTCGGCGGCGCGCTGGTGCTGGTGGTCGGGATGCTGATCGGAAGCGCTTGACGGGACGCGCCGCGCCCGCGATGCGGGGCGCCTTTCCCCGTGTCGAGGGTGACCACCGGCGTTGACCTTCCGCCTCGCCCATCTCAGCGATCCGCATGTCGGGCCCCTCGGGCCGGTGCGCCTCCGCCAGCTCCTCGGCAAGCGCGCCACCGGCTACGCCAACTGGCGGCGGGGGCGCTCGCGCAGCCACGATATGACCGTGCTGGAGGCCCTGGTCACCGATCTGAAGGCGCAGGAGGCCGCGCACGTCGCCTGCACGGGCGACCTGTGCAACATCGGCCTGCCCAGCGAGTGGGAGACCGCCCGCACCTTCCTGGAAGCCCTCGGATCCCCCGAAGCGGTGAGCTTCGTGCCGGGCAACCACGACGCCTATGTCCGCGGCTCCCTGGAAGGCCTGCTCGCCGCCTGCGGCCGCTACACGGGGGACGATTCGGGCTCCTGGGGCCACTTCCCGTACCTGCGGCGCCGCGGCCCGCTGGCCCTGGTCGGCCTGTCCAGCGCGATCCCGACGAAGCCCTTCGTGGCGACCGGCCGCCTCGGCGCGTCGCAGCTCGCCGCGGCCGAGACCCTGCTCCGCGCCCTGGCCACCGAGCCCGGTCGGCCGTTCCGTGTGGTGATGATCCACCATCCGCCGCAGCCCGGCGGCGCCTCACCGGGGCGCGAGCTCAAGGACGCGGCGGCGTTCACCGCGATGATCGGGCGGGCCGGCGCGGACCTGATCCTGCACGGTCACAATCACGTCACCAGCACCGCCCGGATCGCGGGGCCGGACGGGCGGACCGTCCCGGTCATCGGAGCTCCCTCCGCCTCGGCGCGCGCGGACGGTCACGGCGCGATCGCGTCGCGCCGGGCCTCCTACCTGCTGTTCGAGATCGGCCGGGCGGACCAGGGGTTCTCGGTCACGGCCCGTCGGCGGGGCCTGGACGCGTCGGGCACCGTGGGCGATCTCGGCACGCTCGACCTCGGCGCGCCGGGCGGAGCCTGAGGGCGTGAGCCGGCACGGCCGTCGTGACGGCGGTGCCGGCCCCATGATCGGCAACGATGCGGTTCAGATGCCGGCGACCGCGAGGTCGGCGCGCTGCTGTCGGCTGAGACTTGCTTCGTAGCGCTCGGCCTGGAGGCGGGTGAGACCGCATATCAACGCGAGTGTCCCGCGATACACGGTATAGGTGCCGTCGTGAGTCGGCCTGACGCGAATCACCTCTGCCATGGGAGCCTGCCTTATGCTGGAGGTTGCCTGCTTTCGTCTGAGGAAATCGTCCCTTCTCGCTGGATTGGCCGGTCGAACGCGCGAACGAGGGCGAGGTTATCAGTCGTTCCAAAGGTGGCAAGGGTCGTATACGTCGAAATGCTTAGGTCCTTCTGCTGCAATGCGGCAAAGCCTTGGCCGGCCTCGCGATCCGCGGGTGCGCAAAAAAGCGGCCGCCGTCTTGCATTTTGAATATGCTGCGCGGGCCGGCCGGGAGCCGCCCGGGCGGCGCGAATCGTAGGATGGATCCCGCCCGTCCGGGCGCGAAAGGACACCCCATGCAGCTCTGGCGTCTGACGGCGACCGACCTCGCGGCCCTGATCCGCTCCGGCCAGGTCTCGGCCCGGGAGGTGGCGCGGGACGCCCTCGACCGGCTCGATGCGGTCAACGGGCGGATCAACGCCGTGGTCGAGCACCGGCCCGAGGACGTGCTGGCGCAGGCGGACGCGGTGGACGCCGCTCGCGCGCGCGGCGAGGCCCCCGGTCCGCTGGCGGGCGTGCCGGTCACCGTCAAGGTCAACGCCGACCAGCGCGGCTTCGCGACGACGAACGGGCTGCGCCTCCAGCGCGATCTCGTGGCGACGGACGACAATCCCGTCGTCGCCAACCTGCGCCGGGCCGGCGCCGTGCTGCTCGGGCGGACCAACACCCCGGCCTTCTCGCTGCGCTGGTTCACCACGAACCAGCTCCACGGCGACACCAAGAATCCCCGCGACCCGGCGCTGACGCCCGGCGGCTCCTCCGGGGGCGCCGGCGCCGCGGTGGCGGCCGGGATCGGCGCCATCGCGCACGGCACCGACATCGCCGGCTCGGTGCGCTACCCGGCCTATGCCTGCGGGGTGCACGGGCTGCGCCCGAGCCTGGGCCGGATCCCGGCCTGGAACGCGTCCTCGCCCGAGCGCGGCATCGGTCCCCAGCTGATGGCGGTCTCCGGCCCGCTCGCCCGCAGCATCGCCGACGTGCGCCTCGGCCTCGAGGTCATGGCGGCGCCCGACCCGCGCGACCCGTGGTGGGTGCCGGCACCGCTCGAGGGACCGCCCGTCGCGCGCGAGGTCGCGCTCTGCGTGCGGCCCGGGGGGCTCGCTACCGCACCGGAGGTCGAGGCCGCCCTGCGCGAGGCCGCGCGACGCCTGAGCGAGGCCGGGTGGGCGGTCACGGAGATCGCCGACACCCCGCCGATCCGGGAGGCGAGCGAGCTGCAGCTCCAGCTCTGGCTCGGCGACGGCTACGCGGCGGTCCGGGCCGCGGCCGAGCGGGAGGGGGATCCGGCGGCGATCGGCCTCCTGGAGAGCTTCCGGCCGCGGGCCGAGGCGATGGCGCCCGACGCCATCGCCCGGGCGCTGACCCGGCGCGCGACGCTGGCGCGGGACTGGGCGCTGTTCCTGGCCGAGAACCCCGTGCTGCTGGTCCCGGTCTCGGGGGAGTTGCCCTTCCCGGACGGGCTCGACCGCACCGGCGATGCCGGGATCGCCCGGGCCTTCGAGGCGAACCTGCTGCAGGTCGGGCTGGCGCCGATCGGCGTCCCGGCGCTCACGGTGACGACGGGCCTCGTCGGGCGGACACCCGTCGGCGTGCAGCTGGTCGCCGCCCGCTACCGGGAAGACCTCTGCCTCGCGGCCGGCGCGGCGATCGAGGCCGGCGGCGTGCCGGAGATGCCGGTCGACCCGGCCTGAGGCGCAACCGCGTCCGCCGGAACCGAACCGTCGCCGCCCCGCTTCTACAACCATTGGTTGCAAAAGGCGCGGCATGTCGATGATCGCCACCGGCGGGTGCCTCGGAAGCACCCTGCTCTGTCTCCTGACCGCGTCGTCGGGACCGCTCCTCGCCCTGGCGGGCTTCTTCGGCGGCGGCACGGCCGGGGGCCTGCTGGGCGCACTGGCGGTCGCGGCCCTTGGCCGGGGTCGCGCCTGATCGCGGCGCGGCCGGCCTCAGGGCCGGCCGGCGGCGCCGAGGTTGGCGAGCAGGGCCGCGAAGAGCCGGGCCCGCTGCGGCAGGGTCTCGATCAGCACGTGCTCCTCCAGGGTGTGGTAGCCCTGGCCCAGCGGTCCGAGCCCGTCGAGGGTCGGGACGCCGTTGGCGCCGGTGAAGTTGCCGTCCGAGCCGCCGCCGGCGCTGCGATGGGGCAGGGGCTGGCCGAGCGCCTCGCTCAGCGCGCGCGCCTGCTCGTAGAGCGCCATGCAGCCGGCATCCGGCTCCCAGACCGGCCGGGTCACGCCGCGGGTCACGGTGAAGCGGACGCCGTCCTCCTCGCCCGACAGGGCCAGCATCCGCGCGACGCCGCGGTCGAGGTCGGCCTGCCGCTTGGCCATGCTGAGCGCCTGCCCGCGGCAGACGGTGGGGACGCAGTTCACCCACTGCCCGCCCGAGACGATCCCGGTCGAGACGGTGCAGTCGGCATCCGACAGCGCGTCGATGGCGAGGATCTTCCGCGCCATCGCGCGGATCGCCGAGCGCCCCTCGTGGGGCGAGGCGCCGGCGTGGCTCGGGCGGCCCAGGGCCTCGAGGTCGAAGCGGGCGATGGCGTAGCGGCCGGTGACGACCCCGTTCTCGGGCTGGCCGGGTTCGGGCACCAGCACGAAGGCGTGGCGGGCGGCCTCCGCCTCGATCAGGTCGCGGGTGGAGGGGCTGCCGATCTCCTCGTCGCCGGTGAACAGGACGGTCACCGGCAGCGGCGTCTCGATCCCGGCCGCCGCCAGGGCGCGGATCGCCGCGAGCGCGATGACGTTGCCACCCTTCATGTCGAGGATGCCGGGACCGTAGGCGCGGTCGCCCTCGATCCGCCACGGCAGGCTCCCGAGGGTGCCGACCGGATGCACCGTGTCGAGGTGGCCGAGCACCAGGATGCCGGGCGCGTCGCGGTCCCGGTGCGGGAACCGGGCGCGGACGCAGTCGCTCAGGCCCATGCGGCCCGGGATCGTCTCGACGGTCGCCCCGAGAAGCGCGAGGTCGCGGGCGGCGACGCCCATCATGCGATTGACCGCCGCCGCGTCGTGGGTGGGGCTCTCGCACAGCACCCAGGGCTGCAGGGTCGCGAGGATCTCGCGCGCGTCGAAGGACAAGTCCGGGATCATCGGGCGTTCTCCTCGGCGAACGGATCGGCGACGCGCGGCCAGTAGAGGCCGGACCGCTTGGTGTAAGGGATCGCGCCGTAATCCGGCGGCACGGCGCCGGGCGCCGCGACGTAGCGGACCTCGCTCGCGATCGGCGCGAAGGCGGCGTAGAAGTGCTGCATCGACTTCACCACGACGATCCGCTTGTCGTCGAGGCCCAGGCCGAGGCCCGTGAACGCGTCGGGCGCGAAGGCCTGCTGGCGCTTGTTGGTCAGCACCACGTGGATCCCATCCGCCTCCACCCAGGCCGCGGGGCCGAGTTGGGCCCGGCCGCCGCTGAGGCCGGTCTGGCTGTGGTCGTCCGACAGGCCGCGGACCGTGACGCGCAGGTCCACCGGGTTCCCGGAGGTCACGCCGCACTTGCCGCCGATCCGGAGGGTGAAGGTCGCCCCGAGGCCGGCCTCGTGGCAGATGCCGACCGCGCCGGGATCCCAGATCAGGCCGAGCGCCACGTCCGCGATGCCCCGCTCGGCGAGGCGGGCGAGGATCGCGGTGTTGTCGGAGGGTGCGCCCGCGCCGGCATTGTCGGCGAAGTCGGCGAGCACCATCGGGCGCGGGTCGCCGGAGGCGAGCGCCCGGTCGATGGCCGCGTCGATCGTGTCGCAGTGGCTCGCCGCCTCCTCCCGCATCGCCCAGACGGCCCCGGCCAGCTCGTCGGCCAGCGCCTGCGCCTTGCCAGCATCGCCGTCGGCCACGACCAGCATCTTGGCGCCGACATCGGCCACGTCGCCCCAGGGAAAGCCGTGCCCGAAGGAGACCGACAGGATGCCGTCGCGCCCCTCCAGCGCCTCCATGCGGCGAACGAAGCCCGCGACCGGCTCGCGGCTGGTGCGCCACATGTTGACGATCCGGCAGTCGGCGTAGGCCATCACCGGCCGGATGTCCTTCGCCACGGTCCGGACGACCAGGGGGTACAGGTCGCGGGCGCGGTCGACGATGTCGGTGTGGGGGTATTCCTTGTAGATCACGATGACGTCTGCGCTGGCCCGCATCGTCTCGGTGAGGTGGCAGTGGAGGTCGAGCTCGACGCCGATCGTGGCCTCCGGCCCCACGATGGCGCGGACCCGCTCCAGGGTGTCGCCCTCGCAGTCGTCGTAGCCCTCGGCCACCATGGCGCCGTGCATGAACAGCAGCACGGCGTCGACCGGCATCGCGACCTCCAGGTCCTCCAGCAGGGCGTCGCGCAGCTCCTCGTAGACGGCCCGCAGGGTGATCCCGCCGGGCTGCGCGAAGGTCGAGAGGCTCTCGACGACGGTGTGCCCGTCCGCCTCGGCCAGCGCGCGCCAGGCCTTGAGGCCGATATTGCTGAGGCTCGGCGGGTTCCGGCTGCCGTCCCGGCGGGCGTAGTCGGCGTGGAACGCCGACCGTCCGGTGGGCAGCGGCGCGAAGGTGTTGGTCTCGGTGGCGAGGCCGGCGATGAAGATCTTCAAGGTCCTGTCCCAATCCGTCCCGGCCGCCGGGTCAGGCGGGGCTCGGGGTCAGCGTGATGACCGTCTCGGTCGCCGCGTCCACGGCCGCGCGGCCGTAGAGCATCGGCACGTAGTCCTGGCGCCCCCAGACCGGGGCCAGGTCGGCGTAGTGCGGACTGCCCGGGTCCCCCGACTGGCCCGGCACGTTGATGAAGACCGAGCGGTCCCAGTCGCCCACGTCCACGACCATGCGGAACGAGGCGCCGTGGGTGAGCCGGAACGTGTCGGTCCGGTACTCCGCGTGCATGACCGATGCCGCGGCGCCGCCCACGGGCAGCGGGCCGACATCCCAGCCGGATCCGGGCGCCAGGGCCGTCAGCGGGTGCGCGAACAGCGCGTGGTGCAGGCGGCCCCAGGACCAGCCCGCGGCATCGGTGCCCATCCGCTCCCGGCAGGTGCGAAGGCCGGCGCCGAGGGCGTCTGTGAGCAGGGACGCGCGGGTCGCCGGGTCGAGACCGGTCTCCAGCCGCTCGATCAGGCTCTGCGTGTCGCCGGGCGGGAGGAGGCGGCGCGTCCCGGCATCGGGCACGAGCGCCGCGACCAGGGCCGGGCGGAGGTGCCGCACCCAGACCACCTCGATGAGGGCGGCCGCCGCGGAGCCGTGGTGCAGCGCGCCGTCGAACGCGGCCAGCAGGGCCTGGGCCGCGGCGGCGTCGGGATCGTCCGCCGCCGGCAGGGCGCGCATCAGGTCGGTCAGCCGCCGGGCCGGCTCGGAGACCACGTCGCCCTGGAGCGCCCGCGAATCCGCGAGGCTGTGCCGGTCCTGCCCGCCGAGGACCGCCCGGATGCGGCGGGCGCGCCAGGGCTCGGCCCACTCGAACCCGACCCTCCGGTCCTCCGCGGGATAGTCCGGCGGCAGGTTCATCTCGTTGGCGGTGGCGAGCCAGCCCGCTTCCGGATCGACGCTTCGGGGCAGGGCGGCGGGATCGTGGAAGCCGGCCCAGTCGTAGCGGCCGTCGCCCGGCGCCGGCAGCAACCCGTCGTGGCCGGGTCGCACCGGCGCCTTGCCGGCCATGAACCACGCGATCCGCCCCGACGCGTCGGCGTAGAGCTGGTTCACCGAGGGCGCCGACCAGTGGCGCAGGGCCTCGCCGAAGGCCTCGGGCGTCGTGGCGCCGAGATAGGCGAGGCTGCCGAGATAGGCGGCAGCGCCGGGCTCCGACCAGACGGTCCGCAGCGCGAAGGCGCGGCCCCTCTCCTCGCGGAGGACCGGCCCGTGCCGGGTGAAGCCGAGGATCACGGTCTCGTCCGGGCCGCCGCGCACCGGGATCCGCTCGGCGACGCGCGCGATCCGTTCCCAGCCGTCGCCGGAGCGGTAGCGGTCGGGATCGGCCGGGTCGGTCGCGCAGACGAACAGGTCCTCCTGATCGATCGGCGCGATGGTGAGGCTGAAGGCGGCCCGGCCGTTATGACCGATGGAGATGCCCGGCAGGGCCGGCTCGCCCGCGCCGATCACGTCGAGGCCCGGCGCGGTCAGGTGGACGGCGTAGCGCAGCGAGGGCTGCAGGTAGACCCGGTGCGGGTCGCTCGCCAGGATCGGCCGGCCGGTGGCGGTGCGGGACGGCCCGACCACCCAGTTGTTAGAGCCCTCGGCCGGCTCCTTCGGCGCGGCGCGGGGACCGCGCGTGACGGCCCCGTGCGCGTCGACCTTGGACCAGTCCCAGGGCTCGGCGCGCGTCGCCGCCATCCGGTCCGGGTCGAACCCCACCGTCGCCGTGGCCAGCCGGAAGGCGTCGAGGAGATCGTCCGGCCAGTCGGCGGCGTCGAGCCCGTCGGGGATGACCGCGTCGTGCGGCGGACTGATCCGCTTGCGCAGGTCGTCGACGGCCAGCCCGTCCGCCGGGCTCCGAGCCCGGGCGAGCACCCGCGCGCGGGCGACCTCGGAGAGGACGTTGCGGATCAGCGCGTGGCTGCGGATGCGCACCACGTCCTCCGGCTGCCACAGCGCCGGGCGCGTGTCCGTCACGGCGAATTCCGGCGGGCGCAGGTCGGGCCGCGCCTCGGTGAGGGCGACGTAGGCGTTGATCCCCGCCACGAAGGCGGTGACGATCGCCCGCGTGTCCTGCGGCCCGTAGGCCGCCCACTCGGCCGCCATGTCGCCGCGGTAGAGGAACAGCCGGGCGGCCCGGTCCTGGGCGAGGTAGCCGGGTCCGAAATCCGCCGCCAGCAGGCCGAGGCCGCGCTTGCGCCAGAGGTCGAGCTGCCAGAGCCGGTCCCGGGCGGCGTTGAACCCCTGCGCGCGGAAGGCGTCGAGCGCGGTGCCGGCGCGGATATGCGCCAGCCCCCAGCGGTCGACCCGGATCTCCGCCGGCCCGTCGAGGCCGGGGAGGGCGTAGGCCGTCCCGCTCACAGAGCCACTTCGATGAGGTGCGGCCCCTTGCTGGCCAGCGCGTTCTGGAACGCCTCGATGAAGTCCGGCAGGGTCTCGACCAGCCGCCCCGCGACGCCGAAGCCGCGGGCGAGGCTCACCCAGTCGATGGCCGGATCGTCGAGGCTGAGCATGCCCAGCGCCTTCGGACCGGGATTGAGCGCGCCGACGTTGGTGAGCTCCGCCCGCAGGATCGCGTAGGAGCGGTTCGACCAGACGAGCGTCACCACGTCGAGGTGCTCGCGGGCCTGGGTCCAGAGCGCCTGCACCGTGTAGAGCCCGCTGCCGTCGGCCTGCAGGTTGATGACCTTGCGGTCGGGGCAGGCCACCGCGGCGCCGGTCGCCATCGGGATGCCGAGGCCGATCGAGCCGCCGCTGAGCTGCAGCCAGGTGTGGGGCGCGGCGTCCCGGGTCAGGGCGAAGAAGTTGCGGCCCGTGGTGATCGACTCGTCGCAGATCACCGCGCCCTCGGGGATCAGCGCGCCGAGCACCTGCCCGATCGTGTCCTGGTCGAGGGGGCCGGAGGTCGGGAGCTTCGGGCGCGGCCCGACGGCGACCGGCTCGGCCGCCGGGGCCGCGACGGCCTCGGCGAGCCGCTCGAGGGCGTCGATCTGGTCCTCCTCGGGCGTGGCCAGCGTGATCGTGGTGCTGCCCTCCGGCGCCAGCAGGCTCGGCTTGCCCGGATAGGCGAAGAAGCCCACCGGCGGCGTCGCGCCGATCAGGATGATGTGGCGGAAGCCCTTCAGGGCGTCGATGCCCTGGTCGATCGGGTAGGGGAGGCGCTCGATCGGCACGGTGCCGGCGCCGCGATCGATCCGGGCGTTGGAGGTCATCGCCATCAGCCGGGCGCCGGTCTTGCGGGCGATCCGATCGGCGATGACCCGGCCCTCGCCCCGCACGGCCCGGTCGCCGAGATGCAGGAGCACCGGCTCGCCGCTCTGGAGGGCCTTCACGGCCGCCGCGATTGCGTCGTCGCCGGCCCGCGCCCGCTCGGGGATCGGCGGCACCGGCGCGGGGCCGGCGCCGGGATCCCAGGCGGTGTTGGCCGGAAGGATCAGGGTCGCGACCTGTCCCGGGGCGGTCCGGGCTGCCGCGATGGCGGCGGCGCCGTCGAAGCCGATCTCGGTCGCGCTCATGCCGGTCCGCACCCAGGAGGACATCGGATGGGCCAGCCCCTCGATGTCCGAGGTGAGCGGCGCGTTGTACTCGCGGTGGTAGGTGGCGTGCTCACCGACGATGTTGACGACGGGGGTGCGCGCCTTCTTGGCGTTGTGGAGGTTGGCCAGCCCGTTGGCGAGGCCGGGCCCGAGATGGAGCAGGGTCGAGGCCGGCTTGTCGGCCATGCGGGCGTACCCGTCGGCGGCGCCGGTCGCCCCGCCCTCGAACAGGAACAGGACGCAGCGCATGCCCTCGACCCGGTCGAGGGCGGCGACGAAGTGCATCTCGGAGGTGCCGGGATTGGTGAAGCAGACCTCGACCCCGCCCTCCACGAGGGTCCGGACCAAGCTCTCGGCCCCGTTCATGGCGCGCGGCGTCTCGTCGGTCACGGGCGTCTCCTTCGGGGGCCGGCCGTCCGGGCTGGCGACTCGCATTTTTTATTATCGTGGCGCAGCGGGCGCCACGCGCAAGGGGCGACGTCCGGCATCTTCTGTTCGCCGGACGCAGGGCCTAAGCCTGAGCGTGGCGCGGGAATTGCGCCCGGCGCGCCGCAACTTCGACGATTGGGATCCGGATGACATCTCGCCGCCTGATTGCCGCCGCCCTGGCGGGTACCGTGGCCCTGACGGGATCGGCCAGCGCCGAGAGCGTCCTGCGCATCGCCATGACGGCGAGCGACATTCCCACCACGACGGGCATGCCCAACAACGGCTTCGAGGGGATGCGCTTCCTCGGCTACCCGATCTTCGAGGGGCTGGTGCAGTGGGACCTCAAGAGCACCACCAAGCTCGCCGGCATCGTCCCGGCGCTGGCTGAGCGCTGGGAGCAGGACCCGAACGACAAGACGGTCTGGACCTTCCACCTGCGCCAGGGCGTGAAGTTCCACGACGGGACGCCGTTCAACGCCGACGCGGTGATCTGGAACCTCGACCGCTACTTCAAGAACGACAGCCCGCAATTCGAGCCGCAGGGCGCGGGCATCTCCCGGGCGCGGGCGCCGCTGGTCGGGAGCTACAGGAAGGTCGACGATTCGACCGTGCAGATCACCACCACCCAGGTCGCCTCCTACTTCCCCTACATGGTGGTCTACCTGCTCTTCACCTCGCCCGCCTCCTTCGAGAAGGCCGGGCGCGACTGGAGCAAGGTCGCGGCCCTGCCGGCGGCCGGCACCGGCCCGTTCAGGATCACCCGCGTCGCCCCGCGGGAGGCGGTCGATCTCGCCAAGTTCGACGGCTACTGGGACCCGAACCGGATGGCCAAGGTCGACAAGGTCCGGCTGCTGCCGATCCCGGAGGCGAATGCCCGCGTCGCCGCCCTGCGGGCCGGCCAGGTCGACTGGATCGAGGTGCCGGCGCCCGACGCGATCCCGTCGATGAAGCAGGCGGGCTTCACCATCACCACGGGCTCGTACCCGCATGTCTGGCCCTATTTCTTCAACATGGGTGCCAAGGACAGCCCGCTGAAGGACGTCCGCGTCCGGCAGGGCCTGAACTACTGCATCGACCGGGCCGGGATCGTGGAGCTCCTCAACGGCACCGCCGAGCCCGCGAGCGGGTGGCTGAACGACCGGGACCCGAATTTCGGCAGCCCGAAGAACCGCTACACCTTCGACGCCGCGAAGGGGAAGGCGCTGCTGGCCGAGGCCGGCTACACCGACAAGAAGCCGCTGAGCCTCAAGGTGATGATCTCCTCCTCGGGCTCGGGGCAGATGCTGCCGATGCCGATGAACGAGTACCTGCAGGAGAACCTGAAGCAGGCCTGCAACGTCGACCTGACCTTCAACGTGGTCGAGTGGCAGGTGCTGCTGAATGCCGGCCGCGCGCTTCCCGACGCGCCGACCCTCCAGGGCGCGATGGCGCTCAACGTCTCGTCGCCCTCGTCGGACCCGGCCGTCATGGCGCGCTACTTCGCGGGGGACCGGTTCCCGCCGGCCGGCTTCAACTTCCCCACCTGGAAGGACGACGCGTTCGACGCCGCCCTCAAGGCGCTCGCCGAGACCACCGACGCCAAGGTGATCGACGCCCAGACCAAGGTCGCCCACGAGCGCCTCGTGGACAATCCGCCCTGGCTGTTCGTCGTCCACGACCTCAATCCCCGCGGGATGTCCAAGAAGGTCCAGGGTTTCGTCTCGCCGCAATCCTGGTTCGTCGACCTCACCCTCGTCAGCGTGCAGTGACCCTATGCCCGACATCGATCCCGTACACGCCTCCGCGGCCGAGCTCGGCCGCGCGATCCAGGCGCGGACCCTCTCGCCGGTCGACGCCGTCGACGCCCTCCTCGGCCGGATCGACCGGCTGGAGCCGAAGCTCCAGGCCTTCACGGAGGTCTTCGCCGCCGATGCCCGCCTCGCCGCCGAGGGGGCCGACCGGGCGATCCGGTCCGGCCACGCCGTGGGGCCGCTCCACGGCGTCCCGGTCGTGCTCAAGGACCTGATCGACCTGGAGGGCCGGATCACCATGGGCGGCTCGGCCGCTCACCGGGCGCGCCGGGCCGCGCGCACCGCGACGATCGCCCGGCGCCTCATCGGCCAGGGCATGATCGTGCTCGGCAAGACCCACACGGTGGAGTTCGCCTACGGCGGCTGGGGCACGAACCAGCATCTCGGCACGCCGTGGAACCCCTGGGACGCCGAGACGCCGCGCACCCCCGGCGGCTCGAGCAGCGGCACCGGCGTGTCGGTGGCGGCCCGGATGGCGCCCTGGGGCATCGGCACCGATACCGGCGGCTCGGTGCGCCTGCCGGCCTCCTTCTGCGGGCTGACGGGCCTCAAGGTGACGGTCGGGCGCGTCTCGACCTGGGGGATCGTGCCCCTCTCGATGACTCTCGACACGCCCGGACCGCTGGCCCGCACCGTGGAGGACACGGCGCTGCTCTACGAGGCGATCTCCGGCCCCGATCCCCGCGATCCGACGACCCGCGGGGTCGCGCCGGACGCGCCCTGGCCGGCGCTGAACCGCGGGGTCCGCGGCCTGCGCCTCGGCCGGATGCCGGCCTCGGAGCGGGACGGGGTCGCCCCCGACATGCTGGCCGCCTACGACACGGCCCTCGATCTCCTGGCCACCCAGGGCGCCGAGATCGTCGACGTCGTCCTGCCGTTCCGGTTCAGCGACTGCGTGGCCATGAGCCAGATCACCAACGCGGAGGCCTACTTCGTCAACGGGGATCTGGCGGAGGATCCGTCCGCCCAGCTCGGCGACGCCGTCCGGGCGCGGATCCTGGCCGGCGCGAACGTCTCGGCCCAGGAGTATCTCGGCACGCTCCACCGCCGGGCCACGATGAAGCAGCAGTACGACGCCGCCCTCGCGGGCATCGACGCCCTCCTGACGCCGACCACGGAGAGCGCGGCCGTCGCGCTCGACGCCGTCGACGAGGCGCACCTCCCGTCGCGCTTCACCCGTTTCGGCAACCTGCTCGATCTCTGCGCCCTGGCGCTGCCGAACGGCTTCACCGCGTCCGGGCTGCCGCTCTCGCTGCAGATCGTCTGCCGCGGCTACGAGGAGACGACGGCGCTGCGGATCGGACAGGCCTACCAGCGCGCGACCGACTGGCACCTGCGCCGGCCGCCGGTGTGAGACCCGCGGAGTCTCGGCGCCTCCGGCGTTCGGCAGCGGACCTGCCGACGCCCCCATCCTGCGGGAGACCGCGGGCGATCCGGTGACGCGGAGACGGGATCCACGGCCCCGTCACGCCCGCCAGAAGGTCAACAGCCACCAGACGCCCGTCAGAACGAACCAGAGGAATCTCACACCTCTGATGAATTCATTGATCCCGAGGTACTTCATGAGGAAGCCGCCCAGGCAGGCCGCATAGATGAAGGCGATGACCGTGGCCGTGGCCGGCGTGAGGATCCCGAATCCCCAGACCGCGGCGACGACGGCGAGGCCGAACGCGCACAGGCCGAAGGCGAGAAGGACGGGATGCGCCGCGCACCACTGCGCCACCCTGTCGTTGTCTGCGGACACGTGCTGCATGTGCGCCCCCGAATCGATGACTGACATCGACCATAAGGGCCGCGGCGTCCGGTTCTCGTGACGACGCGCACAGGATCGGCGCGGGCCCGGCGGCGGATCCACATCCTGCGTGCGGCGGTGCCGGAGCGCGGCCGCGTCAGGCTGCGCCGTTCGGGGACGGATCGATCACGCGGCCGGAACCTGCCCGGCCACGACGACGCCGAGCGTGTCGAGGAGCGACGACCGGGCACGGCTGACCCGGCTCTTCACGGTGCCGACCTGGCAGCCGAGCATGACCGCGGCCTCCTCGTAGGTGTGGCCCTCGGCACCCACCAGCAGCAGCGCCTGACGCTGCGCGGAGGGCAGGTCGCCGAGACGCTCCCAGACGACCTTGAGGGTGCTGGCATCCTCCTGGTCGGACGGGCTGGTCATCTGCCCGGCATGCGTCCCGTCCACGTCCTCCACCTCCCGCCGCGTCTTGCGCAGGTCGGTGTAGAACTGGTTGCGCAGGATCGTGAACAGCCACGCGGTGAAGTTGGTGCCGGGCCGGAACCGCTGCTGGTTGGCCCAGGCCTTCACGAAGGTCTCCTGCACCAGATCGTCGGCGCGGCTCACGTCGCCCACGAGCGACAGGGCGAAGGTGCGCAGGGCCGGCAGGGCCTTGATGATGTCGCCGCGGAAGTCGAAGGGGACCGTCTCGCCGTGCGCCGTGACCGCCGCCTCGAAGCGGGACACCAGGGCCGCGAGCTGCGCCGGCAGGGGCTCCAGCTCCACGACCTTGAAATACTCCCGGATCGGCAGGGCGAGGTGCTGGCCGATGGAAGCGGCGTAGCCGGCCCCGTCCCGGGTGCCCGCGCCTCCGTCTGGCCGGTCCGCAGCGTCCTCAGTCATGAACGGTTCCGCCTCCAACGCTGGTATACTGGAATAGCTCTAACGTCGGTAGCGGTGGAATCCTGAACCGATGCCAAACGCTCCCAATTGTGACAGGGAATTTAAGCATGGTGACCGGGGTGACAACGGCGGCCGGATCCGGGCCCCCGGGCTGGCAGCGGCGGGCCGGTCGATGCAGAGTGCGCAGCGTCAGGAGAGCGGGATGACCCACGATCACGCGCAGCACGCGCATGGCCACGACGATCACCACCACGGCAGCGACCTGTCGCCGGTCGAGGCCCGGGTGCGCGCCCTGGAATCGCTGCTGACCGAGAAGGGCTACGTCGACCCGGCGGCCCTCGATGCCCTGGTCGAGCTCTACGAGACCAAGGTCGGCCCCCACGCGGGGGCCCGGGTCGTGGCCCGGGCCTGGACAGATCCCGCCTTCCGGGCGCGGCTCCTGGCCGACGCCACGCCGGCCATCGCCGAGTTGGATATCGGCGGCCGCGGCGGCGAGCACATGGTGGTGGTCGAGAACACGCCGGAGATCCACAACCTCGTCGTCTGCACCCTGTGCTCCTGCTACCCGTGGCCGGTGCTCGGCCTGCCCCCGGTCTGGTACAAGGCGCCGCCCTACCGGGCGCGGGCGGTGATCGACCCGCGCGGCGTGCTCGCCGAGTTCGGCGTGACGCTGCCGGAAACCACCCGCATCACCGTCTGGGACTCGACGGCCGAGACCCGCTACATGGTCCTGCCGATGCGCCCGGCCGAGACCGAGGGCTTCTCCGAGGAGGCCCTGGCCGCCCTCGTCACCCGCGATTCCATGATCGGTACGGGCCTGCCCAGGGCGATCCCGGTCGCGCCCGCGGAGATGCCGGTATGAACGGAGCCCAGGATCTCGGCGGGGCGCACGGCTTCGGGCCGGTGGTGCCGGAGCCGGACGAGCCGGTCTTCCACGCCGCGTGGGAGCGCCGCGTCTTCGCGCTGGCCATGGCTATGGGCTACACGGGCGCCTGGAACCTCGACGGCAGCCGGGCCAACCGCGAATCCCTGCCGCCGGCGGAATATCTCGCGTCGAGCTACTACGAGATCTGGCTCAGGGCGCTGGAGAAGCAGGTCGTCGGCACCGGGCTGGTGACGCCGGCCGAACTGGCGAGCGGCCGATCCGCGGAGAAGGCCAAGCCCGTCGCGCGGGTCCTGGCCCGCGAGGGCCTGGAGCAGCGCTTCCGGGCCGGCTTCCCGAGTAGCCGCGCCGCCGATGCCCCGGCGCGCTTCGCGGTCGGCGACGCCGTCCTGGCGCGCAACAGCCACCCGACCGGCCACACGCGGCTGCCCCGTTACGTGCGCGGCAAGCGCGGCCGGATCGTGCGCGTCGACGGGGTCTACGTCTTCCCCGACACCAACGCCTACGGGTCGGGTGAGAACCCGACCTGGCTCTACACGGTCGCCTTCACCGCGCAGGAGCTGTGGGGCGAGAGCGGCGACCCGGGCGGAATCGTCACGGTGGCGGCCTTCGAACCGTACCTGGACCCCGCGTGACCGCGCCGTCGCCCAGCCCCTTCGCGGCGCCCTGGGAGGCGCAGGTCTTCGCCCTGGTGGTCTCCCTGCGCGAATCCGGGCTGTTCACGTGGTCGGAATGGACGGACCGCCTCGGCCGCCAGATCCGCCCCACCGAGGCCCCCGAGCAGGCGGCCGATTACGGCGCGTGGCTCGCGACGCTGGAAGCGCTCCTGGCCGAGCGGGGCGTGGCGGGGCCAGAGAGCGTCGCGGCGCGGACCGAGGCCTTCCTGCGGGCCGCGGAGGCCACGCCCCACGGCCAGCCGATCCGCCTGGAGAACGACCCGCTCTACCGGCCCTGAGCCCGCAGGCTGTCGAGCGGCACCGGCGCGGCGTGCGATCGGCCGCTCATCAACTGGTCGAGCAGGGCCAGAACCTCGGCCCGCCCGCAATTGCGGGCGGGCTCGAACGGCGTCCAGGTCTGGGTGAAGTCGAGGCGCTCGAACACGTCGCGGTAGCGGCGCAGCTCGCTCGGCGTGAGCGGCACCCCGCGCACGAAGGCCTTGTGGGCCGAGATCGTGGTGGCGCGTCGGAAATCCGCCGGGTCGAGCTCGAACTTCAGGGCGTCGCCGCAGAAGCAGATCTTTCGCCCACGGTCGTACAGGATCGCGTGGCCATCGAAATGGCCGGCGGTGCGGTGCAGCTCCAGCCCCGGCAGCGGCTCGAGGAAATCGTCGTAGGGCCAGCTCACTTGCAGCGCCGCGCTCCACGTGAAGTCGGCCGCCGGCAGGCACAGCTCCGGGTCGAACCGGTCCTGGAGCTGCGTCAGCGCCCCGTAGGAATGCGGGTGCGAGGCCGAGAGCACAGCCATCCCGCCGAGCCGCTCGATCTGGTCGAGGGCGGCCTCGCTGAAGACCGGGCAGCCCTCGAAGCCCATGTTTCCGTGCTCGGTCCGGATCAGATAGGCCGACGGCCCGATGCCGGAGACCGGCTCGTTCCAGAAGCGCCAGACGCCCGGCTCGAGTTCCTGCCAGTGGCAGGGAAAGGCCTCCTGCGCCTCGCGGGCGGTGCGGAAGCGCCAGCCGTCCTGCGGCACGACGTGGCGGGCGTCGAGGCACATCGGGCAGGCGGCCGGCACCTCGAAGTGCCGCTGCCAGAACCCGCAATTGTCGCAGGTGTAGGCGGGCAGCTTCAGGGCGCCCGCGAAGGGCAGATAGCCGGGCATCGTCTGGGACCTTCCTCGGGGCAGTGTCTATAAGATGGCCCCGGTTCAGCCGCCCTCTCCGTCATCGCGAGCGCAGCGAAGCGACACAGGGCAGCGCGACACCGGGGAGCGTAGCGCCGGCTGGATTGCTTCGCTCCGCTCGCAAAGACGGCGGCACGCCTATCAACCGGAACGGGTGTAACAGGCGGCGCGGTCGGTTACAGCCGTCAGGTCCGCCCGGGCAGGCGGCGCGCCGACCGGGCGGCGTGGACGGTGCCGGCGAGGCCGACGAGGGCCAAGCCGACGAGGCCGCCGACCACGACGTCGCGGGTGCGGCTCGTGACGAACTCGGCGCGGCTCGCCTTGGTCCGACCGGAGAAGCGCCCGTCGATCCCGGCCGGGCCGGGCACGGGGGCCTCGAGATTGCCCGCCATCTCGGGGATGGTCTCGTCGGAGAGCTGGGCCGACCACATGGAGGCGGCCTTGCGGTCGGCGAGCGCCGGCGCCAGCGCCTGGGCGGCCGCCATCATCACCGAGGACCGGCCGACCCAGACCTCCCGGCGCGGGTGCTCGACCGCGTACAGGATCGCGTCGGCGCAGAGCCGCGGGTCGAAGACCGGGTCCGGCGCGTACTGGCGGTGGCCGGTGCGGTTGCGCGCCCAGTTGAACTGCGGCGTGTTGACCGCCGGCAGGTAGATCACGCTGAGGCTGACATTGACCCGGTCGTGCAGCAGCTCGCAGCGCAGGGCGTCGGTGAAGCCCGAGACCGCGAACTTGGCCGCGCAGTAGGGCGCCTGCAGGGGCGCCGCCCGGATCGCGAGGCCCGACGAGACCTGGATGATCGCGCCGCGGTCGCGCCGCTTCATGTAACGCAGGGCGGCGAGCGTCCCGTAGACCTGGCTGAGATAGGTGGTCTCGGTCACCCGCCGGTACTCGTCCGGGGTGATTCGGTCGGCCGGGTTCACCACCGTCGACATGGCATTGTTCACCCACGCGCGGATCGGGCCGAGCTCGCGCTCGACCCGCTCGGCGGCCGCGTCCACGGCCTCCGGGTCGGCGACGTCGGCGCCGATCGCCAGCACCGGCTGGCCGTAGGCGGCGAGCGCCCGCTCGGCCGCGGAGAGACGGCCGGGATCCCGCGCGATCACTGCGACCGACCAGCCGCGCGCGGCGAATTCATGCGCGGTGGCGAGCCCGATTCCGGCCGTGCCCCCCGTAACGACCGCAACCCGTGCCATACCGACCTCATCCGCGACAGACCGAACCGGCAACACGGTGCAGCGCGCTCGGTTGCGCCGCCCGATTGGTCCGGAACGTCACGGGGATACCGATCGCGACGCCGATTTCGCGGACCGGGACGCAACGTCCGACCGCGGCCGCTGTTGACTGCCTGTACCGCGTCATGCCGAACCATCGAGGGTCGCAGCCATGCGCACTGGACGACGCTTCTCCCTCTTCTCGCTCCCGATCGATCCCTGGCCGCAGGCGTCCCTGGCCGAGCGGACCGCCGTCGGGATGGTCCTGACCGGCCTGCTGCTCGTGCCGGCCTGCGCGGTCGGGGCCGCGCTCCTCGTGTTCACGACGCTCGCGGCCCACGTGTACTGGTCCTACGATCTCGGCGCCTCCCTCCACGCTTTCATCGCCCGGCATGCCGGGGCCGCCGTCGCGCGGCGCGGCCGGCTCGTCCACAAGGCCTGACGCGCGGGAGCGGATCCACGGCCGGGCGGCGTTGAGCCGTGCCGGTCCACACAGCCCGGCCGCGCGGCCCCCGCGATCCCTGTGCGTTCGCCTCGGTCCGATTTGACCTGACGGTCTCTCGTGGGCCAGTCAGGTTCGGAACCGAGAGATCGCCATGTTCCGTACCCTGATGTCTGCGCGGCGCTTCGCGCCGCTGTTCTGGTGCCAGTTCTTCTCGGCGTTCAACGACAATTTCCTGAAGAACGCGCTCGCCTTCCTGATCCTGTTCGGGATCGGCGGCCAGGCGGACGCCCATGCCGGCGTCCTCGTGACGCTCGCGAGCGCCGTGTTCATCGGGCCGTTCTTCATCCTGTCGGGTCTCGGCGGCCAGTGGGCCGACCGCTACGACAAGGCGCTGATGGCGCGGCGGCTCAAGTTCGCCGAGATCTTCGCGGCCGGCACCGCCGTGCTCGGCTTCCTCCTGCACTCGATCCCGGTTCTGTTCGTGGCGCTCGGCCTGTTCGGCACGATCGCGGCGCTGTTCGGCCCGATCAAGTACGGGATCCTGCCAGACCATCTCCGGCGCGAGGAGCTGCCCGCCGGCAACGCCCTCGTGGAGGCGGCGACCTTCCTGGCGATCCTGCTCGGCACGATCGCGGCCGGCGCGGCCTCGGCGATGGGCGGCTCGGGACTCGTGTTCGGCGTCCTGGTGATGGGCTTCGCCGTCCTGTGCTGGCTCTCGGCCCGGATGATCCCGGCGACCGGCGAGGGCGCCCCGGACCTGCGCGTCGACCCGAACGTCGCCCGCTCGACCTACGCGCTGCTGCGCGACCTCTGGGCCGACACGCGGCTGTGGCGCGGCTCGCTCACGGTGAGCTGGTTCTGGCTGGTCGGCGTGGTGGTGCTGTCGCTGCTGCCGGTACTGGTGCGCGGCGCCTTCAACGGCACCGAGACGGTGATCACGCTGCTGCTGGCGCTGTTCTCGATCGGCATCGCGGTCGGCTCCGGCCTCGCCTCGTGGCTCGCCAGCGGCCGGATCGTGCTGCTGCCGACGCCGGTCGGCGCGGTGCTGATGGGCCTGTTCGGCCTCGACCTCGCCTGGACGGTCGGCCACCTGCCGGCGCCGCCCGCGGAGCCGATCGGCCCCCTCGGCTTCCTGCAGACCGGCCACGGCCTGCGCACCGGGATCGACTTCCTCGGTCTCGCGATCTCCGGCGGCCTCTACATCGTCCCGTCCTTCGCGGCCGTGCAGGCCTGGGCCGAGAAGGCGATGCGCGCCCGGATCATCGGCGCGGTCAACGTCATGACGGCAGCCTTCATGGTCGCCGGCACCCTGGCGCTCGCGGCGCTGCAGGGCGCGGGCCTCACGATCGCGAGCCTCCTCGCGGTGGTGGCGGTGCTGAACCTGATCGTCGGCGCGCTCGTGTTCGCGACCCTGCCGACGAGCCCGTTCCGCGATTTCCTGTCGATCCTGTTCCGGGCCTTCTACCGGCTGGAGGTCCGCGGCTTCGACAACCTCGCGGCGGCCGGCCCGAACGCCATCATCGCCCTCAACCACGTCTCGTTCCTCGACGCGCCGCTCGCGCTGTCGCTCCTCGAGCAGGAGCCGGTCTTCGCCATCGATAGCGGGATCGCGCAGCGCTGGTGGGTGCGCCCGTTCCTGCGCATCACCAAGGCGATGCCGCTCGACCCGACCCGGCCGCTCGCCACCCGGACGCTGATCAACGCGGTCAAGAGCGGCGAGACCCTGATCATCTTCCCCGAGGGCCGGCTCACGGTCACCGGCAGCCTGATGAAGGTCTACGACGGCGCCGGGCTGATCGCCGACAAGTCGGGCGCGATGGTCGTCCCGGTGAAGCTCGACGGCCTGGAGCGCACCGTCTTCTCACGGCTGTCGCGCGGGCAGGTGCGCCGCCGCTGGTGGCCCAAGGTGACCGTGACGGTGATGCCGCCGGTGCGGCTGACCGTGGACCCCGCGCTCAAGGGCAAGGCGCGGCGGCAGGCGGCGGGCGCCGCCCTCTACGGGATCATGTCGGACCTCGTGTTCCGCACCGCCGATATCGACCGCGGCCTGATGGCGGCGCTGATCGAGGCGGGCGAGCGCCACGGCTGGGGCCGCAACGCCCTGGAGGATCCGGTCGGCGGCCGCCTCAGCTACAGCCGGCTCGTGATGGGCGCCAACATCCTCGGCCGCAAGCTGATGCCGCTGGCGCCCGTGGGCGGCCGGATCGGCGTCATGCTGCCGAACGCCAACGGCGCCGCGGTGACGCTGTTCGCCCTCGCCTCCGCGGGCCGGGTGCCGGCGATGATCAATTTCTCCGCTGGCCCCGCCAACGTGCTCTCGGCCTGCCGGGCCGCGGAGGTCAGCAAGATCCTGACCTCCCGGGCCTTCATCGAGAAGGGGCGGCTGGGGTCGCTCGTGGAGGCGATCCGCGGCTCGGTCGAGTTGATCTACCTGGAGGACGTGCGGGCCGGCATCACGACGGGGGACAAGATCCGCGGCCTCCTGGCGCCGCGCCGCCCCCTGGTGGCGCGCGCCGGCGAGGATCCGGGGGCGGTGCTGTTCACCTCGGGCAGCGAGGGCACGCCGAAGGGCGTGGTGCTCGCCAACCGCTGCATGCTCGCCAACGTGGCGCAGGTGGCGGCCCGGATCGATTTCGGCCCGATGGACAAGGTGTTCAACGTCCTGCCGGTGTTCCACGCCTTCGGGCTCACGGCCGGGCTGGTCCTGCCCCTGGTCTCGGGGGTGCCGGTCTACCTCTATCCGTCGCCGCTGCACTACCGGATCGTGCCGGAGCTGATCTACGGCTCGAACAGCACCGTCCTGTTCGGGACCGACACGTTCCTCACGGGCTACGCCCGGTCGGCCCATTCCTACGACCTGCGCTCCCTGCGCTACGTCGTGGCCGGCGCCGAGGCCGTGAAGGAGACCACCCGGAAGACCTGGGCGGAGAAGTTCGGGCTGCGCATCCTGGAGGGCTACGGCGTCACCGAGTGCGGGCCGGTTGTCGCCCTCAACACGCCGATGTTCAACCGGTTCGGCACGGTCGGGCGGATCCTGCCCGGCATCGAGACCCGCCTCGAGCCGGTGCCGGGGATCGACGAGGGCGGCCGCCTGTCCCTGCGCGGGCCGAACATCATGCTGGGCTACCTGCGCGCCGAGAAGCCCGGCGTGCTGGAGCCGCCGCCGGGCGGCTGGCACGACACCGGCGACATCGTGGCGATCGACCCGATGGGCTTCGTCACCATCAAGGGTCGGGCCAAGCGCTTCGCGAAGATCGCCGGCGAGATGGTGTCGCTCGCCGGCATCGAGACGCTGGCCGCCGAACTGTGGCCCGACCGTCCGAGCGCGGTGGCGGCGGTGCCGGACGCCCGCAAGGGCGAGCGGCTGATCCTGTTCACGCAGGAGAAGGGCGCGACCCGGGCCGCCTACCAGAGCTTCGCCAAGGGCCGCGGCGCCTCCGACGTCGCGATCCCCGCCGAGGTGGTGGTGCTGGACGCGATCCCGATGCTCGGCACCGGCAAGGTCGACCAAGTGGCCGTCACGAAGCTCGCGCTGGAGCGGGCGAAGGAGAACGCGGCGGCCTGACGGTCGCGGCCGGGCCTCCCGCGTCACCCAAACGGGGGATGCGGTGCTCCCCGGGATCCGCTCGTATCGTGAATACAGCCGTGATTCGAACCGCTTGACGCGTTCGGGGCGCGGGTCTGAGGGGGACTCGGTACGCAACGGCGAGGGACAGATCATGCGGAAGGGCAGGCGAGTTCCGGCTTGGCTGGCGAGGCGGACCTACTTCAAGCGGATCGAGCGCTGGGCGAAGCCCGGCAAGGCGCGCAAGGCGGCGCAGCCCCCTGAGACACCGGCAGCCGCGATGCCCTCCAACGTCGTGCCGTTCCCGATCCGGATGAATCGGCCGGATCGACCCGCCTTCGAGGACCTGCGGGGCGTCGGCACGGCCTAGAGGCCGGCTCCGCCGGGGGCTTGCCGGGCGCGCGGGAACACGGGATCCTGCGCCGTCGGAGCCGAGACCGGGAGGATGCGTGCCGCACGACGGGTCGGATCCGCGCGCGTCGGCGCCTCCCCGGAAGCGGGCGAGGGGCCTGCGCGCGGCGCTCGGGGCGACGGCGCTCGGTCTCGGCCTCCTGGGGGCCGGCACTGCCGCGCTCTGGCGCTACGCCGACGCGCTACCGCCCCTCGACCTGGCCGCGGCCGAATCACGCTCGACGGTGGTGCTGGATCGGTCCGGCACGCTGCTGCGCCCCTTCGCGACCGCGGACGGGCGCTGGCGCCTGCCGGTCACCGCGGAGGCGGTCGATCCGCGCTACCGGGCGATGCTGCTCGCCTACGAGGATCGCCGCTTCGCCGCGCATCCCGGCATCGACCCGGCCGCGGTGCTGCGCGCCGCCGGCCAGTGGCTGACGCGCGGCCGCATCGTGTCCGGCGCCTCCACCCTGTCGATGCAGGTGGCGCGCCTCGTCGAGCCGCGGCGCGAGCGGTCGCTCGAGGCCAAGCTCCGCCAGATGGTGCGGGCGGTCGCGCTGGAGCGGCGCCTCGGCAAGGCCGGGCTGCTCGACCTCTACCTGGCGCTGGCCCCCTACGGCGGCCCGCTGGAGGGCGTGCGCGCGGCGAGCGTCGCGTATTTCGGGCGCGAGCCGGTCCGGCTGACCGCCGCGCAGGCGGCCCTGCTCGTCGCCCTGCCGCAATCGCCTGAGACCCGCCGTCCGGACAGGTTCCCCGAGCGCGCCCGCGCCGCCCGCGACCGGGTCCTGGCGGTGGCCGTCGCGCGGGGCATCCTCACGACGGCGGAGGCCGAGGCCGCCCGGGCCGAGCCGGTGCCGACGACGCGCAAGCCGTTCCCGATGCTCGCGGCGCACGCCGCCGAGGAGGCGGTGGCGGCCGATCCCGGTGCCGCCACGATCCGCCTCGCGATCGACGGGCGCCTGCAGGAGCGGCTGGAAACCCTGGCGGCCGAGCGCGCCGCCGCCGCCGGCCCGGACCTCTCGGCCGCGATCCTCGTCCTCGACAACCGCGACGGCCGGGTGCTCGCTCAGGTCGGCAGCGCCGGCTACTTGGACCCCGCCCGGCGCGGCGCCATCGACATGACCCTGGCGGTGCGCTCGCCCGGCTCCGCGCTGAAGCCCTTCGTCTACGCCATGGCCTTCGCGGACGGTCTCGCGCATCCCGAGACCCTGCTGGAGGATCGCCCGGCGCGCTTCTCGGCGAGCTACGCGCCGGAGAATTTCGACCTGACCTTCCAGGGCACGGTCACGGCCCGGCGGGCCCTGCAGCTCTCGCTGAACGTGCCGGCGGTCGAGCTGATGGACGCGGTCGGTCCCGCCCGCTTCATCGCCCGGCTGCGCGCCGCCGGGGCCGGGATCCAGCTCCCGCGGGAGGCGGCCCCGGGGCTGCCGGTCGCGCTGGGCGGCCTCGGCATCACGGTCACCGACCTCGCCCGGCTCTACGCGGGGCTCGCCCGCGGCGGCGCGGTTCCGGACCTGCTGCGCCGCGCCGACGGGGTCGCGGCCGAATCCCGGCACCGCGTCGCCGAGCCCGTGGCGTCTTGGTACGTCGCCGACATCCTGCGCGGGACACCGCCACCGGAGAACGCACTGCCGAACCGCATCGCCTACAAGACCGGCACCTCCTACGGGTACCGCGACGCCTGGGCCGCCGGCTTCGACCGCCACGCGACGATCGTCGTCTGGGCCGGGCGCCCGGACGGCGCCGCGGTGCCTGGGCTCGTGGGCCGCACCGTCGCGGCGCCGATCCTGTTCGACGCCTTCGCGCGCCTCGGGATCGAGCCCGAGCCGGTCCCCCAGCCGCGGGACGCGCTGGTGGTCGGGACGGCGGGCCTGCCGCCGCCGCTGCGGCACCTGCGGCGCGAGGCGGCCGAGGCGGCGGGACCGGCGCTGCGGATCGCCTATCCGCCGGACGGGGCGCGGATCGATCTCGGCCTCGCGGTGGACCGGCACGGCGCCGCGGCGGGCGGCCCGGGTCTCGCCCTCAAGGCCCTGGGCGGCGTGCCGCCGCTCACCTGGCTGGTCGACGGTCAGCCGGTCGTGCAGACGCCGCGGCGGAAGGCCGAGTGGGCCCCGGGGGGCGCGGGCTTCGCGCGGATCTCGGTCCTGGACGCGACCGGCGCCAGCGACAGCGTGTCCGTCCGCCTCGAGTGAGCCGACGGCGGGTTTCCTCGGCTCAGCGGCCGATCCCGAGGCCGCGCTGGGCGCCGGCCGAGCCGCGCGCCTCGCAGGATTCCAGCGCCGCGGCGAGGCGCGTCGCGCTGGCCGCGGACCCGTAAGACAGGCTGAGGACGGTGGAGAGGATCCCGACGCTCACGAGCACGCCGAGCGCGGCCGCGCCGAGCAGCACGGCGGCGATCAGCCGGTTGCGCCGCAGATCGGCCGTGAGCGCCTGGATGAGGTCCCGGTTGTGTTCGGCGAGACCGTTCCGCGCCGCCACCAGCTCGTTGTACATGTTCGTGATGGCGTTGGTGGACATGTACACCAGCAGCAGGTGGACGACGAAGTCGTCGTCCGTCGTGGTGTTGAGAGCGGCCGCGATCCGCACGGCGAGCTGACGCTCCCAGGGCTGGAGATCGCGGCCGTGGACCGACCGGTAGAACCGCTCGAGGTTGGTCACGGCCGGAGGGCATCCCGCCACGCCGCGTGAAAGTTGCGCCGCAGGCGGCGGCCCTCGACCCGCAGGCGCATCGGCGCGCTGTTCGCCAAGGCCTGCCAGGTCGTGTTCTGCACCCGCAGGGCCTCGATCAGCCGCTCGCCGATCCGCTCGATCTCGATGACGCGAAAGTTCGACTGCTTCCGCAGGGATCGCACGAGGTCGGACGATTCGAGATAGTCGAAATTGGTCGCCTGGGCGGTGTTCTTCGCCAGGATCGCCCGGTCGCACTCGATCAGCATGGGCCGGAGCTCGCGCAGGACCTCCAGGGCTGTGGGATCCACCGCGCCGGCCGCGACGACCACGGCGAGGCGGACATTCGCCTCCCGGCAGCTCTCCACGATGATCTCGGTGCACCGACGGGTCGTCTCGGTGTCGCCGGCCGGGAAGTCGACCACGACGAGGCGCTCGGCCGCCTCGGTCACGCGCTCGATCAGGTCCTGGCACAGGGTCGGGTCGACGCGGCCCGTGCTGTCCTCGGCGCGCAGCCGCTGCCGGATGGCGGTGATACCGGGACGGCGCGGGACGAAGTTGTCGCTGCCGGGCGTGGTCTCCTGCATGAGCGCCGTGTGGAAGTGCCGGTTGGCCGGGTCGGTGTCGATCGCCAGCACCGGACCGACCTCCGCGCAGAGATCGGCCACCTGGAGGGCGATGGTCGTCTTGCCGACGCCGCCCTTGCCGCCGAGGCAGAGCACGAGAACCTTCTCGGCGGCGCCCAGGAGATCGCGCTGGATGTCCTGGATCTCGTCCGGGCTGTACCAGGCCGGAACCTTGCTCTGCGTCGTGTCGGTCATGCGGTGTCTCCTTGCTGATACGCGCGGGGTGGCCGCCGGACGCGCGCTCCGCGCGCGGCACCGGGCTGCGGGATCTCGGGGGTTCACGGGCTCGGGCCGGGCCGCACGGCCCGCGTGGGCGGGACGCGGCGCGCGCCGGCTCGACGGCGCGCCCGGGATGCCGGTCGCATCACGCGCGGGATCCGGTCGTGCACGGGTCGCCAGAGGCGCGGCCGCCTCGTGCTCGAGGCCCGGATGCGGACGGCCGACGCTCGGGTTCCGCGATGACGTCCGTCGCCACGATCTGCACTCCGTTGCTGGACCCGCTTCGCCGACGGCTCCGGCCGCAAGTCTTCCTCGCCGCGGCCGAGGGCCATGCATGATCATGCTCGGACCTATGGAGGACGCAAGCCTCGAAAAATCGGATCTCTTCTCGACGAATGCTCTAGAATGAGATCGTTAATGAAAATTTATATTTATAAAATATGCAATTATGAGCGAAGTACGACTATTATATCTGGATGAACACACAACATCCCGGACATCGTCCGCAATTCGATCGATTCGGCCGGCCGGAATCCGCGCGGGTCACCTGGGATGCGGGCCTTGCCCGGCCCTGTCGGCGGTGACCCGGTCGTCACCGCGCCGCGGCGAGGGGCGCGAACACGTCGATGAGGCCGTTCACCAGGATCTGGGTCCCGACGCATAGGAGCAGGAAGGCGAAGAGGCGGCCCATCACCCGGGCGCGGGCCGGGCCGATGAAGGCGACGACCCGGTCGGCGGAGGCGTAGAGAACCGCGACCGTGGCGGCGACCGCGAGGGCTGCCAGCGTGACGCCGATGTAGAAACCGAAGCGCTCCGCGTAGGCCTCCGGCCGGTTGGCCCCCAGGGTGATGGCGACCGCGATCGTCCCCGGCCCGGTGGTGAACGGGAGCGTCAGGGGGAAGAAGGCGATGTCGGAGAGGGGGCCGGGCGCCGGGTCGCCCGGCGGCTCCGCGGGGGCCGGGCCGCGGCCCGCCGACCCGGAGGCCTCGGCCTGCTTGCGCGCCTCCCGGGCCTCGGGCCGGTTCAGCTGGGTCCAGGCCGACGACATGACCACGAGGCCGCCGGCGATGCGCAGCGCACCCAGGGTGACGCCGAAGAAGTTCAGGATCGGCGTGCCCGCCCAGAGGGCGCCGAGCATCACCAGGGCGGCGTAGACGCCGATCCGGCGCGACAGCAGCACGCGCTCGGCGTGGCTGAAGGCGCCCGCCACCTGCGCGAAGATGAAGGCGCCCCCGACCGGGTTCACGATCGAGAACAGCGCGGACAGGGCGAGCAGGAACTGCTGGGTGGTGAAGTCGAGGCTCATCGGGGTCAACCCGGGGAGGGGGCCGGCACCAGCACCCGGGCCGGCGCGAGGCGGCGGGCGCGCCGCACCTGCTGGACGGCCACCGGCCGGTACAGCTGCTTCGTCGCGTCGACCACGTGCAGGCCCGCGAAGGGCAGGGACAGGCCGGTGCCGAGCCACTCCCAGGCGGGCCCGGTGCGCAGCATCAGGCGCGAGCGGGCCGGCGGCATGTACAGGGTCTCGGCCCAGCTCACCGGCGAGAACAGCGTGTCGCGCATGAGCCGCCCGAGCTGCGAGCGGCTGTAGGGCTGGCCGTGGCCGAAGGGCGTCGCCTCCCGGCGGGCCCAGACGCCCCGGCGGTTCGGCACCACGAGGATCATGCGACCGCCCGGTGTCAGGGTGCGCCAGACCTCCTGCAGCAGCTCCGTCGGGCTCTCCACCGATTCGAGGGCGTGGACCAGGATGACCCGGTCGATGGCGGCCTCCGGCAGCGGCATCATGGTGGGATCGGCGAGCGCCGCGCAGGAGCGCCCGGTGCCCGGCCAGTTCACCACGCCCTGCGAGGCCGGCATGAAGGCGAGGGTGCGCTCGGCGATGCAGTGGACCGGCCCGAGATACGGCGTCGCGTAGCCGATCCCGAGGACGCGCAGCCCCGAGACCGAGCCGAGGAAGTCGTGGAGCGCGCGGCCGACCACGCGGTGCGTCGTGCGGCCCAGAGGGCTGGCGTAGAAGGCCCGCAAGCCGTTGACGTCGAGGCGCATGGAGGGACAGGAGATCGCGGACGGAACGGTCGTCGTAACCAATGGTGAGCCGCGCGCCGCGCGGCAAGCGCCGGAGGAACCTCGCCGGACCATCACCTGTTCACGGCAACAGATTTCGCGCCGCTTCGCGCCCGTTCGCGTTCTTGGGAGACCCCGTCCGATGGCCGCCGAGACCGAGATTCGCACCTTCCTCTGCCGCAGCGACAACATCGGCGTGCTGATCCGCGATCCGCAGACCGGCGCCTGCGCGGCGATCGACGTGCCGGAGGCCGGACCGGTCCTCCGGGCCCTCGACGAGACCGGCTGGCGGCTGACCGACATCCTCGTGACCCACCGGCACGCCGACCATGTCGAGGGTATCCCGGAGGTGAAGCGGGCGACCGGTGCCCGTGTGGTCGCCCCCGCCAGGGCCGGCGACGCGGTCCCGCAGGTGGACGTGACCGTGCGGGAGGGCGACACGGTCACGGTCGGCAGCCTCGGGGCGCAGGTCTGGGAGACGCCGGGCCACTGCGCCGACCACGTGACCTACTGGTTCGCGGAAGCCGGCCTCGTCTGCGCCGGCGACACCCTGTTCACCCTCGGCTGCGGGCGCGTGATGGAGAGCCCGCCCGAGACCCTCTACCGCTCCCTGCGGCGCTTCGACGACCTGCCCGACGCGACGCGGGTCTTCAGCGGCCACGACTACGTACTCTCCAACGCGCGCTTCGCCCAGGCGGCCGATCCGGACAACCCGGAGCTGAGGAAGCGCCTCGCCGAGGCCGAGCGCGCCCAGGCGGAGGGGCGGTTCCTCATCCCGTCGACCATGGGTGCGGAGCGGGCGACAAACCCGTTCCTGCGCAGCGGGCAGCCGGCCCTGGCGCGATCCGTCGACCTTCCGCCGGAAAGCGATCCCGAGTCGGTGTTCGTCGCCTTACGGGCGTGGAAGAACCGCTTCTGACGCAGGTGATAACGAGAAAAATTTGTTGCCTTCTCAAGGCAAACTGACACATAGGGGTGTTTAAGCGGTCCTAATCCGCTCAGGTAACCGGGCTCCCGGGGGGAAGCCGTAACGTCAACGCGAAGCGCCGGGACGCTTCAGCCGGTATGATGGGGGTCCGTCTCGCCCTACCACCTGTCCACTTCCCGCCTTCCGCTTCCTTTCCTCAAGCCAGAGTCCGACGGGTCCAAGGAGGAGGCGCTCAGCGCCAAGGCCAAGATCACCGTCGCCGACGCCGAATCCGGCACACTCCGCGAGAGCGGTGAGGCGGCCAGTCCCGCCCGCCCGCGGGCGCCGGTCGCGGCCGACGTGCGGCTCCTCGGGATCGCCACCGAGCACCTCTCGCGGCTCGGGCCCAAGCGCGTGACCGTCGTGGCCGTCGCCGCCGAGGCCGGCATGACGCACGCGAACGTGTACCGCTACTTCCCGTCGAAGGACGCGCTCCTCGACGCGGTGGCGGGCCGCTGGCTGCGCGAGGTCGAAGCCCGGCTCGCCGGCATCGCCGACGCGCCCGATCCCGCCGACGACAAGATCGAGCGCCTCCTGACCGCCCTCGCGACGGTCCAGCGGGACGCCCTGTTCGACGAGCCGAACCTGTTCGCGGTCCATCTCGACGCCACCGTCTCGGCACGGCCGATCGCCCGGCGGCACCGCGTGCGGCTGCGCAGCCTCGTCGAGCGCGTGGTCGAGGAGGGCATCACCTCCGGGATCTTCTCGGCCCGGGACCGGGAACGGGCGATCGCCTACATCTTCGACGCGAGCTACCGCTTCACGCATCCGCTGGCGATCCAGCACGATGCCGAGGTGCCGCGCGACCTGATCGAGGCCCGGTTCGGGGCCGTCATCCACGCGATCCAGCGGGTCCTGCGCTCCGGCATCCTCTGATCCTACGCGTACCCACAGGCTCTCTCGAAGGCCCGGACAGACCGTCCGGGCCTTTGTATTTCGTGCGCCCTCCCGCGCCGCACGCCGCCCGCCGCGACCCGAAATGACAGGATTCCAGATCTGTCATCGCGGCTTCGCGGCCGTCCCGCGCCAGGGTGCACTGCACCTAAAACACTCGCGACGTTGACGTTTCGGAGGCACCGTCGGGACGCTCGAGGGCGATCCGATGGCCCGGACGCGCCGCCCGCGCGGCCCTCATCGGGTTGAAGCCACGGTGCTTTTCGGCCACACAGCCGCGCAGATTTCAGAGTGGCGAATCCGGCCTCGGACCCTGACGGACGAGCGGCTCCGGCCTCGCGCAACGCATCACCGAAGTCGAACGCAGCGGAGACACATCCGACATGGCTCGCAACAAGATCGCGCTCATCGGCGCCGGCCAGATCGGCGGCACCCTGGCCCTTCTGGCCGGCCTCAAGGATCTGGGGGACGTGGTGCTGTTCGACATCGTCGACGGCGTGCCGCAGGGCAAGGCGCTGGACATCGCCGAGGCCGCCCCGGTCGAGGGCTTCGACGCGACCTACGCGGGTGCCAGCGACTACGCCGCCATCAAGGGCGCCGACGTGGTGATCGTGACCGCCGGCGTGCCGCGCAAGCCCGGCATGAGCCGCGACGACCTGATCGGCATCAACCTCAAGGTCATGCAGGCCGTCGGCGAGGGCATCAAGACCCACGCGCCGGACGCCTTCGTGATCTGCATCACCAACCCGCTCGACGCCATGGTGTGGGCGCTGCAGAAGTTCTCGGGCGTCCCGACCAACAAGATCGTCGGCATGGCCGGCGTGCTGGATTCGGCGCGCTTCCGCCACTTCCTCGCCGAGGAGTTCAAGGTGTCGGTGGAGGACGTCACGGCCTTCGTGCTCGGCGGCCACGGCGACGACATGGTGCCGCTGACCCGCTACTCGACGGTGGCGGGCGTGCCGCTGACCGACCTCGTCAAGCTCGGCTGGACCACCCAGGAGAAGCTCGACGCCATGGTCGACCGCACCCGCAAGGGCGGCGGCGAGATCGTCAACCTGCTCAAGACCGGCTCGGCCTTCTACGCGCCCGCCGCCTCCGCCATCGCCATGGCCGAGAGCTACCTGCGCGACAAGAAGCGGGTCCTGCCCTGCGCCGCCTACCTCGACGGCCAGTACGGCGTGACGGGCATGTTCATCGGCGTGCCGATCGTGATCGGTGCCAACGGCGTGGAGCGCGTGCTCGAGGTGACCTTCGACGCGGCCGAGAAGACCATGTTCGACAAGTCGGTCGCCTCGGTGACGGGACTCATCGAGGCCTGCAAGGGCGTCGACAGCAGCCTCGCCTGACCGGTAAGCGGATACCGGGCAGCGCGTAGCGGGTCGGAGATTCGAATCTCGATCACTCGATTTCTCTACGCGCCGCCCGCTGCCACCTATTCGCTCCTCCTTACGAGGCTCCGATGAATATCCACGAATATCAGGCCAAGGCCGTGCTGAAGGAGTTCGGCCTGCCCGTCTCCCGCGGCGTGGCCATCTTCAACCCGTCGGAGGCCGAGGCCGCCGCCAAGGAGCTCGGCGGCCCCGTCTGGGTCGTGAAGAGCCAGATCCACGCGGGCGGCCGCGGCAAGGGCACCTTCAAGGGCGCGCCCGAGGGCGCCAAGGGCGGCGTGCGCGTCACCAAGTCGATCGACGAGGTCAAGCAGTTCGCCGGCGAGATGCTCGGCCAGACGCTGGTGACCATCCAGACCGGCCCGGCCGGCAAGCAGGTCAACCGCCTCTACATCGAGGAAGGCGCCCAGATCGCCGAGGAGTTCTACCTCTCGATGCTGGTCGACCGCGCCACGGGCGGCGTCGCCTTCGTGGTCTCCACCGAGGGTGGCATGGACATCGAGGCGGTCGCCCACGACACGCCCGAGAAGATCCACACGATCGCGGTCGACCCGGCCACCGGCGTGATGCCCCACCACGGCCGCGCCGTCGCCAAGGCGCTGGGCCTGTCGGGCGCCCAGGCCAAGGAAGCGGCCGCGCTGACCGAGAAGCTCTACGCGGCCTTCGTGGCCAAGGACATGAGCCTCCTGGAGATCAACCCGCTGGTGCTGACCGCCGACGGGCACCTCAAGTGCCTCGACGCCAAGATGGCCTTCGATTCGAACGCCCTCTACCGGCACGCGGACATCATGGCGCTTCGCGACGAGACCGAGGAGGACGCCAAGGAGATCGAGGCGTCCAAGTACGACCTCGCCTACATCGCGCTCGACGGCACGATCGGCTGCATGGTCAACGGCGCCGGCCTCGCCATGGCGACACTCGACATCATCAAGCTCTACGGCGAGGAGCCGGCGAACTTCCTCGATGTCGGCGGCGGCGCCTCGGAGGAGAAGGTCACGGCGGCGTTCAAGATCATCACCGCCGACCCGAACGTGAAGGGGATCCTCGTCAACATCTTCGGCGGGATCATGAAGTGCGACGTGATCGCCAACGGCGTGATCGCGGCCGTGAAGGCGGTGGGCCTGCAGGTGCCGCTGGTGGTGCGCCTCGAGGGCACCAACGTCGAGCAGGGCAAGGCCATCATCCGCAATTCCGGCCTCAACGTCATCCCGGCGGACGACCTCGACGACGCCGCCCAGAAGATCGTCGCCGCCGTGAAGGGAGCCTGATCATGTCGGTGATGATCGACGCCAACACCAAGGTCATCTGCCAGGGCTTCACCGGCAAGAACGGGACCTTCCACTCCGAGCAGGCCATCGCCTACGGCACCAAGATGGTCGGCGGCACGAGCCCCGGTAAGGGCGGCTCCAGCCATCTCGGCCTGCCGGTCTTCGACACGGTCGCGGAGGCGCGCGAGGCCACCGGCGCCGAGGCCTCGGTGGTCTACGTGCCGCCGCCCGGCGCTGCCGACGCGATCTGCGAGGCGATCAGCGCCGAGGTGCCGCTGATCGTCTGCATCACGGAGGGCATCCCGGTGCTCGACATGGTGCGGGTGAAGCGGGCGCTGACGGGCTCGAAGTCGCGCCTCGTCGGGCCGAACTGCCCCGGCATCGTCACCGCCGGCGAGTCGAAGATCGGCATCATGCCGGCCAACATCTTCCGGCCCGGCTCGGTCGGCATCGTGTCCCGCTCGGGCACGCTGACCTACGAGGCGGTGTTCCAGACCTCCAATGCCGGCCTCGGCCAGACCACGGCGGTGGGCATCGGCGGCGACCCGGTGAAGGGCACAGAGTTCATCGACGTGCTGGAGCTGTTCCTCGCCGACCCGAAGACCGAGTCGATCGTGATGATCGGCGAGATCGGCGGCTCGGCCGAGGAGGAGGCGGCGCAGTTCCTCAAGGACGAGGCCAAGCGCGGGCGCAAGAAGCCGATGGTCGGTTTCATCGCCGGCCGCACGGCGCCTCCGGGCCGCCGCATGGGCCATGCCGGCGCGATCATCTCGGGCGGCAAGGGCGGCGCCGAGGACAAGATCGCCGCCATGGAGGCCGCGGGCATCCGCGTGTCGCCGTCGCCGGCCCGGCTGGGCTCGACGCTCGTCGAGGTGCTGAAGGGCTAAAGGCCCGCGCGCCTGCGTCGCGGCCATCGCAGGGCCGCGACGCCCATATCGGGCGTGCAGACGATCTCAGCGGGGCGGTCACCCGCCCCGTTTCGGTTCGAGGGCGCTCCGCCGCGCTGACGGGGAGCCCGGAGGGCAGGGGAGCCTGCCCGCGCGATCAGGATGGACGCACCATGGCACGCCAGGACGTGAACGAAGCGCTCCTCGAAACCTCGTTCCTGTACGGCGCCAACGCCGCCTACATCGAGGAATTGCAGGCGGCCTACGCCCGTAACCCGTCCTCGGTGGATCCGGAGTGGCAGACCTTCTTCAAGGGGCTCGGCGAGGACGAGACCCTGGTCGAGAAGAACGCCGCCGGCGCCTCCTGGGAGAAGCCGCACTGGCCGGTGCCGCTCAACGGCGAGCTGGTCTCGGCGCTCGACGGCAACTGGGGCGCCCTGGAGAAGGCGATCGGCGACAAGATCGTCGCGCGGGAAGCCAAGGAGCCCAAGCCCGGCAAGCCGCAGGACAGCGTCACCGCCACCACCGGCGTGTCGGTGGAGCAGGCGACCAAGGATTCGGTGCGGGCGATCATGCTGATCCGCTCCTACCGGATGCGCGGCCACCTGCACGCCAAGCTGGACCCGCTGGGGCTCGCGCCGCGGGGCGACCACGAGGAGCTGCACCCGCAGCATTACGGCTTCACCGAGGAGGCCGACTGGGACCGTCCGATCTTCCTCGACAACGTCCTCGGCCTGCAGTTCGGCACGATCCGCGAGATCGTCGGCATCCTGGAGCGGACCTACTGCCAGACGCTCGGCGTCGAGTTCATGCACATCTCGGATCCGGCCGAGAAGGCGTGGATCCAGGAGCGCATCGAGGGCAAGGACAAGGAGATCTCCTTCACCCCCGAGGGGCGCCGCGCGATCCTCAACAAGCTGATCGAGGCCGAGGGCTTCGAGAAGTTCCTCGACCTCAAGTACACCGGCACCAAGCGCTTCGGCCTCGACGGCAGCGAGGCGATGATCCCGGCGCTGGAGCAGATCATCAAGCGCGGCGGCGCGCTGGGCGTGCGCGAGATCGTGCTCGGCATGGCCCATCGCGGCCGGCTCAACGTGCTCACCAACGTGATGGCCAAGCCCTTCCGGGCGGTGTTCCACGAGTTCAAGGGCGGCTCGGCCTCCCCGGCCGAGGTCGAGGGCTCGGGCGACGTGAAGTACCACCTGGGCGCGTCCTCGGACCGCGCCTTCGACGGCAACAACGTCCACCTGTCGCTCACCGCCAACCCGTCCCACCTCGAGATCGTCGACCCGGTGGTGCTCGGCAAGGTCCGCGCCAAGCAGGACCAATGGGCCAAGCCCAACATCGAGCGCCGCACGGTGCTGCCGCTCCTGATCCACGGCGACGCCGCCTTCGCGGGCCAGGGCGTGGTGGCGGAGTGCTTCGGCCTGTCGGGCCTGAAGGGCCACCGCACCGGCGGCTCGGTGCACTTCATCATCAACAACCAGATCGGCTTCACGACCGATCCGCGCTTCTCGCGCTCCTCGCCCTACCCGTCCGACGTCGCCAAGATGGTCGAGGCGCCGATCTTCCACTGCAACGGCGACGATCCGGAAGCCGTCACCTTCGCCGCCAAGGTCGCGGTCGAGTACCGGCAGAAGTTCGGCAAGCCGGTCGTGATCGACATGCTGTGCTACCGCCGCTTCGGCCACAACGAGGGCGACGAGCCGGCCTTCACACAGCCGAAGATGTACCAGCGGATCCGCAAGCATCCCTCGGTGCTGGAGAGCTACGGCCGCAAGCTCGTCGAGAACGGCTCGGTCACCCAGGAGGCGCTCGACGCCCGCAAGGCCGAGTTCCGCGGGATGCTCGACAGCGAGCTCGACGTCGCCAACAACTACAAGGCCAACAAGGCCGACTGGCTCGACGGCCGCTGGTCCGGCGTGAAGGCCGTGCACGAGGACGTGGACGACCCGCGCCGCGGCCGCACCGCCGTGCCGGCCGGGACCCTGCAGGAGATCGGGCGCAGGATCACGCAGGCGCCGCCCGGCTTCCACCTGCACCGCACGATCCAGCGCTTCATGGACAACCGCGCCAAGGCGGTGGAGACGGGGGTCGGCATCGACTGGGCGACCGCCGAGGCCCTGGCCTTCGGGGCGACGCTCCTCGACGGCAACCGGGTCCGCCTGTCGGGTCAGGACGTGGAGCGCGGCACGTTCTCGCAGCGCCACGCGGTGGTGATCGACCAGGAGAACGAGCAGCGCTTCACGCCGCTCAACGCCATCCGCGAGGGGCAGGCCGCGATCGAGATCATCAACTCGATGCTCTCCGAGGAAGCGGTGCTCGGCTTCGAGTACGGCTACTCGCTCGCCGAGCCGAACGCCCTGGTCCTCTGGGAAGCCCAGTTCGGCGACTTCGCCAACGGCGCCCAGGTGGTGATCGACCAGTTCATCGCGTCCGGCGAGCGCAAGTGGCTGCGCATGTCGGGCCTCGTGCTGCTGCTGCCGCACGGCTACGAGGGCCAGGGGCCCGAGCACTCCTCGGCCCGCCTGGAGCGCTACCTCCAGGCCTGCGCCGAGGACAACATGCAGGTCGCCAACGTCACGACGCCGGCGAACTACTTCCACATCCTGCGCCGGCAGCTGAAGCGCGACTTCCGCAAGCCGCTGGTGCTGATGACGCCGAAGTCGCTGCTGCGCCACAAGCGCGCCGTGTCGAACCTCGACGCGCTCGCCGAGGGCTCGACCTTCCACCGCGTCCTCTGGGACGACGCCGAGGAGGAGGGCGCGCAGAACAAGCTCGTGCGCGACGACAAGATCCGCCGCGTCGTGCTGTGCTCCGGCAAGGTCTACTACGACCTGCTGGAGGAGCGGGAGAAGCGCGGCCTCAACGACATCTACCTGATGCGCGTCGAGCAGCTCTACCCGTTCCCCCTGAAGGCGCTGGCCAACGAGATGGCCCGGTTCCGCAACGCCGACGTGATCTGGTGCCAGGAGGAGCCCAAGAACATGGGCGCCTGGTCCTTCGTCGAGCCCTACCTCGAGTGGGTGCTCGGCCAGGCCGGCTCCGCGGTGAAGCGCGCCCGCTACGTCGGCCGTCCGGCCTCCGCCTCGACGGCGGTCGGCCAGATGTCGAAGCACCAAGCGCAGCTCCAGGCCTTCCTCAACGAGGCCCTGGCGGTCTGATCGTCCGGCCATGGCCTACTTCCTGCTCCGCCTGGAACCGCCCCGCCCGAGCTTCCCGTTCGACGCGACGGAGGCCGAGAAGGCGCTGTTCTCGGCGCATTCCGGCTACTGGATGGAGCAGGCGGCCGCCGGCATCGCCATCGCGGTCGGACCCGTCTTCGAGTCCGGCGGCACCTGGGGCCTCGCCCTGGTCGAGGCCGACGACGCGGCCCGGGCCGAGGCGCTCGGCGAAGCAGATCCCGTCCTGATGGCGCAGGCAGGCTTCCGGTACACCGTCTCGCCCGTTCCATCCCTGATCCTGCGGCGCTGACGTCGCGGCCCGACATCCAGAGGAGGCCCCCCCGCGGGGCAGAAGAGAGCATGGCAACCGACATCCTCGTCCCGACCCTCGGCGAATCCGTGAGCGAGGCCACGATCGGCCGCTGGTTCAAGAAGCCCGGCGACACGGTCGCGGCCGACGAGCCGATCGTCGAGCTCGAGACCGACAAGGTCACCCTGGAGGTGAACGCCCCGGCGGCCGGCGAGCTCGGCGAGATCCTGGTCAAGGACGGCGAGACCGTGGAGCCCGGTGCCCTGCTCGGCTCGATCGTCGAGGCCGGAGCCGGCGGCGGCACGGCCAAGAAGGCCGCCCCGAAGGAGAGCGCCGAGACCAAGGCCGAGAGCCGGAGCGAGGCCCCGAAGGCCGCCGCGCCCGCGAAGGCCGAGGCCCCGGCCCAGGAATCGTCCGCCGGCTACGGCAACCACGGCGATGCCGCCGCCCCCGCGGCCCAGCAGCGCCCGGTCGGAGACAACGGCCCGGCGGTGGCCAAGCTCGCCCGGGAATCGGGTGTCGACCCGTCGTCGGTGAGCGGGTCCGGCAAGGACGGACGCGTCACGAAGGGGGACATGCTCGGCGCCATCGCCAAGGGGCCGGCCCCGTCGGCGCCCGCCAAGGAGGCCCGTCCGACCCTGCCGCGCGCCCCCTCGGCGCCGGACGACGCCGCGCGCGAGGAGCGCGTGCGCATGACGAAGCTGCGCCAGACCATCGCGCGCCGCCTGAAGGACGCGCAGGACACCGCGGCGATGCTGACGACGTTCAACGACGTCGACATGTCGGCCGTGATGGCGATGCGCAGCCAGTACAAGGACATCTTCGAGAAGAAGCACGGCACGAAGCTCGGCTTCATGGGCTTTTTCACCAAGGCGGTGATCGGCGCCCTCAAGGACGTGCCGGCGGTCAACGCCGAGATCGACGGGCAGGACCTCGTCTACAAGAACTACTACCACATCGGCATCGCGGTCGGCACCGATAAGGGTCTCGTCGTGCCGGTGGTGCGCGACGCCGACGACCTGTCGATCGCCGGCATTGAGAAGAAGATCGCCGGCTTCGGCAAGAAGGCCCGCGACGGCAAGCTCTCCATCGAGGAGATGCAGGGCGGCACCTTCACGATCACCAACGGCGGCATCTACGGCTCGCTGATGTCGACGCCGATCCTCAACGCGCCGCAGTCGGGCATCCTCGGCATGCACCGCATCGAGGAGCGCCCGGTGGTCCGCGCCGGCAAGATCGAGGCGCGGCCGATGATGTACCTCGCCCTGTCGTACGACCATCGCATCGTCGACGGTAAGGAGGCCGTGACCTTCCTGGTGCGGGTCAAGGAGGCGCTGGAGGATCCGGCGCGCCTCGTGCTGGACCTCTGAGGCAGCCATGTCGAGCGCTGAGAACAGGGTCGCGATCGTCACGGGCGGCAGCCGCGGCATTGGCCGCGCGGTGGCGCTCCTCCTGGCGGAGCGCGGCTACGCCGTCTGCCTGAGCTACGTGTCGGACGCCGCCGCCGCGCAGGGCGTGGTGGACGCGATCGCGGCCAAGGGCGGACGGGCGCTCGCCGTGAAGGGCGACGTCGGCAACGAGGCCGACGTCATCGCCCTGTTCAAGGCGGCCGACGGCCTCGGCCGCCTCGCGGCGCTCGTCAACAATGCCGGCGTGGTCGACGTGAAGTCTGACGTCGCCGACATGAGCGTCGCCCGCTTGCAGCGCATGATGACCACCAACGTGGTCGGCAGCTTCCTGTGCGCGCGGGAGGCGGTGCGGCGCATGTCGATCAAGCGCGGAGGGGCAGGGGGCGCGATCGTCAACCTGTCCTCGGTGGCGGCGCGCCTCGGCGGCCCCGGCCAGTTCGTGGACTACGCGGCCTCCAAGGGCGCCATCGACTCGCTGACGATCGGGCTTTCCCGCGAGGTCGCCGCCGACGGCATCCGCGTCAACGCGGTGGCGCCCGGCATCATCGCCACCGAGATCCATGCCAGCGGCGGCGAGCCGGACCGGGTCGAGCGTCTCGGCCCCGGCGTCCCGATGAAGCGGGCCGGCACCGCCGAGGAGGTGGCCGCACCGATCGTGTGGCTCCTCTCGGACGAGGCCTCCTACACCACGGGCGCCATCCTCGACATCGGCGGCGGCCGCTGAGGCCAAGCCCCACCTGACATTCCCTGCCCGTCTCGCACGCGGCACGACCGAGCGGAAGCGAAGCCTCATGTCCTACGATCTCGTCGTCATCGGCACCGGCCCCGGCGGCTACGTCTGCGCGATCCGCGCGGCGCAGCTCGGCCTGCGGACCGCGGTGGTCGAGAAGCGCGCGACGCACGGCGGCACCTGCCTCAATGTCGGCTGCATCCCGTCCAAGGCCCTGCTGCACGCGTCCGAGGCCTTCGAGGAGGCCAACACGCACTTCGCCGATCTCGGCATCGACGTCGGCACGCCGAAGCTCGACCTCAAGAAGATGATGGCCTTCAAGGCCGAGGGCGTCGCCGGCAACACCAAGGGCGTCGAGTTCCTGCTCAAGAAGAACAAGGTCGACACCTTCCACGGCACCGGCCGGATCGCCGGCGCCGGCCGCGTCGAGGTCATCGCCGAGGACGGCGGCAACCAGATGCTCGAGACGAAGAGCATCGTCATCGCGACCGGCTCGGACGTGGCGCGCCTGCCCGGCGTCACCATCGACGAGAAGGTCGTGGTCTCCTCCACCGGCGCCCTGGAACTCGACCGGGTGCCGAAGAAGCTCCTCGTCATCGGCGCCGGCGTGATCGGGCTGGAGCTGGGTTCCGTCTGGCGCCGGCTCGGCTCCGAGGTGACCGTGGTCGAGTATCTCGACCGGGTGCTGCCGGGCATGGACGGCGAGGTCGGCAAGCAGTTCCAGCGGATCCTGACCAAGCAGGGCATCGCCTTCAAGCTGTCCACCAAGGTGACGGGCGTCGAGGTCGGCAAGAAGGGCGGCGCGGCGGTCACGGTCGAGCCGGCCGCGGGCGGTACGGCGGAGACGCTGCAGGCCGACGTGGTCCTCGTCTGCATCGGCCGGACGCCCTACACGGAGGGCCTCGGCCTCGACACGGTCGGTGTCCAGCGGGACGACAAGGGCCGGATCCTCACCGATTCCCACTACGCCACCAACGTCACCGGCATCTACGCCATCGGCGACGTGATTGCCGGCCCGATGCTCGCCCACAAGGCCGAGGACGAGGGCGTAGCGATCGCCGAGATGCTGGCCGGCCAGTCCGGCCACGTGAATTACGGCGTGATCCCGAACGTGGTCTACACGTTCCCGGAGGTCGCCTCGGTCGGCAAGACCGAGGAGGAGTTGAAGAAGGACGGCGTGGCCTACAACGCTGGCAAGTTCCCCTTCACGGCCAATGGCCGGGCCAAGGCGAACGGCACCACCGACGGGTTCGTGAAGGTGCTGGCCGACGCCCAGACCGACCGGGTACTCGGCGTGCACATCGTGGGCGCGGATGCCGGCAACCTGATCGCCGAGGTGGCGGTCGCGATGGAGTTCGGCGCCTCGTCGGAGGACATCGCCCGCACTTGCCACGCGCACCCGACGCTGACCGAGGCCGTCAAGGAAGCCGCGCTGGCGGTCAACAAGCGCGCCATCCACGTCTGACGGGCCAAGGCCCACGGCTGCGCGGATTGCTACCTCGGCGGGCTCGACCGCCTGCGCGAAGGCCCCCTCTCCCCTGCGGGAAAGGGGCCTTCGCGTTCCGTCACACACCGCGCGCCTCGAACCTGACTGGCCCGCAGAGCGACGGCCCGGCGCGGGGTCAGGCGATCTTGCGCCTGGAATTCGGCAGGTCGGCGATCCGCAGCAGCGCGCTCGGCGCGGGCGGGGCCGTCAGGGCGTTCAGCAGATACGGCCGGCGCAGGCCCAGCGCGTTGTGCAGGGCGAGGTCGATGTCGCGGGCGTAGAACGGCATCCGCAGCACGGCGTCGACGCCGAAGTAGCGGCCAGCCTGAGCGACGGGCTCCAGCTCGGACGTGGTCAGCAGGGTGATCCGGGTCGGGAGGCCGAGGGGCTGGATCTGGCAGGCCAGTTCGAGCCCGTCGATGCCGCCGAGCTTCACGTCGATGAAGGCGAAGTCGTAGGCGGCGAGCTTCAGCTGCTTGAGGGCGTGGCGGCCGTCATCCGTCTCGTCGAGCTCGATCGCGAACCCGCTGCGCGCCACGACGCGGCTGATGGCCGACCGCCCGGCCGGAGTCGAGCAGGCGAGCAGGGCCCGGGTCGGTGCGCGACGGCGGGCATCCGCGTGGAGCAGCGGCTCGATATGGCTCGGGTCGAGGGGCGTCTTCAGGACTTCGTAGGCGCCGAGGCTCGTGGCGATCTCCTGCCAGTGCGGCAGCACGCGGGTCGCCACCAGCACCAGGCAGGGGGGCTCCGCACCCGCCCGGCGCGCGACGGCGACGGCTTCGGGGCCGCTGAGATCGTCGAGCTGCATTCCCACGAAGGCCAGGGTGGGACGGTGGCGGAGGAGGATGTCGCAGAGCGCCTGACCCGAGGTCGCCTCATCGATCACCGCGCTGGGATCGAATCGCAGGACGATCTCTCTCAGGGAGACGCGGCGGCCCGGATCGCAATCCGCGATTACGACACGTGCCGGCGCCCTCCCATCCTGAAGATCCATGACGCCCGCCCAACCCCATCCCGTTCGTTGCCCATATTGGCTGAAGATCGTGACGAAGCTCTTAAAGAGCGGGATTCTGCACTGGGCGAACCGGAAGACGCGCCTATAGACGATGATGAAGGCTCTCGAAGTCGAAGTTTTTAGCAATCTTGCTCAATGGCCAGCCCGCGGATGGGCCGCCGCGTAGGCACTCATGAGGCGGGCGGCGTCGACCTGCGTGTAGAGCTGCGTCGTGGAGAGCGAGGCGTGGCCCAGGAGTTCCTGGATCGCCCGGAGTTCGCCCTGGCGCGCCAGGAGATGGGTTGCGAAGGAATGCCGCAGGGCGTGCGGTGTGGCGCTCTCGGGCAGGCCCAGGGCGCCGCGGGCGCGCGCGACCGTGTACTGGATGATGCGCGGCGAGAGCGGGCCGCCCCGGGCACCGAGAAACAGCGGTCCCTCCGGCGGCAGCGGCAGGGGACAGGCGGCGACGTAGTCCGCCACGGCCCGCGCCACGACGGGCAGGATCGGCACCATGCGCTGCTTGCCGCCCTTGCCGAGCACGGTGACCTGATCGACACCGGGCAGGGGTGCGTCACGGCGGGTCAGGCCCAGGGCCTCGGAGATGCGCAGCCCCGCGCCGTAGAGCAGGGCCAGCACGGCGGCGTCCCGGGCGAGGACCCAGGGCTCCCGCTCCTCGCCGGCGCGGATCGCGGTATCGGTCAGCGCCACCGCGGCGGAGACGGGCAGGGGACGGGGAAGCCGCCGCGGGACCTTGGGCGAGCGCACACCGCCCAGGGCCGAGACGGTGCCGAAGCCTTCCCGCTCGAGGAAGCGCGCGAAGGAGCGCAGTCCCGCCAGCATGCGCATCAGCGAGCGCCCGGAGACCTCGTCGGCCCGGCGCGCGGCCATGAAGCCGCGGATATCCCGCACCTTGAGCCCGATCAGCATCGGGATCGTCGGCGTCCCCTGACGGGACGCGAGGTGGTGGAGGAACTGCCGGAGGTCGCGCCCGTACGCCTCGACGGTGTTGGACGACATCCGCCGCTCCCGCGCCAGCGCCTCGATCCAGGCGAGGACGGCGTCGCGGAGGCGGGCGTCCCCCGGAAACAGCAGCCGGTCGCCCTGGGTCTCGCGGGTGCTCGCATGCGTGCTCATGGCGACACTCGACCGGATCCTCCTTGCCGGGAGCTTAATGCCGGTCGCGGTCCGTCCCCAGCGCCGGCCTCGTCCCGCGCGGCGCGCCGTGCCAAGCTGACGCGATGACCCTCCTCGCCTACGCGGCCGCCGCCCTCGCCGAGATCGCCGGCTGCTTCGCGTTCTGGGCCTGGCTGCGGCTCGGGCGGTCGGCCTGGTGGGCGCTGCCGGGCCTCGCCTCGCTGGCGGCCTTCGCGGCCCTCCTGACCCTCGTGGACAGCCCCGCGGCGGGGCGCGCCTTCGCGGCCTACGGCGGCGTCTACGTCGCGGCCTCGGTCCTGTGGCTGTGGCTCGCGGAGGGTCATCGGCCCGACCGGTGGGACCTCGCGGGCAGCGCGGTCTGCCTCGCCGGAACGGCGCTGATCCTCCTCGGTCGCCGGGGGTGAGTTCGACCCGGCACCGTGCCGGGCCGGCCACGGCCGACCGCTTCCGCGCCCGGAACCTTGGTGAAACCAAGCGTTCACGATACGTACGGCAGCCTCGGGCCGTTCACCGAGCCGTGGAGCCCCATGACCAGCGCCGTCCGCATTCTCGGGATCGACCCCGGACTCCGCCGCACCGGCTGGGGCCTGATCACCGCGCAGGGCACGAAGCTCACCTACGGCGATTGCGGGGTCGTGACCTCGGACGGGGAGCTTCCGCTGGCCCTGCGCCTGCGGGAACTGTTCGAGAGGATCGGCCGCGTCGTCGAGGCCGTGCGGCCCGACGAGGTCGCCGTGGAGGAGACCTTCGTCAACAAGGACGCCCAGGCGACGCTCAAGCTAGGCCATGCGCGGGCGATGGCGCTGCTCGTGCCGGCCCTCGCCGGACTGCCGGTGTTCGAGTACGCCCCCAACCTCATCAAGAAGACCGTCGCGGGCTCCGGCCACGCCGAGAAGGTGCAGATCCAGGCGATGGTCCGCTTCCTTCTGCCGAAGGCCGAGTTCCGCGTCGCGGACGCCGCCGACGCGCTGGCCATCGCGATCACCCATGCCAGTCACCGGGACGCCCACGCCCTGCGGCAGGCGCATCTGCCGGGGGGCAAGCGCCGCTCGCTCACCGGTCAGGCGGCCGCGGGACAAGGGCTCGAGGGGAAGGGCTTCTCGGCCGCCGCGGCCGCGCGTATCGAGGCCGCGCTGGCGAAACAAGGCTGACGGGATCGGGAAGAACTTGGTGGGGGAAGTAGGACTCGAACCTACGAAGCTTACGCAGCGGATTTACAGTCCGCCCCCTTTGCCGCTCGGGACATTCCCCCAAGGCGGGCATCGCCCGCGGCGCCCTTATGGTGAGGGGTGGGCCGGGTGTCAACGCTTATGGTGGACCGATCCGCCTCGCCGGACGCGGCAATCGTGGAGAGCGGGGCGGTTTCGCTCGGCGCCGCCGCGATCCGGGCGGCCGCGCTTGCCGAGTCGACCCTCTTCCGGCCTCGCGGTGCCCCCGGCTCCGCCATTGGGACGAAAACGCGAACGTTCCGCGACTCCGGGGATTCACAAAGGAATCCGGATCGGCCACGGTGTGGCGATGTCGCCCTGCTTCGCCGACCCTTGACCCGTCCCGCCCCGTCCCTGCGGTCGCACCAGCGCACGCTGATGGCCCTGGTCGCGGCCATGGCGAGCGGGGAGGCGGCCCATGTCCGGAAGATCCTGGCGGCGGTCACGCCGGGCGGGGGCAAGTCGCTGCTGCCGGTCATCGCCGCGCACCGGCTGATCGAGGCGGGGCTCGTCGAGCGCGTGGTCTGGGTGGTGCCGCGGGATTCCCTGCGGCTGCAGGCCGAGGAAGCCTTCGCCGACCCGCTGTGGCGCGCGGCCTTAGGGCACGCCCTCAGCGTCCGGGCCGCCGACAACGAGCGCGACCCGGCGCGGGGTCTGGCCGGCTACGTCACCACCTATCAGGCGGTCGCCGCCGCCCCGGCGCTCCACCTCGCGGAGGCGCGGGCGCACCGCACCCTGCTGGTGGTCGACGAGGTTCATCACCTGCCGGTCCCCGGTCGCCCGGGCGCCGACGAAGCCTCCGCGGAGGATGCCGAGGCGGGGGCGTGGTCCCGCGCGATGCTGCCCGTCATGGAGGCGGCGACCATGCGCCTGTACCTGTCCGGGACGCTGGAGCGGGCGGACGGGCGGCGGATCCTCGGGCTGCCCTACCAGCCCGCCGCACCCGGCCGCGGGCCGGAACTCGACCTCGACGCGACCGGCCTCGCGGTCATCGGCTACTCGCGGGCGCAGGCGCTGGCCGAGCGGGCGGTGCTGCCGGTGACGTTCGGCGCCCTCGACGGCGAGGCGAGCTGGCTGGAGGGCGGCCGGATCGCCGGCGACAGCCCGCGCGTCGGGCCGCACCGGCTCGGCGCGGGCGCGGTCCGGATCACCACCCGGCCGGCGCTGTTCACCGCCCTGCGGACCGGCTTCGCCCGCGACCTTCTGAGCGAGGCGTTCTTCGCCACGAAGCGCCTGCGCGCCCGGCGCCGGGCGGAGCGCGATCTCCCGCCCGGCGAACCGGCCCGGGGGCTCGGCAAGCTCCTCGTGGTGGCGCCCGATCAGGCGAGCGCGCGGGCCTATCTCGCGACCCTGCGCGACTGGATGCCGGCCGGGCAGGGCGCGCGCGATGTCCGTCTCGCGACCTCTGGTCAGGGCGACGCCCACGCGGCTCTGGCGGCGTTCCGGCTCACGCCGGAGCCGGCCGTGCTGGTGACGGTGGCCATGGCGTACGAGGGTCTCGACGCCCCGGAGGTCGCGGTCGTCGCGGCCCTGACGCATATCCGCTCCCGACCGTGGCTCGAGCAGATGCTCGCCCGGGCCACCCGGGTCGATCCCCATGCCGGCCCCTACGACGGGCAGCAGGCGCTGATCTTCCACCCCGACGACCCGCTCTTCGCGCGGTTCCGCCTCGAACTCGAGACCGAGCAGGGCAGCAGCGTCCGGCCGCCCCGCGAGCGGCCGGCGAGCGCCGTCGTGCCCGAGCGGACCCGCTGGCGCGACGACGAGCCGGGCGGGATCACGCCCTTGGAGAGCAACGCGATCGGGATGCGCTACGCCCTGCTGCGCCCGCGACTCCCCGAACCGGTCGCCGCGGCGCCCGCGCCCGAACCGCCCTCCGTCACCGAGCGGACCCTGCGCCAGCGGCTCGCCGCCGCGGTGGCCGCCCAGGCGGTCGAGGACGAGACTTCGCTGCGCGTGCCCCGCGGCGGCAATCTCGCCCACCGCTACAACGCCGTTCTCAAGCGCGTGCTCGGCAAGGGCCGCGCGACCATGACCCTCCCGGAGCTGGAGGCGGCCCTGTCGTGGCTCGAGCGCAACCGCCTCTCCGACCATCTCGACCGCCTCGACGGCGATGCCCGCTACGCGTGGTCGGCCCGGCAGCGCCGCGGGCGCTGGCAGCCGGAGCGCGCCGCCGGCCGCTGAAACGCCCGGGAAGGAGACAGCCGTGACCGAGAGCCTCCCCGCCGCCTTCGCCGCGACACTCGCCGCGTCCGAGCCGCCGAGCGTCTGGGACGCCCCGCTCGCCGCGCTCTGGTGGCTCGCCCGGGACGCATCCGGCCCGGCCTCCGCCGCCTGGGAGCGGGCGCACCGCCTCGTCCAGGACGCCGGCGGGTCCGACGCGGCCTGGGTCCACGCCCATCTCCACCGGGTCGAGGGCGACGACGGCAACGCGCGCTACTGGTACGCCCGCGCGGGCCGCCCGGTCCCGGACGGCACGCTCGCGGAGGAGCGGGCCGCGCTCGTCCTCGCCCTCTGGCCGAGGTCGTGATCGCTCCGGGCCGCGCCGCGCCGACCGTCCCGAGCCTGCCGAATCGCGGAACGCCAAGGCTCACAGCCAGTTGAATGGCCGCCCGACGCGGAGATCGGGCCTCGATTATCGGAGCGGATCCATGAGCCTCCTCGGCAGCATCGTCAGCAAGATCCTCCATCCGTTCGGTGGCGGCACCGCGGACGCCGCGCCCGCGCCCAACGCCGGCTCCGGCGGCTCGGCCGGCACGAGCACGCCCTCCACGTCGGCCCCCGGCTCGGCCGGCGGCAGCGAGCCCGTGGACGTCGCGGCGGTGCTCACCGGCCTCGCCGAGAAGAACCCGCAGACGCTCGACTGGCGGCACTCGATCGTCGACCTGATGAAGCTGCTGGGCCTCGATTCCGGCCTCGCCGCGCGCAAGCAGCTCGCCGACGAGCTCCACTACACCGGCGACAAGGACGATTCGGCCAGCATGAACATCTGGCTGCACAAGCAGGTCATGCAGAAGCTCGCCGAGAACGGCGGCAAGGTTCCGGACGATCTGAAGCACTAGGTCATCGAGTCCGGGATCGACGAGGCTCGCCGCGGACGGTCTCGACCGGCGCCGCGGCGAGATCGCTTCTTGACCACGTCGTGCGCCGGCGGTGCGCACCGGCGGCGACACTTGCGGAGAGGGCCTTGCGGCGCCTCCGTGTTTATCGATCACATGACCCGCGTCACGCAGCGCCGAATCAGGCGGCGCCGAGGAGCGAACGGTCATGGAGACCCCGACCGGGGACCACAGCGGCGCCTTCGAGGCGTCCCCGCTCGCCGCGATCGCCGCGGCGGTCGCCCGCGGTGACGTCGCGCGCATCGCCGCGCTGGCGCCCGGCCTGGATCTCTCCGTCCGCGTCCGCGGCGGCCGGAACCTCACCCTGCTCGAATGGGCGATCTGGAACGCGCGGCCGCGCGCGCTGTCGGCCCTGCTCGACGCGGGGGCGGACCCGTCTGTGCCGGGGCTCGATCAGGAGACCGCGCTGCACATGGCGGCGATGGTCGAGGATCCGACCTACCTGGAGATCCTGCTGCGCCACGGCGCGCCGGTCGACCCGGTGAGCCCGCGCGGTCAGTGGACGCCGCTGTTCCGCGCCGTACAGAACCGGCGCGAGGCGCAGATCGCGCTGCTGCTGCGGGCCGGCGCGGACCCGAACCGGGTCGACGCCACCGGCAACTCGCTGCTCCACGTGGCGGCACAGGTCGGCGCGGCCAATCCCTGGGTGCTGAGGCTGCTCGAGGCCGGGATCGACCCGACCCTGCGCAACGCGCAGCGAAAGACCTTCCAGCCGTACTTCTTCACCACCCCCGAGCGCCTGCTCAACGCTTCCGGGCGCGAGACGCGCGCGGCGGTCCGCGCGTGGCTCGCCCGCAGCGGCATCCCGGCGGATCCGGAACGCTGACGGAGTCCCGGCCGGGACCCGCGTCAGCGCCCGGTGCGGACCCGGGTCCAGAGGCGGGTGACGAAGCGCTGGGTGCGGTCGTCCCAGGCCGTGTTGATGGACAGGCGCTGCATCGTCGCCTCGTCCGGGTAGATGCCGGGATTGCTCAGGATCTCGGGCTTCACGAACCTCTTCGCCGCGAGGTTGCCGCTGGCGTAGGAGACGAAGTTGGTGTTGGCCGCCGCCACCTCGGGCCGCATCATGTAGTCGATGAAGGCCAGCGCCTCGGCCGGGTGGGCGGCATCCTTCGGGATCGCGAAGGTGTCGAACCACATCAGGGCGCCTTCCTTGGGCACGACGTAGGCGATGTCGATCCCGTTCTTGGCCTCCTCGGCCCGGCGCTTGGCCTGCATGATGTCGCCCGAATAGCCGACGGCCAGGCAGATATCGCCATTGGCCAGCGCCTGGATGTATTCCGACGAGTGGAACTTCCGCACGGCGCTGCGCACCTTGTAGAGGGCGTCGGTCACCAGGGTCATGTCGTCCCAGCGCTTGGAATCCGCCTTGGCGCCGAAGGCCGGGAGCATGCTGGGGATCAGGTCCTCGGGGCTGTCGAGCACCATGATCCCGCACTCCTTCAGCTTGTTGGCCGAAGCGGGATTGAGGACGACGGACCACGAATTCACGGCCGCGCCGGCGCCCAGGCGCTCGCGCACCGCGGCGACGTTGTAGCCGATGCCGGTCGTGCCCCACATGTAGTCGACGGCGTAGGTGTTGCCGGGATCGTAGGCCGCCAGCCGGCTGGTCACCTCGGGCCAGAGATTGCCGAGGTTCTTCAGCTTGGACTTGTCGAGGGGCAGGAACGCGCCGGCCCGGATCAGCCGCTGCAGGTACGGTCCCGACGGCACGACGATGTCGTAGCCCGACCGGCCGGCGAGCAGCTTGGTCTCCAAGATCTCGTTGTTGTCGTAGGTGTCGTAGACGACCTTGATCCCGGTCTCGCGGGTGAAGGCCTCGAGCACCTGCGGGTCGATATAGTCCGACCAGTTGTAGATGTTGACGACCCGCTCCTCGGCGGCCGGTGCCGGCCGCACGAGGGGCAGGACCGCCAGGAGCCCTCCCGCGAGGACGGCCGCGGCCGCCGCCAGGACGGTCCGGCGCGGGCCGATCACCGGCTCCTCGCGGCCACGATCACGATCTCGACCAGGTACTCCGGCGCGGCGAGCTTGGCCTCGACGGTGGCGCGGGCCGGCGCATTCTCCGGAGACACCCAGGCGTCCCAGGCGGCATTCATCTCCGCGAACGTCGCGATGTCGGCGAGGTAGATGGTGGCCGAGAGGATCCGCGCCTTGTCGCTGCCGGCCGCGGCGAGTAGCCGGTCGATCTCCGACAGGATCTGCTGGGTCTGGATCGTGACCCCGGTGCCGACCGTGTCGGACGCGACCTGCCCGGCGAGGTAGACCATGTCGCCGAAGGTGACGGCCTGCGACATCCGCTTGCCCGGCTCGATCCGCTGAATGTCCATACCCGTCTCCACATCCTCGAGAACCGGCGTATCTGCCGCCGCACCGGCCCGGCCGTAAAGGGCCGCGCGCGCACGCGCCGCGGGAACCCGAGGAAAATCGTCATCGGCGGTCGGGGTGCGGGCAACCGTCGCGGGCCTCGAAGCGTTCTGCCGCCATCGACAATCACGCCTTGGGGTCAGTCATGGGTATTCTCTGGACCATCATCATCGGGTTTCTCGCCGGCGTCATCGCCAAGTTCCTCATGCCGGGCCCGAACGAGCCCGCCGGCTTCATCCTGACCACGATCCTCGGCATCGTCGGCGCCTTCGTGGCGACCTTCCTGGGCCAGGCGATCGGCTGGTACGGGCCGAACCAGGGCGCGGGCTTCATCGGCGCCATCGTGGGGGCCGTGGTCGTGCTGTTCATCTACGGCCTGATCGCCGGCCGCCGCACCACCACCTACTGACCCGTCCGGCAGATCCGGATACGACGAGGGGCGCCCCGCGGGGCGCTCCTTTTTTTTGACCGACGCATTCCGGTGGCGAGTCTCAACACAGCGCTCTCCGTCATCACGAGCGCAGCGACGTGACCCAGGGCAGCGCGACGATGTCGAACGTCGCGCTGCCTGGATTGCTTCGCTGCGCTCGCAAAGACGGAGGCGCCGAAGCCCTCCGAGGGCTGAGGCTCAGAGATGCTCGGACGCGGCCTTCACGGCGCAGTGGCCGGTGGCGCCGCGCACGGCGAGGCCCACGCCGACCACGAGGGCCAGCAGGCTCAGGAGCTTGTTGGGACGGGGCTGCGCGGCGGCGGCGGCGATGCCGAGGCCCAGCGCCACCGAGACGGCGCGCTCCGTCGTCGACAGGTTCGGCTGCCCGCTGAAGATGTCGTGCATCATGTCGTTGGCCATGAGGGTCTCCGATTGGCAAGTCGCGGGGGAACGCGGCATCTGGCGCCCCGTTCCCGGCCGACGACCGGTGTGACCCGACCTCGACGGGGCAACAAAAAGGGCGCGGCCCCGGAGGACCGCGCCCGTCTAAGACATCCCCGCCGACCGAGGCCGGCGCGGGCGTCCCGCGTGCTTACTCGCCGGCCTCGCGGCGGCGCTCGCCACGGTGGCGGCCGCCCTCGCGGGGCTCGCGCGGCTCGTCGCCGCGCTCGGCCCGGTCGGCGTCGCGCTGAGCCTTCACCTTCTCGGTGATGTCCTCGCCGGTCTGCTGGTCGACGACCTTCATGGACAGGCGGATCTTGCCGCGGTCGTCCTGACCGAGGAACTTCACCTTGACCTTGTCGCCTTCCTTGACGACGTCCGTCACCTTGGCGACCCGGTTCGCGGCGAGCTCCGAGATGTGGACGAGGCCGTCCTTGGCGCCGAAGAAGTTCACGAAGGCGCCGAACTCCATGCACTTCACGATCGTGCCGTCGTAGATCACGCCGACCTCCGGCTCCGCCACGATCGAGCGGATCCAGTTGTAGGCCGCCTTGATCGCCTTGCCGTCGGCCGAGGCGATCTTCACGACGCCCGTGTCCTCGATGTTGATCTTGGCGCCGGTCTTCTCGACGATCTCGCGGATCACCTTGCCGCCGGTGCCGATCACGTCGCGGATCTTGTCCGTCGGGATCTGCATCGTCTCGATGCGCGGCGCGTACTCGCCGAGCTCCGGACGGGCCGCCGTCAGCGCCTTGGCCATCTCGGCCAGGATGTGGGCGCGGCCGTCCTTCGCCTGGGCGAGGGCGATCTTCATGATCTCCTCGGTGATGCCGGCGATCTTGATGTCCATCTGGAGCGAGGTCACGCCCTCGTCCGTGCCGGCCACCTTGAAGTCCATGTCGCCGAGGTGATCCTCGTCGCCGAGGATGTCGGACAGGACCGCGAAGCGCTCACCCTCGAGGATGAGGCCCATGGCGATGCCCGCCACCGGACGGCGCAGCGGCACGCCGGCATCCATCAGCGACAGCGAGCCGCCGCAGACCGAGGCCATCGAGGACGAGCCGTTGGACTCGGTGATCTCCGACACGACGCGGATCGTGTAGGGGAACTCGTGGGCCGGCGGCAGGACCGGGCGGATCGCCCGCCAGGCGAGCTTGCCGTGGCCGATCTCGCGGCGGCCCGGCGAGCCCATCCGGCCGGTCTCACCGACGCTGTAGGGAGGGAAGTTGTAGTGGAGCAGGAAGCGCTCCTTGTAGGTGCCTTCCAGCGCGTCGATGAACTGCTCGTCCTCGCCGGTACCCAGCGTCGCCACGACCAGCGCCTGGGTCTCGCCGCGGGTGAACAGGGCCGAGCCGTGGGCGCGGGGCAGAACGCCGACCTCGGAGAGGATCGAGCGGACCGTCTTCACGTCGCGGCCGTCGATGCGGGCGCCGCTGTCAAGGATGTTCCAGCGGACCACCTTCGACTGGGCCTCCTTGAAGGCGGCCTTGACCTTCTCGGCCGGGAACTTCTCGGCGCCCTCGGGGCAGAGGGCGGCCATCACCTTCGCCTTCACGGCGTCGACGGCGGCGTAGCGCTCCTGCTTGACGGTCTTGGTGTAGGCGGCGCGGAGCTCCGCCTCGCAGACCTCCAGGACGGCCTTCTCGACGTCGGCGTTCTCGGGGGCCTTGAAGTCGCGCGGCTCCTTGGCGGCTTTCTCGGCGAGGCGGATGATCGCCTCGATCACCGGCTGGAAGTGCTTGTGGCCGAACATCACGGCGCCGAGCATCACCTCCTCGGAGAGCTCCTTGGCCTCCGACTCGACCATCAGCACCGCGTCCTGCGTGCCGGCGACGACGAGGTCGAGGCTCGACTCTTCCTTGGTCTCGGTGACCAGCGGGTTCAGCCGGTAGCCGCCGTTGATGTAGCCGACGCGGGCGCCGCCGATCGGGCCCATGAACGGCACGCCCGAGATGGTCAGGGCCGCCGAGGCCGCGACCATCGCGACGATGTCGGGATCGTTCTCGAGATCGTGGGTCAGGACGGTGACGACGACCTGCGTGTCGTTGCGCCAGCCGTCGATGAAGAGCGGGCGGATCGGGCGGTCGATGAGGCGGGAGACCAAGGTCTCCTTCTCGGAGGGACGGCCCTCGCGCTTGAAGTAGCCGCCCGGGATGCGGCCGGCGGCGTAGGCGCGCTCCTGGTAGTTCACGGTGAGCGGCATGAAGTCGATGCCGGGCTTCGGCTCCTTGGCGGCGACCACGGTCGCGAGCACCGAGGTCTCACCGTAGGTGGCGATGACGGCGCCGTCGGCCTGGCGCGCGACCTTGCCGGTCTCCAGGACGAGCTTGCGGTCGCCCCACATCAGCTCTTCGCGTTGAACGTCGAACATTCTCAATCTCTTCCTTGCCTGCGGCGGGCCCAAGCCCGGCGCCGCCCGGGGGCAAGACGGCGAGACACTGCGCCCGAGAACGCTCGGCGAAGTGTCTCGCGATCCTGCCCCGACGCTGGCGCCTCGAAGCGGCCCGTTTGTCGGGAGGCCGGACCCATTCCGGCAGCCCGCGATGGTGAAACGCGGCCCCGGGCCGGGCCCGGAACCGCGCGAGGGTGCTTTAGCGGCGGATGCCGAGACGCTCGATGAGGGCGCGGTAGCGGGCCTCGTCCTTGCGCTTGACGTAGTCGAGCAGCGAGCGGCGCTGCGAGACCAGCTTCAGGAGGCCGCGGCGGGAATGGTTGTCCTTGCCGTGGGTCTTGAAGTGGCCGGTCAGGTTGGTGATCCGCTCGGTGAGGATCGCCACCTGGACCTCGGGGGACCCGGTGTCCTTGGCGTCCTTGCGGTGTTCCTTGATGAGCGCGGTCTTGCGCTCTGCCGTGATCGACATCGCGTGCCTTTCGGGTTGTGCTGGTCGGATGCGGCGCCCCAAACGGGCGCGCGCGGGCTCGGCGTTCGGCCGGTGCCGGGATGTCGTCCAGCACGGTCACAGCGCCAAGCGGCTCAAGCCCCGCCCGGCAACCCGGGTCGAGGCCGCGCGATCCATACACGAAACCGACGGTTATGCCAGTCCCGAGCCGGGCGGGCCGCAGCGGTGGCGCGTCGCGGCTGTCCGGGCCCGTCCAAAGAACGGTTAAGGCCGCCGTGCTACCCGGAACCGCTCACGCGACGCGGCCCGGCGATGAACGGCACCTTCTCGGATGCGTGCGGCGTCGCCGTCGCGATGCTGCTCGGTATCCCCCTCGTTCTCCTGCCGGGCTATGCCCTGGGCGGCCTGACCGGCATCCTCGGGTTCCGCTCGCTCGCGCCCGGCGACCGTCTCCTGTGCGGGGCGCTCCTCGGGATCGGGCTGCTGCCGGCCCTCGACAGCCTGCTGATCCAGGCGGGCGGCGTCCCGGTCGCGGCCCTCGCGACCGGCACCCTCGGGCTCGCCGCGCTGCGGCCGGTCGCGCGGAGCCTGCGCGAGTCCCTCGACCGGGCGGCGCTCGCCCTCGCGCTGCTCTGGCTCGGCGTCGTGGCCTACGCGCTGATCGACGTCGATACCGGCACCGCCCTCTACCGGCCCGTGACGATCATCGACCTCGTCAAGCACGCTGCCCTGACCCGCGCGATCGTGGAGCACGGATTGCCGCCGGTGGACCCGTTCTTCGCCCGGCCCGAGCGGGCGGGCTACTATTACGGCTTCTACACGCTCACCGCCCTGGTCGACTGGGCGGGCGGACGGCTGGTCGACGGGCGGACCGCCTTCGCGGGCCTCGCCTTCTGGACCGGCCTCGCGCTCCTCGGCCTGATCGACCGTCTGCTCGCGGCGACCGGACTCGTCGCGGACGCCGCGCCCCGGCTCGTGCGCCGCGCGGTGCTGCTGCTGCTGCCGGCCGGAAGCCTCGACATCCTGCTGGTCCTCGCCGACCGGACGACGTCCGGGACTTGGCTGCCGGTCCCGGAATGGCTGAACGAGCAGGTCCTCAACTGGCCGGCCTCGCTGGTCTGGGTGCCGCACCACGTCGCCGGCGCCCTGGCCGGGTGGCTCGGACTCCTGGCCCTGGCGGAGGTCGCGGACCGGACACGGCCGGACAGGCGCGCGGAGGCGACGGCGATCGGCGTCGCGGCACTAGCCTTCGCGGCCTGCGCGGGCCTGTCCGTCTGGGTCTGCCTCGGCACGGCGAGTGCGGCCGGTGCCTGGATGGTGCTGCTCGGCCTGGAGCGCCGCTGGCGCGCCGCGGCCCGGCTGGCGGTTGCCGGCCTGCTCAGCGCCGCACTGGCCGCCCCCTACCTGCTGAGCGTCCTGGCCAACCGGACCGACGGCGGCGCGCCGATCCGGTTCTCGATCCGGCGATTCGGGCCGCTCGACGGCCTCGTCGACGCGCCGGCCCTGAGCGCGCTCCGCCTGATCCTTCTGCCCCTGAACTACTACACGGCCCTGGGAGTCTGCGCCGCCGGTGCGCTGCTGTTCTGGCGCCTCGTGCCGCGCCGGGAGGCGCACGGGCGCGAGGCCGGGCGCCTGCTCACGCTCTGCGCCGCGGCGAGCCTGCTCCTCGGCGGTTTCCTGCGCTCGGCGATCCTCAACAACGACCTCGGCGCGCGCGTGGTCCTGCTCGCGCAGGTCGCGACCCTGGTCTGGACCGTGGTGGCCCTGACCCGCCTGAGCGAGGCGCGGCGGCTCCGGATCCCCGGTCTCCTCGCCGCGCTGCTGATCCTCGGCTACGCGACGACCCTCTACGGCTTCGTCGGGATGCGCGCCTATCCCGCCTCGGACCGGCCCGCCTTCGCCCGCCTCGCCGGCCGTCCCGATATCGACCGGGCGCTGCGCGCGGCCTACGCCTGGGCGGGCACGCACCTGCCCCGGGACCTGGTGCTGCAGCAGTCGCCGGTGCCGCACCGGGTGTTCGATTTCGGGCTCTACGGCCTCCAGCCGACGGGGGTGGCCGACGCGGAGGCGCGCCTGTTCGGCGCCCCGCCGGACGCCGTGGCGTCGCGGCTCGCCGACGTCGCGCCGGTCTTCCGCGACCGCCTGGACGGCGCCGAGGTGCGGCGGCGCGCCGAAGCGGCCGGGATCGGCGCCCTGGTCGTCACCGCGCAGGACGCCCCCTGGAGCAGCCCCGATTCCTGGGTCTGGCGCAGCCCCGCGGTCTACGCCGATCCGCTCGTCCGGATCCTGCGGGTCCAGGATCTCCGTGGAGGATCTCCGTGACTGAACCCAGTCCCGCGGCACCCACCCGCCCGCGCGCCGGGCAGGCCCTGCGCTGGCTCTGCGCCCAGGCGCTGCTGCAGGCCGGCGCCGTCGTCGTCGGCTTCGCCTGCTTCGTGCTGCTGTTCCAGACGGATCTGTGGTCCGGCGTGACGATCCTGTTCTACCGCGGACTGATCCTGCTCGCGGTCGCCTTCCTGCTGACCCTGGCGGTCACGGCGGCGCTGGCCGGGCTCGGCCGGGCCTGGGGATTGCGCCGACGGGACGCCCTCGGCGCCTGCGTCCTGTCGCTGTCCCTGAACCTTAGCGCCTTCGTGATCCTGCCGGTGACGGTCGACCGGTCGATCAGCGTGTTCCTGCTCGGCCAGATGGCCGCCCATCCCGGGGAGCGCTTCACGCCTGAGCGCGCGCGGGCGGTGTTCGAGCGGGTCTATCTCGGCGAGTTCCGGCAGATGGAGCGGCGCTTGGCCGAGCAGCAGGCCTCCGGCAACGTCGCGCGAGCGGGTGACGGCTACGTCATCACCTCGCAGGGCAGCGCCTTCATCCGCTTCTGCGGCCTCGTCGCCCGGGCGTTCCGGACCGACACCCGGATGATCGCCGCCGCACCGTCCCCGCCCGGCGGGGGCGACCCGGAAGCGCGCGGCGGGGCCCCTGAACCCGATCCCGTGGGCGCGGTGCGGCGGTAGGCTGTATCGACTCGGGATGAGGACGGTGCGGCGCCGGTCCGGGCGGTTCCGCGGAGGCCGCCGTCCGGGCATGAAAAGTGCCGGGTGACGGTCCGGGCGAGGGAGAACGGACGCGATGGCGGAGTCCGCGGTGACCACAGGTGAACGGGCGGGCGCGGGGGCGGGGCGCGGACTCGCCCGGAGCCTCACCGCGCCGGGCCTCGTCGCCATCGGCCTCGGCGCCACGATCGGCGCCGGCATCTTCGTGCTCACCGGGACGGCGGCGGCGCAGTACGCGGGCCCGGCGCTCAGCCTCTCCTTCGTGATCGGCGGCGTCGCCTGCGGCCTCGTCGGCCTGTGCTACGCCGAGTTGGCCGCCATGATCCCCGAGCCGGGATCGACCTACACCTACACCCGCGCGAGCCTCGGGCGGCTTCCCGCCTGGATCATCGGCTGGGACCTCGTCCTCGAGTTCGCCGTGGCCGCGGCGACCGTGGCGGTGGGCTGGTCGGGCTACGCGCAGTCCCTCGCGGCGGAGTTCGGCCTGCATCTGCCGCCGGCCCTGGCCGGGGCGCCCGGCGCCGGCGGCCTCGTCAACCTCCCGGCGGCCGGGATCGTGCTGCTGCTCAGCGCCCTGCTGATGCGCGCCACCGCGGAAGCCTCCCTGGTCAACGGCCTGCTGGTCGCCTGCAAGGTCGCGATCATCCTGGCCTTCGTGGGTGTCGGCTTGTCCCATCTGCGGCCCGAACTCTGGCACCCGTTCGTGCCGGAGAATGCCGGGACCTTCGGCGCCTACGGCTGGAGCGGCGTGTTCCGCGGCGCCGCGGTGGTGTTCTTCGCCTTCGTGGGCTTCGAGACCGTGGCGACGGCCGCGGGCGAGTGCCGGGCGCCGCAGCGCGACGCGCCGGTCGGCCTGATCGGGTCGCTGCTGATCACCACGATCCTGTACGTGGCCATGGCGGCCGTCCTCACGGGACTCGTGCCCTATCGCGACCTGGACGTCGCCGACCCGGTCGCCAAGGCGGTCGACGTGATCGGCCTGACGGGCTTCGCCACGATCATCAAGGCCGGCGCCCTGATCGGTCTGACCACCTCGGCGCTGACCGCTCTCTACGGGCAGAGCCGGATCTTCTTCGCCATCGCCCGCGACGGGCTGCTCCCGAGGATCTTCTGCCGGGTCCATCCAGTAACGCGGGTGCCCGTGGCGAGCCAGCTGGTGATCGGCCTGTTCACGGCGGCCGTGGCGGGGCTCGTGCCCATCGACGTCCTGGGCGAGATCGTCAGTATCGGCACGCTCCTGGCCTTCTGCCTCGTCTGCGCGACGGTGCTGATCCTGCGCCGGACCGATCCGGACCGGGCGCGCCCGTTCCGCGTGCCGGCGGTGACCCTCATCGCCGGACTGGGGATCCTGTCCTGCGTCACGCTGATGGCGTCGCTCCCGGCCGACACCTGGATCCGCCTCGCGGTCTGGCTGGCGATCGGCCTCGCGATCTACGCCGGCTACGGCCGGCGGCACGGCCGGCTCAGCTGATCAGGTTGATGGTGGCCTGCGCGAGCGTCTTGATCGAGGCCGAGGCGCTCAGGCTCAATTCGTAGTTCCGGACCACCCGCTGGAGGTCGGCCGATTCGACCGCGACGTTGACGTTCGGCAGACGGACATAGCCGGTCGGGTCGGCCCCGGGATTGGTCGGGTCGTAGCGGGTGCGGAAGCCGGTGGTGTCGCGGACGATCCGGCCGACCGGGTCGCGGGGGCTGTCGGCCGCCACCGGGGCGAACACCGCGATCTTGCGGGCGTAGGGGGCACCGCCCGGGGTGGTCGGGACCGAATCGGCGTTGGCGAGGTTCTCGGAGATCGCGCGGATCCGCCCGCTCTGCACCTGCCGGCCGGCGGCCAGGGCGCCAGCGGCCGAGTTGAGGGCGCTGGTATCCGGCATGCGCGGGCCCTGTCGACGGCGAGGATCTGACCGAATCCTTGCCGAACAGCCTTAACCGGGGGTTAAGACGCCCGCGCGGAGAGGCTCAGCGCGTCCCGAAGATCCTGCCCGTCGGTCAGGCGAAGGCCGCGGCGGCGCAGCGCGGCCAGCATCGCGCGGTCGGGGAACGGGCAGTAGGGCAGAACGGGCTCGGACCGCCCCTCCGGAAGGGTTCCGCTCCGGGTGACGTCCTCGAGCAACCGGTCGAGCATCCCGCGCCCGTGGGCGTGGAGCGCTACCGAGGCCCGGGTCGCGGTGGTACCCTCGGGCAGCGCCAGCGCCTCCTGGGCGAGGATCGCGCCGGTGTCGATCGCGGCGGCCAGCCGGTGCAGGGTCATGCCGAACTGCCCGGGCCCGTCGGCCAGCGCGTGGATCGTCGGCACCGGGCCCCGGTGGCGGGGCAGCAGGCCGGGATGCCCGTTGATCCCGCCGAGCCGCGCCAGCCCGATGGTCTCGGGCTTCAGGATCTGGTCGAAATGGTAGGTGAGGATCAGGTCCGGCGCCGCGTCCCGGAGGGCCCGCGCGACGTCGGGACCGTTGACGTCGTCGACCGTCAGGGTCGGGACGCCGAGGCGGCGGCACAGGGTCCTGAGCGGCGTCGCCTCCGGCGCGTCGCCGCTGCCGGACGCCGCCTGGGTCAGGGGCGCCAGGGGCCGCAGCAGGTCCGGCAGGCCGAAATTGACCGCGAGGTAGGGCAGGATCCCGGGGCCGGAGCGCGCGAGGTGCCGCCGGATCTGCCCCGTGAGGCCGCCGCTCGACGGCCGCTCGGCGTTGGAGAGCCCGACCAGCGCGATGTCGGCCCGGAGATCGGCGACGAGCCGGCGCACCGCGCGGGCGTTCGGCAGCGCCTCCAGAACGAACAGCGCGATCCGGGGTCGCGCCATCAGCGCCGCTTCCGGCGCTGGAAACGGAAGGCGTAGAGGCCGGCCTTGCGGACGTTCTCGGGCAGGAGCAGCACGGTGCGGGCGAGCGCCGTGAGGATGAACGGGAACGCGATCACGTCGCGGTTGGCCGCGATGCCCTTGGCGATCCGCACGGCCGCCTCCTCGGCGCTGATCTCGAGCGGCCGCCAACCCTTGAGCTCGCCGCCCATCGGCGTCTTCACGTAGCCCGGGGTGACGACGTTGACCTTCACGCCGCGGGGCGCGACCTTCTGGCGCAGGGCGAGACCGTGGGCGACGAGCGCGGCCTTGGCACCGCTATAGGCCGGCGCGTCCTGGAGCGGCGCGTAGGCCGCGAGCGACGACAGCAGCACGATCTGGCCGCGCCCGCGCTGGAGCATCAGCGTCAGGGCGGGCAGGATCACGTTGAGCGTGCCGGTGTAATTGATGTCGGCGGTCTCGAAGGCCACGTCCTCGGCCTCCACCTGCCCTTCCTGGTTGCCGCCGTTCACCGCCGCGTTGGCGATGACGAGGTCGAGGGGGGCCTCGGCATCCGACCGGTGGACCAGCGCCACGGTGGCGGCCCGGTCGCGGGTGTCGAGGCGGGCGGTCTCGACGGCGGCGCCGCTGGCGCGGCAGTCCCGGGCGACCGCCTCCAGCCGCTCGGCGTTGCGGCCGACGAGGATGAGGCTCGCGCCGGTTTGCGCGTAGTGGCGCGCCAGCGCGGCGCCGATGCCGCTCGACGCGCCGGTGATCAGAATGCGGGGCATGGGGCGGGTTACGCCGCCGCGCGGGGAAAGATCAAGGCCGGGAACGGCTCACCGGCGGTTAAACGCGCTTCAAAGACCGCCGAATGGCGACGGCCCGGGAGCCGGGCGAGCCCGGTCAGTAGACCGGCGCGAGCTCGCCGTCGCGCTCGGCCGCCTCACTCACCGCCCGCGCCGCCGCCAGCATCGCGTCGGGGAGGGCGGCCTCCATCCGCGGTACCGAGCCGGCCACCGCGCGGTCGATCGCCTCCTTGGAGAAGAAGCCGCCGTTGACCTGGGTCCGGTGCAGGACCACGCGGCGGAAATCCGCCATCAGGTCCGTCTCCGGCGGCGTCGGATTCTTCCAGAAGCTGTCGAGGTCGCCCTGATGGGTCAGGCCGGCCATGTTGTAGATCGCGGTGCCGACCGCGTGGGTCGGGCAGCCCATCTCCAGGGACAGCATCCCCACCGTCGAGTTGACGATGACCACGCCGCGGGCGCCCTTGATCAGGGCCGGCAGGTCGCCGCCGTCGATGAAGTCGAGCCGGTCGCTGACGCCGTGGCGGCGGGCCGAGGCGCGGGCGAACTTGCGCCAGTTGATCAGGCCGCTGTCGAGCGGGTGCAGCTTCACCAGCAGCCGGGTCGGCGCCGACGAGCCGTCCGCGAAGGACTTGATCACCCGGTCCATGAATCCCTCGACGCCGAGGAACGGCGAGTGGACCCGGATCTGGTAGTCGCTGTCGAGCTGCAGCGGCAGCAGGAAGTAGTCGCAGCCGACCGCGCGGTAGATCTCGTCGCAGCGCGCCGCCTCGCGGCGGGTATGCGCGCGGCGGGCGAACTTCTTGATCCAGCCGGCATACTCGGCCGCGATATGGGTCGGCCGGTGGCTGCGGAAATGCGGGAAGAGGTAGGGGAACAGGACGTTGGCGAGGTTGTAGCCGACGTCCCAGACGCTGCGCCGGGCCATGTCGCCCGTGGAGGGCATCGCCCGGCCGGGCTGCGGCAGGCGCCGCGCCAGGGCGCGGATCTCGGCGGCCGTCCGGGGGAGGGACGAGAAGCCGTTCACGCCGCCCAGCTCGCAGGTGATCCAGTTCGGGCGGATATAGCCCTCCTCGAACACGTGCACCCGCAGGCCGCGATACTCGGCGATCATGCGGGCCGCCTTGTGGAACGGCCGGCAATCGCCGAACAGCACGATGTCGGTCACGCCCTCGCGGTCGAGATAGGCGTCGAGATACTCGCCCCAGGTCTCGCGGCGACCGCGGTAATTCTCGGCCTCGCCGCTCCAGAACAGCCAGTCGCCGGGGCAGAGATTGATGCGCCGGACAGAGTGTCCCCGCGCGCGCAGCGCCTGTCCGAGATCGGAGAAGAACGGCGTCGCGATGCCCTGCAGGAAGAGGAAGGTCGCGGGGCGGTCGCGGAGGGCGTCGGGGGCGGGCTGTTGCATTCCGCGGCGCTTCTGTCCTTGACCCTGGGCCGGATGAACCGAACCGGCGAGAGACTCTTGAGGTGGCACGGTGCTCGGCGAGCCCGCAATCCGAAGCCATGCCGCGGCATGGCGTTTCCGCGCCGGCGTGGCCCGTCTGCAACGGTCCCGCGTCTGCGGCCTAGCCTCCGGAATAGGCGGGCAATCGCGGCGACGATATGTCCAAATCCTTTCCAGGACGTGGCGACGGCGACGCGCGCTCAGGTTGTCCCCGCGTTGCATCACCATCCCATGCCGGCGAAAATGCGCTACAGGCCTGTTCCGCACCTCACCCGACCGGAGCCGGACGCACCGACCATGCCCGCTGACCCGATCCCGTCGCTCTACGCGACCGGCCGCACGATCCGCCGCCTGCGGGCGGAGATCGAGGCCGCGACGGGCCTCGCCTTCGGTCCGGCGCGTCCCGGCGCCGTCGGCGCGACCTGGGGCGCGGGGAGCCTCGCCGGGCGCCTGCTGGCGCTGACGGGGCGGCGCCGGCTCGTGGTCGCGCCCGGGCCGCTCCTGAGCCCCTACGACTCGCCGGAGTCCGGCTTCGCATCCCTGCGGATCACCCTCGACGGGGTCCCCCTCGGCGGGGAGGGCGGCGTCCATTACCTCGACCCCTGGACCGGGGCGCCGATCGACCGCGCGACCTGCGCCGAGCGGGTGGCGTGGCTCGCCACGCGCTTCGCCGAGAACGACCGGCGGGTGGTCTATGTCGGGATGTCGCGCTGGAAGCGGCCCGCCCTCGACGTCCTGGGCGCGGGCCCCGCCGGACGGCCGATCCACACCATGACCACCGAGGCCGCGATCGCCGCGGGACAGCGCCACGGCGGCCGCCTCCTCGCCTGGGCGACGCGGGCGCCCGGTCAGCTCGAGGAAGCCTGCGCGCGGGCCGGCCTGCCGCTGGCCCGCGTGGAGGACGGGTTCCTGCGCTCCGTGGGGCTCGGCGCCAGCCTGCAGCCCGGCGCCTCCATCGTGGTGGACGACCTCGGCATCTACTACGACCCGCGCCGGGAGAGCCGCCTGCAGCGGCTGCTCGCCGAGGCCGACTTCACCCCGGACCTCGTCGCCCGGGCGCGGCGCCTGCGCGAGGAGGTCGTGGCGCGCCGGCTCAGCAAGTACAATGTCGGCCTCGACGCCGCCGCGCTCGACTGGCCGGCCGGCCGGCGGATCGTCCTCGTGCCCGGCCAGGTGGAGGACGACGCCTCGGTGCGCCACGGCTCGCCGCTGGTCCGCTCGAACCGGGCGCTGCTGGAGGCGGCGCGGCGGCGCAACCCGGACGCGTTCCTGCTCTACAAGCCGCATCCCGACGTGGAGGCCGGGTTCCGTCCCGGCCTCATCCCGGAGGCGGAGGCCCTGACCCTGGCCGACCGGATCGTGGGCGGCATCAGCATCGTCGACCTCCTCGACCGGGTGCATCACGTCGAGACCATGACGTCCCTCGCCGGGTTCGAGGCCCTGATCCGCGGCCTCACCGTGGCGACCCACGGCCGGCCGTTCTACTCCGGCTGGGGCCTGTCGGAGGATCTCGCGCCGGGCGCCGACCGCGGCCGCCGGCTGAGCCTCGACGAGCTGGTGGCCGGCGCCATGATCCTCTACGCGCGCTACCTCGACCCGGTGGCGATGAAGCCGTGCACGCCGGAACAGCTCCTCGACCGCCTCAGCGCGGCCCGGGCGGCGGCGCCGCGCAACGCCCTCTCCCTCGGCCGGACGGCCCACCTCATGATGCGTGCCCGCTACGGCCTCCTCAATCCCGTCGTGCGGGCCCTGCGCAGCCGGCGCGGCGTCGGCCGCGAGGCCGGCGGCGGACCGCGCTAGGGCGCGGCGCGCGGCGCGAATCCGGTTCCGCGAGACCCTGATGTGACACCAAAGCGATAGCGCGCGCTGCTAGAGTCCGCCCGCAACCGCCCGCCCCGGGACCGTTTCCGATCATTCCGGATCAGGAACGGCTCGCAAGCCCTTGCTCCCGCGCGCTGTTTCCTGCCGGACCGGATGCCGGCGGCGAGCAGGCCCGCCCCACGCCGAGTGCCCGTGTCTTGACGACGTTCCTCATCGCCACCGGTCTCGCGCTCGCCGTGTGCCTCGCCCTGGAGGTGTTCGCGGGCGACTCGATCACCCGGGCGAGCCTCGCGCCCCGGGATCTCGGCCTGCGGCTGCTCGGCTACCTGCTGATCCTGCTGTTCTGGTTCGAGTTCTCCTGGCGGCCCTGGCTCGCGGGGCTGACCTGCGTGATCACCGTGGCGATCCTGATCGTCGTCAGCCGCGCGAAGCGCTCGGTGATCGGCGAGCCGCTGCTGTTCAGCGATTTCGCCCTGCTGCCCCAGGTGCCGCGGCATCCGCAGCTCTACTACATCCCGCCCCTGTGGGACCCGCGCATCGCCGTGCCGGTCCTGCTCACCGCGGCGTTCACCGCGCTGTGGTACTGGATCGAGCCGAGCGTGCTGCCCGCCGCGACCCTGCCGCGGGTGCTGGCGATGCTCGGCCTCCCGCTCGCGCTCTGGCTGCTGGTCAAGGCCGCCCCGCGGCCGCCGCTCGCCCGGCTGATCGCCCGCTGGTTCCCCGAGCCCGACCTGGAGGCCGACGTGACCCGGGTCGGCCTCCCGGCGAGCCTCCTCGGCTACACCGCCCGCGCGATGGCGGGCGGCGTGCCGGTGCCCGCGGCGCCGACGCTGCCGGAGGGCCCGGGCGACGATGTCGTCGTGGTGATCCAGCTCGAATCCTTCGTCGATCCGGAGCGGCTCGGCGGCGCGAAACTGCCGGCGATGGACCTGTTCCGAACCCGGGCCGCGCAGTACGGGCGCCTGCGGGTTCCGGCGCACGGCGCCTACACGATGCGCAGCGAGCACGCGGTGCTCACAGGCCGTCCGTCCGAGAGCCTCGGCTTCGGCCGCTACGACCCCTACACGTCCCGCAGCGGCGACGAGCCGACGAGCCTCGCCCGGCTCGCCGGGAGTCGGGGCTACGGGACCCTGTTCCTGCACCCGTTCCACCGCGACTTCTTCCGCCGGGCGCGGGTGATGGAGGCCTTCGGCTTCGCCGATCTCGTGATGGGCGAGGCGTTCGCGGAGGCGCCGCGCGTCGGGCCCTATGTCGGGGACGTCGCCCTCGGCGCGCGCCTCCTCGCGGAAGTCCGGGCCCGGCGCGCGCCGCTGTTCCTGTTCTGCGTGACCATGGAGAACCACGGCCCCTGGAAGCCCGGGCGGCTGCCGGGCATCGACGATCCGCAGGCGCAGTACCTCCATCACGTCGCCAATACCGGGCGGATGGTCGAGGATCTCGTCGCGGGCCTGGACGCCGTCGCCCGCGAGCGCGGCCAGACCATCACGCTCTGCGTGTTCGGCGACCACGCACCGTCGCTGCCGAGCTGCAAGCCGGGCTTCGGCGGGCGGACGACCGAGTACGCCCTGTTTCGCTTCGGCCGCCCGCAGGCGGTCCCGCGCCGCAGCGACATCGCCGCCGACGAGCTCGGTCGGGCGCTCCGCGGGGCCCTCGCGACGGCACCTGCGGACATCGCCGCGGGGACATGATACGGTTAAGCTTGCGCGGCATAAGCGTGGCCGTGCCACGCTGGTGACGCATTGCCCGCGGATAGCGCGACCGTCCGCACGGCGGCCGCCGCACCGGCGCGGTCGTTAAAGCGATCGCAGCGTTTGGCGGTCAAACTGGGTATCCCGGCCCGGGCCAGCGATGGCGCGGGCTCGGCGAGGAGAAATCTTTGTGATGCTGCGTAAGACGGCGTGCACCGCCCTGATGGCCGCCCTCGCGGCTGGATCTGCCGGCGGCTGCACGTACATGCCCGCGGCGGGTCCGACGGCGAGCGCGATCCAGGCCGGGGCCGAGGTCGCCACGGCCGACGGCGGGATCCTTGCCCGCTACGAGATCATCGAC
>NZ_FNVI01000069.1:0-3681 GCF_900107945.1 Methylobacterium sp. 190mf | reverse complement strand
GCAATCCCGCCGGCCAGCCCGCCCGCTTGTCAGAAGATGGCTCAGCGCCCGGTCCACTTCCGCGGCCGGCGCCGATGAGCCGGGGTATAGATCCATGGTTCCCGGCCGTCAACAGGCTTGTTGGCCGGAAAGCCGATTTTCTTGGACTCCGCGGACGACAGCCGTGTGACGCCCGATTCGCACTCCCGGTGGGCGCGCTAGGCCTCGAGGCTCAGGGTCATGCCGTCATAGGCGGGCACGATGCCCTCCGGCAGGCGCGCCGCGAGGGCGCCGTAGTCGAGATCCGTGTGCAGGTTGGTCAGGACCGCGCGGCGTGGCTGCACCGACTCGATCAGCGCGAGGGCGTCCGAGACCGAGAAGTGGGTCGGGTGCGGGGTGTCCCGCAGGGCGTCGATGATCAGCAGGTCGAGACCGCGGAGCCGGGCGAGGCTCGCCTCCGGGATCAGGCTGACGTCGGGCATGTAGGCGGCCGCGCCGAAGCGGAAGCCCAGGGCCGCCTCGTTGCCGTGCTCCACCGGGAGCGATTCCACGGTGATCGCCCCCCCCTCCCCGTCCAGGGTCAGGTCGCGGCCGGCGGCGAGGTCGCGCAGGTCGAGGATCGGCGGGTAGGCGCTCCCGGGGGGCGTCTCGAAGCAGTAGCCGAACCGGGCCGTGAGCAGCGACCGCGTCAGGGCGTCGGCGTAGACCGGGATGCGGGCCCGCATGGCGATCACCAGCGGGCGCAGGTCGTCGATCCCGTGGGTGTGGTCGGCGTGGGCGTGGGTGTAGAGCACCCCGTCGAGGCGCGTCACGCCGGCGTCGATGAGCTGCTCGCGCAGGTCCGGAGAGGTGTCGACCAGGAGCGTGGTCCGCCCCGCCCCCGACGCGCGCTCCACCAAGATCGAGCAGCGCCGCCGGCGGTTGCGCGGCTCCGCCGGGTCGCAGGCGCCCCAGCCGCTGCCGACCCGCGGCACCCCGCCGGACGAGCCGCAACCGAGGATGCGCAGGGTCAGGCTCGCCATCCGGATCTCCCGCTCCGACTCGTCACGCAGCGCCCGGGCGCGTTCCGGCGGCCTTGTCGAACAAGGTGAAGAAATTCGCCGTCGTGGTCCGGGCGAAGTCCTCGGCGGTCAGCCCCAGGGTCCCGGCCAGCGACCGGGCGGTGTCGGCCGTGTAGGCCGGCTCGTTGGTCCGTCCTCGGTGGGGCTCGGGGGCCAGGAACGGCGCGTCGGTCTCCACCAGGATCCGGTCGAGGGGCACGGCCCTGGCGATGTCGCGCAGGTCGTGCGAGCGCCGGAACGTGACGATGCCCGAGAAGGACACGTACAGCCCCAGCTCCACCCCGGCCTCCGCCAGCCGCCGCCCCGACGAGAAGCAGTGCAGCACCGCCCGGAACGGCGCCCGGCCCATCTCGTCGGCGAGCACCCGCTCCATGTGGTCGTCGGCGTCCCGGGCGTGGATCACGAGCGGCAGGCCGGAGAGCCGGGCCGCCGCGATGTGGGCGCGCAGCACCCGCTCCTGCACGGCCTCGGGGGCGGCGTCGGCGTAGTGGTAGTCGAGGCCGGCCTCGCCGATCCCGACGCAGCGCGGGCTGGCCTGGGCGAGGCCCGCGATCGTGTCGGCGGCGACGTCCGGCTCCTCGGCGGCCCCGTGGGGATGGGTGCCGACCGTGTGCCAGACCTCGGGATGAGCCTCGGCGATCGCCCGGTAGGTGTCGGCCTTGGCGACCCGGGTGGCGATCGTGAGCATGCCGGCTACGCCCGCGGCCTTGGCGCGGGCGATCACGCCCGGGAGGTCGGCGGCGAAGTCCGGGAAGTCGAGATGGCAGTGGCTGTCGATGAGCATCGGGTCTCGGGGCCGTCGGGCGGCAGGGTCCTTCAAGCGGCGAGGTCCTTCAGGCGGACGGAGTCTCGGGGCGCTCGAAGCGCGGGAAGATCGGCGCGGGGGCGGGGAGCGCCGTGCCGGGCACGAGCCGGCCCCCCGCCCCCACATCGGCGAGGCCGCGCCGGTCGGCCGGCACCGCCAGCAGGTCGAGGAGCTTGGCCGCCGCCCCCGGCACGAAGGGCTGGATCAGGATGCCGAAGGCGCGCAGCGCCTCCAGCGTCGTGTAGAGCACGGCGTTCATCCGCGCCGGGTCGGACTTGCGCAGCTTCCACGGCTCCTGGGCGGCGAAGTAGCGGTTGGCCTCGGCCACCACGGCCCAGATCTCCGCCAGGACGGAGTGGAGCGCGAGCTCGCCCATGAGGGTCCGGGCCCGTGCCGGCAGGGCGTCGGCCTGGGCCAGCAGGGCCGTGTCGGCCGCGTCCAGGCTGCCCGGATCCGGCACCGCGCCGTCGCAGTTCTTGGCGACCATCGTGAGCGAGCGCTGGGCGAGGTTGCCGAGGTCGTTGGCGAGATCGGCGTTGATCCGGCCGATGATCGCCTCGTGGCTGTAGCTGCCGTCGCCGCCGAACGGCACCTCGCGCAGCACGAAGTAGCGCACCGGGTCGACCCCGTAGGTGTCGGCGAGCTCGAACGGGTCGAGGACGTTGCCCAGCGACTTCGACATCTTCTCGCCCTTGGAGAGCAGGAAGCCGTGGCCGAAGACGCGCCTGGGCAGCGGCAGCCCGGCCGACATCAGGAAGGCCGGCCAGTAGACCGCGTGGAACCGGACGATGTCCTTGCCGATCACGTGCAGGTCCATCGGCCAGAATCTTTCTTGGGGGTTCTCCGCGTCGGGGAAGCCGGTGACGGTGAGATAGTTGGTGAGCGCGTCGACCCACACGTACATCACGTGGTTCGGATGCCCCGGCACCGGCACGCCCCAGTCGAAATTGGTGCGGCTGACCGAGAGGTCCTTGAGGCCGGAGCGCACGAAGCTCGCCACCTCGTTCCGGCGCGTGTCCGGCCCGATGAAATCCGGCTGATCCGCGTAGAGGTCGAGCAGCCGGTCCTGGTAGGCGGACAGTCTGAAAAGGAAATTCTCCTCCTCCATCCACTCGACCGGCGTGTCGGTGGCGAGGCTGCGGCGGCTGCCATCCTCCAGGAGCCGGGTCTCGGACTCGTCGTAGTAGGCCTCGTCGCGGACCGAGTACCAGCCGGCATACTTGTCGAGGTAGATGTCGCCGTTGGCCTCCATCCGCCGCCAGATCTCCTGGGCGGCGGCGTAGTGGCCAGGCTCGGTGGTGCGGATGAAGCGGTCGTAGGCGCAGTCCATCCGGTCGGCCATGGCCTGGAACCGGGCGGCCGTGCCGTCGACGTAGGCGCGCGGGGTGGTGCCGGCCCGGGTCGCGGCCTGCTGGATCTTGAGCCCGTGCTCGTCGGTCCCGGTGGAGAATAGCACGTCGTAGCCGTCGAGCCGGTGGAAGCGCGCGATCGCGTCGGCGGCGATCACCTCGTAGGCGTGGCCGATATGGGGCGCGCCGTTGGGGTAGGAGATCGCGGTCGAGAGACCGAACGTCTTTCGGGGATTCGCCGGGGCGTTGGACGTCACGTCTGTGGTGTTCCGGATGAGCGCGGGAAGCTGCCCGCGTTGTCGCGCGGCCGGCGCCGGGACGCAACCGTCGCCGCCTGCGGGCGCGACGGCGATCCTCCGCGGCGGCCAGCACCGGACACGCGTGATCGTCCCCGCGCGCGTGGCGCCGGGGGCATGGCCCGGGAGGCGAGCACGAGGGACGCGGGACGCCGCGGGAACCCAGGTGTCGGCCAAGTACGCGCGGGATC
>NZ_FNVI01000019.1:0-146702 GCF_900107945.1 Methylobacterium sp. 190mf | reverse complement strand
GGCCGCCCTCCTCCTTGGTCAGGATGTACGCCTCGGCCTTGAACTTCGAGTGCGGCTTCACCGAACCCGGCTTGCACACGACCTGGCCGCGCTCCACGTCCTCGCGCTTCGTGCCGCGCAGCAGCACGCCGACGTTGTCGCCCGCCTGCCCCTGGTCGAGCAGCTTGCGGAACATCTCCACGCCCGTCACCGTCGTCTTGGTGGTCGCCGGGATGCCGACGATCTCGACTTCCTCGCCCACCTTCACGATGCCGCGCTCGACGCGACCCGTCACCACCGTGCCGCGGCCCGAGATCGAGAACACGTCCTCGATCGGCATCAGGAACGGCATGTCGATCGGACGCTCCGGCTGCGGGATGTAGCTGTCCACGGTCGCCATCAGCGCCAGGACCGCCTCCTTGCCGATCTTCGGCTCCTTGTCCTCGAGCGCCATCAGCGCCGAGCCCTTGGTGATCGGGATGTCGTCGCCCGGGAAGTCGTACTTCGACAGCAGCTCGCGCACCTCCAGCTCGACCAGCTCCAGGAGCTCCTCGTCGTCGACCATGTCGACCTTGTTGAGGAACACCACCAGCGCCGGGACGCCGACCTGGCGGGCCAGCAGGATGTGCTCGCGGGTCTGCGGCATCGGGCCGTCGGCCGCCGACACCACCAGGATCGCGCCGTCCATCTGCGCCGCGCCCGTGATCATGTTCTTCACGTAGTCGGCGTGGCCGGGGCAATCCACGTGCGCGTAGTGACGGTTCTGCGTCTCGTACTCCACGTGCGCCGTCGAGATCGTGATCCCGCGCGCCTTCTCCTCAGGCGCCTTGTCGATCTGGTCGTAGGCCGTGAACGTCGCCCCGCCCGTCTCGGCCAGGACCTTCGTGATCGCCGCCGTCAGAGACGTCTTGCCGTGATCGACGTGGCCGATCGTGCCAATGTTGCAGTGCGGCTTGGTGCGGGAGAACTTTTCCTTGCCCATGATTCCCATTCCTGCGGCGGGGACCACGCAAGGGCCCCGAATCCTGGTCCGCCGCCCCGAAGTTCCGACAGGGGCGAAAAACGCGGTCCGCTTAGAGGGTCGGCCGCCAGGGATCAAGCTCCGCGACGCGCGGGGGCCCGCCGACCGACCGCGCTGTCAAGCTGCGGATGCGAGTCTTGAACGGAGAAAGATCAATCACAGGCAGTATCCGCGCCGCTTTCGCGCCACAGTGTGGCTTCGCGGGCATAGCGGGATCCGTGCGGCCGAGCTTAAGTGGCGACAACAACGCGTCACCTCGGACCCCCGCCATGATGAAGAAGCTCCTCCTCGCCACCGCCGCGACGGCCCTGGTCACGACGGCCGCCTCCGCCGCCGACCTGCCGCGCCGCGCCGCGCCGCCGCCGGTCTTCACGCCGGTGCCGGTCTTCACCTGGACGGGCTTCTACGCCGGTCTCGAGTCCGCCTACACCTTCACCGACCGCGAGCGCATCACGACCGTCGGCGTCCAGCCCGGCAACGCCACCAACGTCGCCCTCGGCCGTCGCCCGTTCGCGACCTCGACCTCGCAGGACGGCTTCGCCAACATCGGCGGCACCGCCGGCTACAACTACCAGTTCACGCCGGGCGCCGGCATCGTCGTCGGTATCGCCAACAGCATCGACTGGACGGACATCACCAAGAACCGGGTCGTGCTCGGCACCGGCAACGTCGCCGGCGGCCCGCCGAACATCAGCCAGTTCCGCCAGAGCCTCGACTGGCTTGGCACCCTCACCGGCCGCGTCGGCTACGCCTTCGACCGCGTCCTGGTCTACGGGATGGGCGGCCTCGCCTACGGGAACGTGTTCCACGACGCCAACTTCTACACCCCGGGTGGCCGCCTCCAGTTCGCCGGCCGCTACGACGACTTCAAGACCGGCTTCGCCTACGGCGGCGGCATCGAGTTCGCCCTGCCGACCGACAGCTTCCTGAACACCTTCGCGCTCGGCCGCTACATCGGCATCAAGTACGACGCCATCACGGTGAAGGCCGAGTACCTGCACTACGACCTCGGCAGCCAGAACGTTCTCGTCGGCGCGGTCCCGGGCGTGGGCAACGGCGCGTATATCTCGCGCTTCCGCACCGAGGGCAGCATCGTCCGCGCCGGCTTCAACTACAAGTTCGGCGGCATCTGAGTCGGACGACGCCGGGGTCTCCCCAGCGGATCCCAGGAAGGGCGGGTGCCGGCATCGGCGCCCGCCCTTTTTCGTGGGTCACGCGCGCCCCGCGAACCGCGGCCCGAGCCGCCGAGAGCCGCGCCGCGTCAGCAGGCGCGCAGGTGCGCCACCAGCCGTCCGGCCGCAGCCTCCGCAGAGCCGGTATTGAGGATCGTCAGGTCCGCGGTGACGCCGCCCTCCCGGGCGAGACGCGCGGCCAAGTCGCCGTCCTGCGCCCGGCCGCGGGCGGCGATGCGCCGCGCCAGGATCTCGGCCGGCGCCGTGATCTCGACGACGCTCACCCGCGGGCAGGCCGCCCGCGCCCGCGCGACGACGCGGCGCGAGACGTTGCAGACCACCACGTGCCCGTCGGCGACGCGCCGGCCGACCGTCTCCGGGAGCGCGTAGCCGAGGCCGTGGGCGCGCCAGCTCAGGGTGAAGCGCCCGGCCGCGCAGCCCTCGGCGAAGGCGGCCTCGTCGATCTCGTCGTTGTCCTCGTCGGCCGAGGGCGGGCGGGTGACGAGGCGGCGCGGGAAGACGTAGCGCGGGTCGTCGGCGAGCGCCGCCCGGGCGAGCCGGAGCAGCGTGTCCTTGCCGGCCCCGCTCGGGCCGACCACGAGGACGAGGCAGCCCGCCATCAGGCGACCCGCCGGCCGGCGCGCCAGACCTGGCGGACGACCGGCACGCCCTCGGCCCGCTGCACGCGCACGAGGTCGGCCCGCAGCCCGGGCGCCAGGGCGCCGCGATCGGTCAGGCCGGTGGCGCGGGCGGGGTTCGACGTGACGGTGGCGAGCGCCGCGGGCAGCGTGATCCCGGGCGCCTGCTCGGGCAGCAGGAAGGCCGCCATCAGCAGGCTCGCCGGCACGTAGTCCGACGACAGGATGTCGAGGTGCCCGGCCTCGGCCAGCGCCAGGGCCGCGACGTTGCCGGAATGCGAGCCGCCGCGGATCAGGTTCGGCGCGCCCATCATCACGGTGAGGCCCTGCCGGTGCGCGGCTTCGGCCGCCTCCAGTGTGGTAGGGAACTCGGCCAGCCGCACGCCCTCGCCGACCGCGAGGTCGACGTCGGCCAGGGTGGTGTCGTCGTGGCTCGCCAGCGGGATGCCCATCTCGCGGGCGAACTGGACGAGGGCCGGCCGGTTCTTCGCGTTGAGCGCCCGCCCGTCGCGGACCTTGCGCTCGGTGTTGGCGCGGATCTCGTCCATCGGCCGGCCGCCGCGGGTGGCGTAGGTGTAGTACTTCTCCATGTCGCGGAACTGCCGCTGGCCGGGCGTGTGGTCCATCAGCGAGATCAGCCCCACCGGGTAGCGGGCCGTGAAGGTCGCCACCGTGTCGAGCACGTCCAGGGAGGGCAATTCGCAGCGCAGGTGCGTGAAGTGCTCGGCCCGGAACAGGTCGGCGGCGCGCGCGGTGGCGATGGCGCCGGCGAGCTGCTCCAGCTCGGAGCCGAGGCCGCTGCCGTCCGGATCGCTGCCGGCACGGAGCGAATCGAACACCGTGGTGATTCCCGAGGCGGTGATCTGCGCGTCGTACGCCAGGACGGCGCCGAGAGGATGCCAGCGCACCTTCGGGCGCGGCGCGAAATGGCTCTCCAGGTGGTCGGTGTGCAGCTCGATCAGGCCGGGGATCAGGTGGTCGCCGCCGAGATCGAGGCCGCGTGCGGGCGGGCGCCCCTCGCCGATCTCGGCGATCGCCCCGTCCGACACCGCGAGCCAGCCGCGCTGCACCCGGTCCGGCAGGACCAGGGTCGCGTTCTCGAGGATGAAATCGTCCATCGTGAGGATCCTCAGGCTGCCCGGGCTTGCGGCGCGAAGCGGGTGACATCGACCACCCGGGTCGCCACAGCGTCGCGCATCTCGCTGTCGTGGAAGATGCCGAGCACGCCGGCCCCGGCCCTGAGCTTCTCGCGGACGAGCTCGGCCACCACGGCGCGGTTCTCCGCGTCCAGGGAGGCGGTCGGCTCGTCGAGGAGCAGGAGCGGCCGGTCGGCGATCAGGCCCCGGGCGATGTTCACCCGCTGCTGCTCGCCGCCCGAGAAGGTCGCGGGCGGCAGGCCCCAGAGCCGCTCCGGCAGGTTGAGCCGGGCCAGCAGGGTCTCGGCCCGCGCGCGTGCCGCCGCTTCGGACAATCCGCCCTCGCGGCCGGCGGCCTCGACGACGTCGAGGGCCGGGACCCGCGGGATCACCCGGAGGAACTGCGACACGTAGGCGATCACCCGCGCCCGCAGCGCCAGGACCGCCCGCGGATCGGCCCGGACGACGTCCACGACCGTCGCGCCGTCGCGGACCAGGATCGCGCCGCCGTCGCAGCGGTAGTTGCCGTAGGCCATCTTCAGCAGCGAGGATTTCCCCGCTCCGGACGGGCCGCCGAGCACCACGCACTCGCCGGGCTCCACGGACAGGCTGACATCGCCCACCACCGGCAGCACGACGCCGCCGCGCAGGTGCAGGGTGAAGCTCTTGGCGACGGTCTCGAAGGTCAGGAGCGCGGTCATGCGGCGAGCACCGAGGCAACGAGGAGCTGGGTGTAGGCGTGCTCGGGATCGTCGAGCACCCGGTCGGTGAGGCCGGTCTCGATCACCCGGCCGGCGCGCATGACCATGATCCGGTGCGAGAGGAGCCGCGCCACCGCGAGGTCGTGGGTGACGATGATCACCGCGAGCCCCAGCTCGGCCGAGAGCCGGCGGATCAGGTCGAGGAGCCGGGCCTGGACCGAGACGTCGAGGCCGGAGGTCGGCTCGTCCATCAGCACCAGGCGGGGGCCGGTGACGAGGTTCCGGGCGATCTGCAGGCGCTGGCGCATGCCGCCGGAGAAGCGCGTCGGCGGGTCGTCGATCCGGTCGGCGGCTATCTCGACACGGCCGAGCCAGTCGAGGGCCTGGGCGCGGATCCGCCCGTAATGGCGGTCGCCGAGCCCCATCAGCCGCTCGCCGACATTGCCGCCGGCCGAGACCGCCATGCGCAGGCCCTGGGCCGCGTCCTGGCGGACGAAGCCCCACTCGGTGCGCATCAGCGCCCGGCGCCCGGCCTCGCTCAGGGTGGCGAGGTCGCACAGCGCGCCGTCGCGCATCCGGTAGGCGACCGTCCCGGAATCGGGCGCCAGCTCGGTGGCGATGAGGGAGAGGAGCGTCGACTTGCCGGAACCGGATTCGCCCACGATCGCCAGCACCTCGCCGGGGACGAGGTCGAACGACACGTCGGCGCAGGCGAGCCGGGCGCCGTAGCGCTTGGTCAGGCCGCGGACCTGAAGCAGGGATTCGCTCATCGGGTCGCCTCCGCGGCGTCGGGCAGGAAGGGGGGATCGAGGCGGAAGCTGTAGCCGTAGCGCTCGAAGCCGAGGCTCTCGTAGAAGACGTGGGCCGGCTTGGCGTCGACGTTCGACGACAGGGCGAGCTTGTAGCAGCCCCGCGCCTCGGCGAGCCGGGCCGCCTCGTGCATCATCGCCCGGCCGAGACCGCCGCCGCGGTGCCGGGACGCGACCACGACACTCTCGACGAGCGCCGAGGGCGTGCCCCAGTGGGCGATGTTGTCGAGGATGACGAGGCAGAAGGTGCCGACGACAGCGCCGTCGCGTTCGGCCACGTAGAGTCCGTAATCGGGATAGGCCGCGAGCCGGTCGAGCAGCGCCCCGGCCTGTGCCAGGGTCGCCACCCGCCCGCCGTTCAGCTCGGCGTAGAGGTCGAGGATCGCGGGCAGGTCGGGCTTTCCGGCCCGGCGGACCGTGAGGTCGCTCATGCCGCGTCTCATGCCGCGTCCCCCGTGCCGACATGGCCGTCCGCGCGGCGCCCCTCGCAATGGTCGGTGTCCGAGCAGACGAACATCCGCCGGCCCGCATCGTCGAGCAGCACCTCGTCGAGATAGACGCCCTCGGCACCGCACAGCGCGCAGGGATGCTCGAACGCCTGGATCCGGAACGGGTGGTCCTCGAAGTCGAGGCTCCGCACCCGCGTGTAGGGCGGCACCGCGTAGATCCGCCGCTCGCGGCCCGCGCCGAAGAGCTGGAGCGCCGGGCAGTCGTCCATCTTGGGGTTGTCGAATTTCGGCGTCGGCGACGGGTCCATCACGTACCGGCCCGCCACCTCCACCGGGTACGCGTAGGTGGTGGCGATGTGGCCGTGGCGGCTGATGTCCTCGTAGAGCTTCACGTGCATGGCGCCGTACTCGGCCAGCGCGTGGAGCTGTCGGGTCTCGGTCTCGCGGGGCTCGAGGAAGCGCAGGGGCTCGGGGATCGGCACCTGGTAGACGAGGGTCTGCCCCTCGGTGAGCGGCGTCTCGGGGATGCGGTGGCGGGTCTGGATCACCGTCGCCTCCGCGGTGCGGGTGGTGGTGGCCACCCCGGAGGTCTTGGCGAAGAAGCGGCGGATCGAGACCGCGTTGGTGGTGTCGTCGGCCCCCTGGTCGATGACCTTCAGCACGTCCGACCGCCCGAGGATCGCGGCCGTCACCTGCACGCCGCCGGTGCCCCAGCCGTAGGGCATCGGCATCTCGCGGGAGGCGAAGGGCACCTGGTAGCCCGGCACCGCGATGGCCTTGAGGATGGCCCGGCGGATCATCCGCTTCGTGCCCTCGTCGAGATAGGCGAAGTTGTAGCCCGGTTCGCTCTCCGGGCGGTGCGCGATCGCGGCGCTCATTCGGCGGCCTCCTGCATCTCGACGGTGTCGGACCCGCGCTCGAACTCGGTACGTAGCCGGCGAACCAGTTCCAGCTCGGCCTGGAAGTCGACGTAGTGGGGCAGCTTCAGGTGCTCGACGAAGCCGGTCGCCTGGAGACTGTCGCAGTGGGCCAGCACGAATTCCTGGTCCTGGGCCGGGCTCGCCACCGGCTCGCCCAGCTCCTCCGCGCGGAGCGCCCGGTCGACCAGGGCCATCGCCATGGCCTTGCGCTCGCTCTGCCCGAAGCTCAGCCCGTAGCCGCGGGTGAATTGCGGCGGGGCCGCCCCGGAGCCCTTGAACTGGTTGACCATCTGGCACTCGGTGAGCCGGATGCGGCCGAGCGGCACCGCGAAGCCCAGCTCCTCGGGCACGAACTCGACCGCGACCTCCCCGACCCGGATCTCGCCGACGAACGGGTGGGTGCGGCCGTAGCCGCGCTGCGTCGAGTAGGCGAGGCCGAGCACGAAGCCCTCGTCGCCCCGGGCGAGCGCCTGGAGGCGGAGCGCCCGGTCGGCAGGGTAGTCCACCGGCTCGCGGGTGAGGTCGCCCGCGGGCGCGCCGTCGTCGGGGGGCGAGGGCTCGATCAGGCCGTCCCGGGCCAGCAGGTCGGTGACCCGCGGACAGGTGCCGGCATCGGCGCGCGGCGCGGCCTCGGCGGCGGGCTCGATCCCGGCTTCGGCGGCGAGCGCGAAGTCGACCAGCCGGTGGGTGTAGTCGAAGGTCGGCCCGAGCACCTGCCCGCCGGGCAGGTCCTTGAACGTCGCGGAGATCCGGCGCTCGACCGCCATGGCGCCGGTGTCGACCGGCGCGGAGGCGCCGAACCGCGGCAGCGTGGTCCGGTAGGCGCGGACCAGGAACACCGCCTCGACCACGTCGCCGCGCGCCTGCTTGAGCGCCAGCGCCGCGAGGTCCGGATCGTAGAGCGAGCCCTCGGTCATGACGCGGTCGACGAGCAGCGCCATCTGCTCCCGAATCTGCGCCACGGAGAGCTCCGGCACGGCCGGGTCGCCCCGGCGGGCCTCGGCGAGGAGCCGGTGGGCGTTGTCGATGGCGGCCTCGCCGCCCTTCACGGCCACGTACATGGATCAGGCCTCCGTGACCGTCGTGGAGCGCGGCAGACCGGCCACGCGGCCGGGCGCCGTCAGGATCAGGTCGACGCCCAGGGGGAAGCCTGCGCGGTTCTCCGCGAGCTGCGCCGCGAAGCCGTCCGGCAGGGGCGCCGGCGCGATCCCGGCGGTGCCCCGGATGCCGGGGCCGGACAGGCGCAGCCCCTCCCCCTCCGCGAGCGCGTCGAGGGCGAGCACCAGCGTCGTGGCGGTGTCGGGATAGGCCGGCGTCCCGGCGGCGAACTCCGCCAGCGGCGGGCAGCGCGCCGGGTCGCTGACCAGCGCGAAGGCCGCCGCGGCCGGGTCGCCGGTGAGCGGCGCGCCGGTGTGGAAGCGCAGGTATTCCGCGACCTCCGGCGCCGCGGCGAGGGCCGGATCGAGCCAGACCGGCGTGTCGGCGTCGGTGAGCGTCAGCGCGACGGCGGCCAGTTCCGGCGTCAGGGGCGCGGGCGGCGCGAGACCCGGCGCGAGGAGCCGGACGCGTCCGGGGCGGGCGAGGGCGTCCATCACGGCGCGGAACGTGTCCTGCGCGTCGTGGACCGGGTCGGCGAAGCCGGGGGCGAGCATGCTCAATCCTCTCCGCGGGCGAGGGTCAGGAAGTCGACCCGGGTGGCGGCCGTGCGTCGGGCGGCCCGATCCCGGGAGGCCGCGAGCCGCCGGGCGGCGGGCTCCAGGGCGGCCTCGACCCGGGCGCGCCGGACCGGATCCTGCCAGAGGGCGTCGAGGATCGCGGCGAGCCGCGCCTTCGCGCGGTCGCGGCCGAGATGGTAGGCGAAGCCCGCCGGACCGTCCGCGAGGCGGATGGCGGCCCGGGTCACGCTGACCTCGCCGAGATTGAACGGGCGACCGTCGCCGCCGATCCGGCCCGACGCCATCACGAGACCGGTCTCGGGCGGACGCAGGTCCGCGGCCGCGGGCGCTTCGAGGCCCGACACGGCCGCCTCGAGGGCCGCCTCGAGATCCGCGCGGCTCGCCTCGGCACAGAGGGCCATGACCGCTTGGCGCGCCGCGGTGTCGCCCTCGGATTCCGGATGTCGCGGGGTCGTCGTCATCGCGAATCCCTTCGTCGCTCGGTTGTCTATGTGTATAGACAACTGGCGTGCGCCGCACAAATGAAGTTTGGATGACAGGATGGATGCGCAGGAGCAGGCGGCCGGCCTCGTCCGGGGCGAGGGGCTGACGGCGTGGCGGCAGATCGCCGACGCGCTGACGGCCGAGATCGCGGCGGGACGCTACGCGCCGGGACAGCAGCTCCCCGCTGAGGCCGCGCTGGCGGCGCGGTTCGCGGTGAACCGGCACACGGTGCGGCGCGCCCTCGCGGCGCTGGCCGAGGGCGGGCTCGTGCGCGCCAGCCAGGGCCGCGGCACCTTCGTGGAGGAGGCGCCGCTCGCCTACCCGATCGGGCCGCGCACGCGCTTCTCCGAGATCGTCGCCGGGGCCGGGCGCGAGGCCTGGGGCGACCTCGTCGCGGCGACCACGGTCCCGGCCGGGACCGAGCAGGCGGCGTCCCTGGCCCTCGCCCCCGGCGCGCCGATCCTGGAGCTGCTGACGGTCCACCGGGCGGACGGCGCCCCGCTCTCGACGGCGCTGACCTGGCTGCCGCTGCCGCGCTTCGCGGGTTTCGCCGAGGCCTACGCGGCGCGCGGCTCGATCACCCGGGCCTTCGCGACCTGCGGCGTCCACGACTACACCCGGCTCTCGACGCGGATCCGGGCCCGCCCCGCGGACTCCGCGGAGGCGCAGCGCCTCGACATCGCGCCGGCGCGGGTCGTGCTGGTGGTGTCGAGCGTCAACATCGATCCCGCCGGCGTGCCGATCCAGGCGAACCGCACCCTGTTCGCCGCCGACCGCGTGGAGCTGGTGATCGGCGGGTGATGCGATGTCCGCGCGACCTCCGCGCGACCTCCGCGCGACCTCCGCGCGACCTCCGCGCGATGTCCGCGCGAGGGCCTCGGCACTCCGTCCTCGCGAGCGGAGCGAAGCGACCCGGGGCAGCGCGACCCTGGGTCATTGCGCTCCGCGCGTGATGCCGGAAAGCCGAGGCCTCCCTCAGCGCGCCGCCGGCCCGATGATCGCCCGGCGCAGGCGGGTCGAGACCCAGTCGATCGCCGCCACGGTCACGAGGATCATCAGAACCAGGAATGCGACCTGCTGCAGCTCCAGCACGCGGATCAGCTCGGTGAGGTACTGGCCGATGCCGCCCGCGCCGACGATGCCGATGATCGTCGCCGAGCGGGTGTTCGACTCGAAGAAGTAGAGAACCTGGCTCGCCAGCACCGGCAGCACCCCGGGGATCAGCCCGAAGCGGATGCGGTGGAGCGCCGAGCCGCCCGAAGCGACGACGCCCTCGCCGGCCCGCTTGTCGCAGGTCTCGATCGCCTCCGAGAACAGCTTGCCGAGCGCGCCGAAATCCGAGCACGCGATCGCGAGCGCCCCGGCGAACGGGCCCAGGCCGACGACGTTGATCCAGATCAGCGCCCAGATCAGCACGTCGACCGAGCGCATCACGTCGAGTCCGCGGCGGACCGCGAACCGCGCGAACGGGTTGGGCACGACGTTCCGCGCCGCCAGGAACGCCACCGGGAAGGCGAGGATCGCCGCCGTCAGCGTGCCCAGGAAGGCGATGCCGAGGGTCTCGCCCAGCGCGTGCAGGAAGGTCCAGAACTGGCCCTCCGGCGATGGCGGCAGCATCAGCACCGCGAAGGTGCCGAGCCGCCCGAGCCCGTGGAGGATCCGCGCCACCGAGAAGTCGAGGCGCCAGTAGCCGAGCGCCGCGAGCCCCACCAGGACGACGAGCAGGGCGGCGAGCCGCGCCCGCCCCGGCCAGTCGGCGCGGAACTGCGCGGGGTAGCGCGCGCGCAGGCGGCCGAGGTCGGCCCGGGCCGCCGCCCGCAGGGTCTCGGGACGCGCGCTCATCGGGCGTGCTCCGCGCCGATCAGGCGGTGGCGGACCCGCTCGGTGACGAGGTCGATGCAGAAGACGGTCAGGATGATCAGCACGAGGATCGCGCTCACGTCCGCGTAGTAGAAATTGCGGATCGCCACGAGGAATTCCTGGCCGATGCCGCCGGCGCCGACGAAGCCCATCACCCCGGCGCCGCGCACGTTGATCTCGAAGCGCAGCAGCGCGTAGGAGGCGAAGTTCGACAGCACCTGCGGCAAGACCGCGAAGCGCACCGTCTGGACCCAGGTCGCGCCCGAGGCCGACAGGCCCTCGACGGGCCGCATGTCGATGTTCTCGACCACCTCGGAGAACAGCTTGCCCAGCGCGCCCGTGGTGTGGATCGCGATGGCGAGCACGCCCACCATCGGGCCGAGGCCGAAGGCGATGACGAAGATCAGCGCGAACACGACCTCGGGGACGGTGCGGCACAGTTCCAGGAGGCGCTTGGCGCCGACGCGCAGCACGCGCGACCGCACGAGGTTGGCGGCGGCCACGAAGCTGAGGGCGAAGCCCGCCAGCCCCCCGAGCAGCGTCCCGAGATAGGCCATGAGCAGGGTCTCGCCCAGCAGGCCCAGCCATCTGGGCAGGCCCCAGTACCAGGCGCGGACGTCCTCCAGCGGGTGCTCGAGGCTGATCGGCGGCAGGATCTGCTGGATGTAGGCGGTGAACTTGCCGATGTTCTCGGCGAAGACCAGCGGCCGCACCTCGGCGATCAGGCCCGCGACCACGGCGAGCGCCGCCACCAGGGCGAAGCCCGCCAGCGTGCGGCGGCGGGCCTCGCCGGTCGCCGCCGCGTAGAGGCCGGAGAGGGCGGCTGCCCGCTCCGGCGACAGGGGTGTCAGACCGCGCAAGGCGGGCGGCTCCGGATCAGGACTTCCGACGCTGCTCGTCGTTGAACCGCAGCATGTCGATGATCGGCTGGTAATCCTTGAGGGTCACCGGCGTGAGATCCTGGTCCTTGCCGTCGGAGAGCCGGTCGAACGCGGCCTTGTCGGCCTTCGGCAGGGCCACGAAGGCGTTGCGGATCTTGGCCTTCAGGTCGTCCGGCAGGCTCGCCAGCACGGCGAAGGGCCCCTCCGGCAGGAAGTCGGACTTGAACACGACCCGGAAGTCCGACTGCTGCATCGGCGTGCCGTCGGGCTTCTTGAGCATGCCCTTGGCGGCCATGCGGGTGACCATCGTGTCGGTCTCGGAATTCCACAGGTTGGCGGCGGCGTCGGCCGTGCCCTGGGTGAGCGCCAGGACGGCGTTCTCGTGGCTGCCCGCGTAGAAGGTCTTGCCGAAGAACTTCTCGACGTCGTAGCCGGCCCGCTTCAGGAAGAAGCGCGGCGCCTGATTGCCGGAGGTGGAGTTCGGATCGACCAGCGCGAGGTTCTTGCCCTTGAGATCCTCGACGGTCTTGTAGGGGCTGGAGGCCAGCACGTAGACCACCGAATAGTAGCCCGAGGCGCCGGTCTCGTGCTTCTGGTTGACGATCGGCTCGATCTTCACGCCGGTCATCACGGCCCGCGCGAACGAGGCCGGCCCGTACCACGCGATCTGGATGTTGCCGGCGCGCTGGCCCTCGATCACGGCGGCGTAGTCGCTCGCCACCCGCAGCTTGACCGGCACGCCGAGCGTCTTGGTCAGGTAGGCGGTGAGCGGCGCCCAGCGGTCGGCGGTGCCCGAGGCGTTCTCGGCCGGGATCACGCCCAGCGTCAGCTCCGGATACTGGGCCTTCCAGTCCTGGGCGGCGGCCGGCAGGCCGAGGAGGGCGAGGGCCGCGGCGGCGGCGGCGAGGGTGCGTCGGGTGATCATCGGGTCGTCCTTCGTGGCGTCGGCGAGGTTCAGCCGGCCGGAGGCCGGTCGGGCGTTTCCAAGACGGTGCATTTTGGCGGTGCGCTCTGGCGGTGCGCTCTGGCGGTGCGCTCTGGCGGTGTTCGTTGGGGCCCGGGGCCCGGATCAGGCGCCGAGGGCGGCCTCGCGGACCGGCCGCGCCGGCACGTGACCGGGCCGGCCCGGCATCGCGGCCCGCTGCTCCGCCTCGCGCTGCGCGGAATCGTCCAGCACCTCGCCGGCCTCCAGGCCGTAGAGCCGGCGCGCCACGTCCTCGGTGAGGTCGAAGGGGCCGCCCTCGAACACGACCCGCCCGGCCGCGAGGCCGACGAGGCGGTCGCAGTAGGCGCGGGCGAGGTCGAGGGAGTGCAGGTTGCACAGCACCGTGATGCCGTAGCGCCGGTTCACGTCGGCGAGCGCGTCCATCACGAGCCGCGTGTTGCGCGGGTCGAGCGAGGCGACCGGCTCGTCGGCGAGCAGGATCTCGGGTTCCTGCACGAGGGCGCGGGCGATGGCGACGCGCTGCTGCTGGCCGCCCGACAGGCCGTCGGCCCGCTGGCCGGCGAACTCGCCCATGTCGAAGCTCTCCAGGGCGGCGAGGGCCATGGCGCGGTCCTCGGCGGACCATTGCCGGAGCAGGGCGCGGTGGGTCGGCACGTGGCTGAGGCGCCCCATCAGCACGTTGGTCATAACGTCGAGCCGGCCGACGAGGTTGAACTGCTGGAAGATCATGGCGCAGCGGGTGCGCCACTCGCGCAGCGGGCGGCCGCGCAGGGTGGTGACCTCGCGGCCGTCGTGGAGGATGCGCCCCGAGCTCGGATCCGCCAGCCGGTTGATGAGGCGCAGCAGCGTGGACTTGCCGGCACCGGACCGGCCGATCACCCCGACGAAGCTGCCGGGCTCGATCCGGAGCGACACGCCGTCGACGGCGCGTCGGTCGCCGTACTGGCGCGTGAGATCCTCGATAACCAGCATGCCACCATCCGCCGGGGAACGGCCGCACGTAGACGCCGGTTTGACGACGATTGGATGACGTATTCGGGACGATTATATTTGCCGGCGCAGCATCTCGGCTTTTCGATAGCCGACTTAATCTTCGTGGCGCTCCAGGAATGCTTCGATGGGCAGCCCGCGGAAATCCGGCAGCGCCCGGCGCAGGCGCTCGTGGTCCCAGTCCCACCACGCCAAGCGGGTCAGACGGTCCGCGACCGCCTCGGGGAAGCGGCGCCGGACCGGCCGGGCGGGATTGCCGACGACGATCGTGTAGGGCTCGACGTCGCGGGTGACGATGGCGCCCGCCCCCACCACCGCGCCGGTGCCGATCGTGCGCCCGGGCAGGACGACCGCGCCGTGGCCGATCCAGACATCGTGGCCGATCGCCACCGGGCTCGCCCGGCGCCGGTCGAAGAAGGCGGGCTCGTCCGATTCTTCCGGCCAGTAGGCGCGCGCCCGGTAGGTGAAGTGCGCCTGCGACGCCCGCTCCATCGGGTGGTTGCCGGGATTGATCCGCACGCTGGCGGCGATCGAGCAGAACTTTCCGATCGCGGTGTAGATCACCTCGCCGTCCTCACCGATGTAGGAATAGTCGTCGAGGGTCGTCTCGGTGAGGCGGGTGCGGGCGCCGACCTCGGTGTAGCGGCCGAGGCGGCTGTCAACGACCCGGGCGCTCGGATCGAGCGCGGGTTCGAGGCCGAGGGGGCGGTCAACCACGGGCCTCTCCGAAGGGCAGGCGCGCCAGGAGCCGGAACGGTCCCGACCCGTCCTGGGTCAGGAGGCTGACGGCGTCGATCCGCAGGGGCTCCGGTCCCGCGGCGGCGTAGGCCTCGGACAGGCGCCGGTGCCAGAGGTCGCGCTCCGCCTCCGGCAGGGCGTCGGTCAGGGTCATGTGGAAGCGGAAGGCCTCGAACACGTAGGGGTAGCCCCAGCGGTCGAGGAGCGCGCGGCCGCGCGGGTCGAGGCGCTCCGGCCGGCGCTTGGCGCGCTCGGCCTCCGTGAGCGGTGCCCGGAACGGGTCGAGGGCGGCGACGCACTCGGCGGCGAGGAGCCCGAGTTCCGGCGGGGGTGTCTCCGGCACCAGGGCGAGGAACGGCCCGAGGGCGGCGACCCGGAGCGGCCCCACCGCCACCGGCGGGTGCGCGGCCGCGAGGGCGCGGGCGGCGGCCACGAGGTCGGCCTCCCCGGTGCCCGGGGCGAGGCGCAGCGGCGCCTTGAGGGTGGCGTGGAACCCGTAGACCCGCGCGCCCGCCGTGACGGGTGCGAGATCGCCGAGCCCCTCCGGGTGCGGGACCGGCAGCCCGGTGACGTTGTCGGTGCCGAGGATCGCCCGGCCGAAGCCTTCGAGGCGCGAATCCGGGGCGGGCAGCCAGTAGAGGGCGTAGCGGCGCGACACGTCAGGGCCTCCGATCGCCGGGCGGTCAGGCCGTCGGCGCGTAGGTGCGCGCGTCGGCGGCCCGCCGGGGGCGCACGTCCATGGCATTGCCCCGCCACACGATGGCGCTCCGCATCCAGGCGCCGACCCAGATCGCCGGGATCAGGGCGTCGCGCGCCAGGAAGGCGGCCAGCGTGCGGGGCGAGCGGTGCCAGCCCGCGCGGAGAGCGAGCCGGTGCTCCGCGGCATAGCACAGGGCGGCGAGGCCGGCAGCGCCCGCGAGGCCCGCGAGGCTTCCGGCCCAGAGGGCGACGAGGAGCGCCGGCAGCAGGACGCCGCTGCCGATCTCGGGGGCGAAGAACAGCGGGAAGGTCACGCGGCGCAGGCGCGCCCAGCGCAGCTGCCGCGCCCAGACCTCCCGGAAGCCGCGCGGGCCGAGCGGCTGCTCGAACGGGCTCGCCACGAGGTGGACCCGCTTGCCGGCGGCGCGCACGAGCTTGGTGGCGGCCGCGTCCTCGGCGATCTCGGCCGCGAGCGCCTGGAGGCCACCCTGCGCCTCCAGGAAGGGCTTGTGCCAGAGCATGCTCTTGCCCTGCGCGAAGCCCAGCCCGAAGGCCTCGGCGGCGTATTGCCAGCGCGCCTGCAGGGTGTTCAGGAAGGCGCACTCCACCTCCGCCATGAAGCTGCCCGGGCGGGCGCCGGCCGGGGTGGAGCAGACGAGGCCGGTATCGGCGCGCCACGCCGCCTGCAGCCGCTGGAGGTAGTCCGGCGGCATGGCGACGTTGGAATCGGCGAGCACCACCCAGTCGTGGGCGGCGGCGCGCCAGCCGCGCAGGCAGTTGTTGAGCTTCGGGTTCGCGCTGACGCGCTCGTCGCCGAGGATCAGGCGGGCGGGCACGTGCGGGTGGGCCTCGATCAGGCGCTCCACCATCGGGACGATCGGGTCGGCCGGGTCGGCCACGCAGAAGATCAGCTCGTAGGACGGGTAGTCGAGGCGGAAGCTGCGGAGGAGCATCTCCTCGCTGTAGGCCTCGACCCCGCGCAGGGGGCGGACCAGGGAGACGGGCGCGCCGTCCGGGAACCGCGACGGGCCGTGGTCCCGGCCGAGGCGCCGGGCCGCGACGGCGATGCTGCCGATCTGGACGACGGCCAGGAGCGCGCCGAGGGACAGGGCCGGCACCGTGGCGTCAATCATGCGGATCCCTCGTGCGATCGGGCGAGCGGTCCGGTCCGCTAGCGGCCGGACCGCGTCAGGCGTGTGACAGCGCCGCCCGACGCTCTCGGACACGCACTCGGACACGCTCGCCGACGCGCGGCGTCGCGGGCCGTCACCCAACCGTCACCGCGCGGTTTTAATCCCCGCTCACCACGAAAGATTCCGCGCGAGGGTTCATGTCCGATACCGCCGTGATGCCGTCGGGAGCGGTGGGAGGCCGGAAGGCGGGCGGCCCGCGCCTCGACCACGGGATGCATCTCGGCGGGGTGGTGGCGTTCCTGCTCGTCCTCGTGGCGGGCCTGGGCTACGCGGTGGTGAGCCTCATCGCGGACATGAACGCGGTCGGGGAGGCGCCCCTGGCCTACGGCGCCTTCGCGCTGCTCGGCCTCGCCCTGCTGATCGCCCTCGCCTTCGAGTTCGTGAACGGCTTCCACGACACCGCCAACGCGGTCGCCACGGTGATCTACACCCACTCGATGCCGCCGCTCGTCGCGGTGATCTGGTCGGGCGTCTTCAACTTCCTCGGCGTGATGCTGTCCTCGGGCGCCGTGGCCTACGCGATCGTCACGCTGCTGCCGGTCGAGCTGATCCTCAACGTCGGCTCGCACGCGGGCTACGCGATGATCTTCGCGCTGCTGCTGGCGGCCATCATCTGGAACCTCGGGACCTGGGCGTTCGGGCTGCCGAACTCGTCGTCCCACGCGCTGATCGGCTCGGTGCTCGGCGTCGGCCTCGCCAACCAGCTGATGAACGGCGGCGACGGCACCGCGGGCGTCGACTGGACCCAGGCGCTCAACGTGTTCAAGGCGCTGCTGTTCTCGCCGGTCTGCGGCTTCGTGCTCGCGGCGCTGCTGCTGCTCGCCCTGAAGGTCACGGTCCGCCGCAGGGACCTCTACGAGGCGCCCGCGGGCGAGGCGCCGCCGCCCCCGTGGATCCGCGGCCTGCTGATCCTCACCTGCACGCTGGTCTCGTTCTTCCACGGCGGCAATGACGGGCAGAAGGGCATGGGCCTGATCATGCTGATCCTGATCGGCGCCGCCCCCACCGCCTACGCGCTCAACCGCACCATGGCGGACGACACGACGCCCGCCTTCGTGCAGGCCTCGACGGCGGCGAGCGCGGTGTTCTCCGCCCGCGCCCCCGGCGCCGCGGTGCCGGACGCCGCGGCCGCGCGCCGGACCGTGACGGAGGCGCTCAAGACCAAGGCGCTGAACACGCCGCCCGTCTACGCGGCGCTGGCGGCGCTCTCGAACGACATCGCCGCCAGCGTGAAGAATTACGGCGCGATCCGCACGGTGCCGGCCGCCCAGACCCAGAACCTGCGCAGCGACATGTACCTCGCCGCCGACGCGGTGCGCGTCCTGCCGGGCGCCGGGGCGGACTTCTCGGAAGCCGACAAGGCCGACCTGAAGCGCTACGCGGGCCTGCTCAACGACGGCACGCGCTACATCCCGGGCTGGGTCAAGGTCTGCGTCGCCCTGGCGCTGGGTCTCGGCACCATGGTCGGATGGAAGCGCATCGTCGTCACGGTGGGCGAGAAGATCGGCAAGACCCACCTGACCTACGCGCAGGGCGCGTCGGCCGAGATCGTCGCCGCCGGCACGATCGGGCTGGCCGAGCTCTACGGCCTGCCGGTCTCGACCACCCACATCCTGTCGTCGGGCGTCGCCGGCACGATGGCGGCCAACGGCTCGGGCCTCCAGATGTCCACGGTGCGCAACATGGCGCTCGCCTGGATCCTGACCCTGCCGGCGGCGATCACCCTCGCGGCCGCTCTCTTCTACCTCCTGCGCCACGTGTTCTGACGCGGGTCCGGCCGGACGGGCCGGAGACCGCGCTCCGCCCCCCGACGAAGTGACCCGGTCTCCGGCCTCCCGCAGCGCGCCACGGCGCTTCAGGAACTCGCCATCGCCCGCACGAAGGCCAGGCAGGTCCGGCGCGCCGCCGGACTGTCGATCGCCACGAAGGCCGAGACGAGGTCGGCCGCCTGGGTCATGGCCGCGTCGGGCCGGTCGGCATCCGGGTAGAAGCTCGCCACCGGCACGTCGAGGATGCCGGCGATGCGGCTCAGGGCGTCGCTCGTGCGCGCCGCCCCCGGTACCGGCGCGCGGTCCCGGGCCGGATCCGCGGAAGCGTCGGGCGCCATCGCTCAGGCCGCCTTGTGGCCGAGCTGGATCGCCCGGGCGATCTCCGAGCGCCGCGCGGCGTAGCCCGGGGCCACCATCGGGTAGTCGGCCGGCAGGCCGTACTTCGCCCGGTACCGCTCGGGGGTGAGGCCGTGCGCGGTGAGGTGGCGCTTCAGAGTCTGGTAGGACCGGCCGTCGATGAAGCTGATCAGGCCGTCCTGCTGGATCGAGGCATCGACCTGCGACTGGCTCAGCCCGACCCCGCCGAACTCCGACGGCGCGCAGCGGAGCACCGCGATCGCCGTGTGCACTTGGTCGATCAGCGCCGGCAGTGCCGTGACCTCGATCGCGTTGCGCGAGACGTAGGCCGCGACGATCGCGCCGACCTTCTCCAGCATGAAGGTTGAACGGTGGTCGGTGAGGTGGTCCATCTGAGACATCGCTGTTGGAGGGCGTCCCGATCCTCGTGCCCCGTCTCCGGTGGGCCCGCTCGCGCGGGCTTTGCGGGACGAAACCGAGACGACGGGCCAGCCGAGGGATTTCTACCTCAAGTTGATTTCACTCCGTTTCTTGAGGTTGCAGATAATATACAATATGAGCGGCCGGCGGTTTGTCCGGCAGCGCGAGGTTTTTTGCTCCACCGCGCAACCGGCGGCATTCCCGCCATGGTTACTGATACGTTCACTGATTTCGGCCGCTGAGATCGGCGACTGAACCGGATGTCGGCATCGGCCGATCCCGGCGGCGCGCAACCTCGGGGGCCCCCGGCGCCGATCCGGGACCGCTCGGTCGCGGCGGTCGCGCGCCTGACCGATCCCGCCCGCGCAGCGTGCGGCCACGCCCGTCTCGCCCCGCTCCGGGGCCAGCCGCGGCCCGCCGCCCCGGCCGCGCCGGGGCGGCGGGCCGTCTCACGCCGCGCGGTCGCTCCGGCGCAGGCTCGCCGGCATGGCGAAGAGCGCGAGCCCGGCGGCGACGAGGCAGAGCACCCCGATCCCGTAAAGGGCGGGCGTCGTCGAGCCGGTGAGATCCTTCACCCAGCCGACCATCACGGGGCTGACGATGCCACCGAACTGCCCGAGCGTGTTGATCAGCGCGATCCCGCCCGCCGCGCCGACGCCGGTGACGAGCTTGGCCGGCAGGGTCCAGAAGGTCGGGATCGAGGCGACGATGCCGGCCCCCAGCAGCGTCAGGGCGAACATCAGCGGCACGATGTGCTTGTCGAACAGGCCGGCGCCGAAGAAGCCGAGCGCCGCCGCGATGGCGAGGCCCGCGACGAATTTCGGCCGCTCGCCCGAGGCGTCGGACAGGCGCCCGATCACCACCATGCTGATCGCCCCGCAGATGTAGGGGATCGCCGTCAGGAAGCCCACCGAGGCCGCCTGGCCGCCGCTCGCGGTCTTGATCAGGTCCGGCCCCCAGAAGTTCAGACCGTACGAGCCGATCTGGAGCAGGAAGTAGATCAGCGCGATCATCAGGAAGCCGGGCTGCTTGATCGCCCCGATCAGCGAGTGGTCGCCGATGTCCCGGTTGTGGTGTGCGATCCGGCTCGACAGGAGCGCCTTCTCGGGCTCGGACAGCCAGCGGGCATCGGCGATCCGGTCGTCGAGGCGCGTCAGCACGAGCATTCCGAGCACGAGGCAGGGCAGGCCGCCGGCCAGGAACAGCCATTGCCAGCCGGCGAGGCCGCCGACGCCGTTGAGGCCGCCGAGGATCAGGCCCGCCACCGGCGCCCCGAAGATCCCCGAGAAGGCCGAGGCCACGAACATGAACGAGGTGATGCGGCCGCGATGCGAGGCCGGGAACCAGATGGTCAGGTAATAGAGGATGCCCGGCGCGAAGCCCGCCTCCATGGCGCCGATCAGGAAGCGCAGGGCGTAGAAGTGCCACTCGCTGCGGATGAAGATCATCAGCGCGGTGGCGATGCCCCAGGAGATCATGATCCGGGCGATCCAGCGCCGCGCCCCGACCCGGTAGAGGAACAGGTTCGAGGGCACCTCGAAGATCACGTAACCGACGACGAACATGCTCGCGCCGAGCCCGTAGGCGACGTTGCTGAAGCCGAGGTCGCTCTGGAGCTGGAACTTGGCGAAGCTGATGTTGATGCGGTCGAAGAACGCGAACATGTAGCAGATCATGATCAGCGGCATGAGCCGCCACGCGACCTTGTGGACGACGCCGGTCTCCGTCACCGCGCCGGCCTCGGCGGCGGCCGGCGACCCGGACAGGGCTGCAGTCATGGTTTCCTCCGTGGTGTGTTCTTGAGGGACGTGTCGTGGGCGGTGCCGCCTTCGGGCGGGCGGCTTCCCGCGAAGTCAGGTTCGGGCGCAGCTCACGGCACACGACGGCGACGCCGCCTTCGCCGGACGAGGCGCGGGTACCCTCTCCCGTGCGGGAGAGGGACAGGGTGAGGGATCAGGTCTGTCTGGATGAGAAGCGTCCTGCCGGCGCGTCGACGGTGTGCCGCATCCGGAGAGTTCTCATCCCTCACCCCGACCCTCTCCCGAACGGGAGAGGGAGCGCGTCGCGTCCAACGCGTGGGGCCGGCCATTGTGAGCCCGCCCCTCCCCGTCTCCGGCTCAGGCCGCCCGGGCGGGGGCCGGATGCAGGTCGCAGGGCCGTCCAGCCTTGGCGACTTGGCCGGGCACGTCGTGGCCGACGAGGCGCGGCAGGTCCCGCGACAGGCCGATCAGCGCCGGGAGGTCGAGGCCTGTCGGCAGGCCCATCTCGTGGGCCATGCTGACGAGATCCTCGGTGCAGATGTTGCCGGTGGCACCGGGCGCGAACGGGCAGCCGCCCAGGCCGCCGAGCGCCGCATCGAAGCGCCGGGCGCCCGCGTCGTAGGCCGCCAGCACGTTGGCGAGGCCGAGGCCGCGCGTGTTGTGGAAGTGGAGCGTCAGGCGCCCGGGACCGACCAGGGGCAGGACCCGCGCGACGAGGCGGCTCACCTGCCGGGGATTGGCCATGCCGGTCGTGTCGGCCAGCGTCACCCCGTCGACGCCCAGCGACAGGTAGCGCTCCACCTGCGCGACGACCCTGTCGGCCGGCTGGTCGCCCTCGAACGGGCAGCCGAAGGCGGTCGCCACCGTGGCGTTGGTGCTGAGTGGGGCGCCGCGCACCGAATCCATGATCCGCGCGAAGCCGGCGATCGAGTCGGCCGGGCTCATGCCCATGTTGGCGCGGTTGTGGGTCTCACTCACCGAGGCGACGAGGTTGATCTCGTCGACCCTGGCGGCGAGCGCCCGCTCGGCGCCCTTCGGGTTCGGCACCAGGGCGACGTAGACGGTCCCGGACCGGCGCCGGATCCCGGAGAAGACCTCGGCCGCGTCGGCGAGCGCCGGCACCGCCTTCGGCGAGACGAAGGACGAGACCTCGATCCGGCTGAAGCCGGCCGCCGCCAGGGCGTCGATCAGGCGGATCTTCTCCGCCGTCGGCACGAAGACCGGCTCGATCTGGAAGCCGTCGCGGGTCGCGACCTCCTGGACGATCAGCGCGTCGCCGCTCATGCCACGGCTCCCTTCTCGCGCAGCGCGGCGATGCGCGCCGGGTCGAGACCGAGCTCGGCGAGCACGGAATCGGTGTGGGCGCCGAGGGCCGGCCCCTGCCAGCGGACCTCGCCGGGCGTGTCGGAGAGCTTCGGGACGATGCCGGGCATCTTCACCGCGGTCCCGCCGGGCAGCTCCGCCTGCAGGATCATGTCGCGCGCCTGATAATGCGGGTCGGCCACGATGTCGGCCACCGAGTAGATGCGGCCGGCCGGCACGTCGGCGGCGTCGAGGGCGGCGAGCGCCTCCTCGACCGTCTGCGTCTTCGACCAGTCGGCGATGGTGCCGTCCAGCATGGCGGATTGCCTGGAGCGTCCCTCGTTGTTGCGCAGCGCCGGGTCGTCCGCGAGGTCGGGCCGGCCGATCGCCGTCATCAGGCGGCGGAAGATCGGGTCGCTGTTGCCGGCGATGACCACGTAGCCGCCGTCCCGCGTCGGGTAGGTGTTCGACGGGGTGATGCCCGGCAGGGCGCCGCCGGTGCGGGTGCGGACCTCGCCCAGCAGGTCGTATTCCGGGACGAGGCTCTCCATGACGTTGAACACGCTCTCGACGAGCGAGACGTCGATGACCTGGCCCGCGCCCTGCCCGGTCTTGACCCGCAGCAGGGCCATCAGCGCGCCGATGACGCCGTGGAGCGAGGCAAGGGTGTCGCCGATGCTGACGCCGACCCGGGCCGGCGGGGCCTCCGGGCTGCCGGTGGTGAAGCGGATGCCGCCCATCGACTCGCCGATGGCGCCGAAGCCGGGCCGGTCGCGGTAGGGGCCGGTCTGGCCGTAGCCCGAGATCCGGACCATCACGAGCTTCGGGTTGAGGGCGGAGAGCACGTCCCAGCCGAGGCCGAGCTTCTCCAGGCCGCCGGGACGGAAGTTCTCGACCACCACGTCGGCGCTCGCGGCGAGCTGCTTGACGATGTCGAGCCCCTCGGGCGACTTCAGATTGACGGCGATCGACTTCTTGTTGCGCGACTGCAGGTACCACCAGAGCGAGGTGCCCTCGTGCATCTTGCGCCACTTCCGGAGGGGATCGCCCTCACCCGGGGGCTCGACCTTGATGACCTCGGCGCCGAACTCGGCCATCAGCCGCGTCGCGAAGGGCGCGGCGATCAGCTGACCGAGCTCGAGAACGCGGATACCGCTGAGCGGACCGGACACGGCTTTCCTCCATCGTTTGTTGCCCCGGAGATAGGGCTCTTCCGGTAGCCAAGTCCAAACGCCATGCACCACCCTGCGTTCGCCGACGGAGAACGCGGGCTCAGCGCCCGGCCTCCCGGAGATGCTCCAGCAGGAGGGCGGCCGCGGGCGACAGGGCGCCCGGGCGGACGACGAGGCGCAGCGTGCGCACGGCCCAGGGATCGGTGAGCGGCACCGCGCCGAGCCGCATCGGGGGGCCGAGCAGGGCGTAGACGCGCTCCGGCACGGTCCCGAGGCCGAGCCCGACCTGCGCCATGCGGCAGATCGCGTCGAAGCTCGGGACGTGCATGCGCAACCGCAGGGGCCGGCCGAGGCGCCGGGCCTCGTCGCGCAGGGCGGCGTAGATCGAGCTCTCCGCGTGCAGCCCGACATGGTCGTAGTCGAGGGTGTCGGCCAGCGCGACGGCGCCGCGGCCGCTCAGGGGATGTCCGGCCGGCATCACCAGGACGAGGCGGTCGCTCCGGTACGGGTAGGCGGTGAGGCTGCGGGTGTCGGTGTTGCCCGCGCAGAGGCCGAGATCGGCGAAGCCCTCCTCGACGCCGGCGACGACGCCTCCGCTCGGCCGCTCCTCCAGGTCGACCCGGATCCCGTCCTGCGCCGCCAGGAACGCCTGCAGGTCCTCGGGCAGGAACTCCACGATGGCCGAGAGGTTGGCGAGCACCCGCACGAAGCCGCGCACGCCCCGGGCGTGCTCGGCGAGTTCCAGGGCGATCTGCTCGGCGCTCGCCAGCATCCGCCGGGTGTGGTGCAGCAGGGTCTCGCCCGCCGGGGTGAGCCGCATGCCGCGCGGCTCGCGGGTGAGCAGCGTGCAGCCCAGCGCGTGCTCCAGCTCGGCGAGGCGCTTGCTCACCGCCGAGGGCGCGATCGCCGCCCGGCGGGCCGCGCCGTTCAGGGTCCCCTCCGCGCAGATGGCCGCGAACAGCCGGAGCGTCTTCAGGTCGAGGCGGCTCAGGGTCGCGGCCGCGGGCAGGTCGGCGGACATCCGGCGGCTCGGTCCGGGCGCGCCGTCAGTCGCGGGATCCGACCGGCTGGCCGTAGGTGCCGAGACCGGCCTTGGCCCCCTCCCGGTTGACGAGGCCGAAGCGCAGCACAGCCTGCTCCAGGTAGTCGATCGCGTCGACGAGGTGGGCGCGCGCCGCGGCGACGCTCTCGTCCCCCTCCTCGACCGGCGTCTCTGCGAGCTTCACGGCGGCGATCAGGACGCGGTCGCGCTCGTCCTCGATCCGCGGATCGCGGGCGAGGTGGCCCCGGACCCGGGCGTCGAACGTCGCGATGACCGACCAGGGCAGCGCGTCCTTGCCGGACGGCGCCCGGTACGCCCGGGCGTGGCGCCGCGCGTCGGCGCTGGCGGCCCTGACATCGTCGGCGAGTGCTGCATCCATTCCCGGCCTCCGCGGCGCCGCGCCGATCGGTCCTCGGCCGGACCATCGGCTCGAGGGTCCGAACGTGCGCCGGCCCGGTCCGTTGCCGACGCCCTTAGCGGGCCGCGCCACAAACCTTCAAGACCCGTCGGGCGAGGGCCTTACCTTGGCGGTTCCGGCCCTTATCTCTCGGGCTCGTGATCAAGCGGCCGAGTCTCGGCCGGCAGATGGGGGACGATATGGGAACGACGCTGACGGCCGGCGCGGTGCGCCGGACATCGCCCGCGGCGCGCCTCCTCGGCGTGCTCTCGGTGATCCTGGTGGCCGCGGGTCTCTCCGGCTGCGGGGCGGTCAACCGGGTGCCGACGCTGCAGGAGCAGGCCAAATCCGCGTGGAGCGAGGTGCAGAACCAGTACCAGCGGCGGGCCGACCTGATCCCCAACCTCGTCGAGACCGTGAAGGGCTACGCGCAGCAGGAGAAGGACGTGCTGATCGGCGTCACCGAGGCGCGCGCCAAGGCGTCCAGCGTAAAGGTCGACGCCTCCACGGTCAGCGATCCGCAGAAGTTCAAGGAGTACCAGGACGCCCAGAACCAGCTCTCGGGCGCGCTCGGACGCCTGCTGGTGACGGTGGAGCGGTATCCCGACCTCAAGTCGAACCAGAACTTCCTCGCCCTGCAATCCCAGCTGGAGGGCACCGAGAACCGCATCGCGGTGGCGCGGCGCGACTACATCACGGCCGTGCAGGCCTACAACACCGAGGTGCGCACGATCCCGGGCCGCTGGATCGCGGCCGTGCTGTACCCCGACGCCAAGCCGATGGAGACCTTCACGGCGACGCCGAACGCCGACCGGCCGCCGAACGTGAAGTTCTAGGATGCGGCGCGTGGGGCGGCGCGTAGGACCGACCATGACCCGGACCCGGGGCGGGATCCTGCCCGACCGGGTGCGGCTCGCCCTGTCGCTCGCCGTCCTGGCGGCCTGCCTGACGGTCTTCGCGCTCGGGGCGCTGGCGGCCGAGCTGACCTTCCCGGCGCTGACCGGCCGCGTCGTCGACGCGGCCGGCATCCTGACGCCGGAGCAGCGCGGCACCCTCGAGGCCAAGCTGAAGGCGCACGAGGACAAGACCTCGGACCAAGTGGTCGTCGCCACGGTGCCGAACCTGCAGGGCACGACCGTCGAGGACTACGCCAACCGCCTGTTCCGGGACTGGAAACTCGGGCAGGCCAAGACCAACAACGGCGTCCTGCTGCTGGTGGCCCCGAGCGAGCGGAAGGTCCGGATCGAGGTCGGCTACGGCCTGGAGGGGGCGCTGACCGACGCCCTGTCCAAGGTGATCATCGCCGGCGCCATCACGCCGCGCTTCAAGACCGGCGACTATTTCGGCGGCCTCGACGCCGGCGTCGACGGCATCCTGTCGATCCTGGCCGGCGACGCGCAGGACTGGCAGCGCAAGCCGCAGGTGCGGTCCGACGAGGTCGATCCCGCCCAGGTGGCGGTCTTCGTCGTCCTGCTCCTGATCGTGGTGTTCGTCGCGTGGCGCATGAGCCGGGGCGGCCGGTCGGGACCCGGCGGCCTCGTCATCCTGCCGGGCCCCGGCTCGGGCGGGTGGGGCGGCGGCTTCTCGGACGGCGGGTCGGGCGGCTCCTCGGGCGGTTTCGACGGTGGATTTTCCGGCGGCGGCGGCTCGTCGGGCGGCGGAGGGGCCTCCGGTGACTGGTAGACGCGCGGCTGTCCTGACTCCGGAAGCGCGGGAGCGGCTCGCCCAGGCGGTCGGGCGCGCGGAGGCCGGGACCTCCGGCGAGATCGTCGTGATGGTGAGCCGACGCGCCGGCGCCTACCGCTCGATCGTGCTGCTCACCGCCCTCGTCGCGGCGCTGGTCCTGCCCTGGCCGCTGATCGCCCTGACGGCCTGGAGCGCCGCGTCGATCCTGCTGGCGCAGGCAGCCCTCGTGACGGCGATCCTCGCGGCGAGCCAGAACGAGCGGCTGCGCATGGCCCTGGTGCCGCGCCGTCTGCGCCGCGCCCGCGCCCGGGAGGCGGCCCGGCGGGCCTTCTGGTCGCGCGGCCTGAGCCTGACGCGCCGGCGCACCGGCATCCTGCTCTACCTGTCGCTCGCCGAGCGGCACGCCGAGATCGTCACCGATCTCGGCGTCCTGCGGGAGATCCCGCCCTCCGCCTGGGACGGGATCCTCGCCGAGCTCATACCGGCGCTCGGGCGCGGCGCGATCGAGGACGGCCTGACGGCGGCGGTCGCGCGCGTCGGGGCCTGCCTGGCGGAGCATCTCCCCGCGGGCCCGGGCGATCCCGACGAGCTGCCGAACCGGGTCGTCGTGGTCGACTGACGGCGCCGCCGGCCGTCGCGGTCGGGCGTCCGTGACGCGTCATCCGAACGGTGGAGGCGCCGAAATCCGGCAGGCCGCACGATCGCTGTGGCCTGTGACACTCCGATATTGCGTCGGACTTCAACCGGATGCCATGGTGCGGCGCCGCACCAAGCACCTTGGGGTTGTGTAACTGCGCTGGACCGGCCGCGATTTCCCCTGTGAGTCCGGCGCGCCGGGGGCCACGGGGCACCCGCGCGTGAAGGCGCCGGCACCCGAGCAGGAGCGACGCCGGCCCGACCGGGGGCGCTCGAGGAGGCCGTGATGAAGATCCTGATCGCCGCGACGCCGCTCACCGGCCACGTGAACCCGCTCCTCGCCATCGGTCGGACGGTGGCGGCCCGGGGGGACGACGTCCTCGTGCTCACCGACCCGGCCTTCCGGCCGAAGGTCGAGGCGGCGGGCCTGCGCTTCACGCCCTACGCGGACAACCACGCGGCCGAGTACCGCGAGACCGAGCTGCCGGCCGGCCCGGAGCGCTACCGCCGCGAGTTCGAGCGGCGGTTCGTGGATCCGATGCCGGTCCAGGCCGCCGCCCTGCGGGCGCTGATCGCGGCCGAGGCGCCCGACGTGATCCTGGCCGGCAGCATGTTCCTGGGCGCGCTGCCGCTGCTGCTCGACAGCGCGCCGCGGCCGCCGATCGTGACCGTCAACGTCAGCATCCTGTTCCTCGACCGGCCCGACCACGCGCCCGTGGGCCTCGGCCTGCCGCCGGCCCGCGACCGGGACGATCTCGTCCGCTACGCGACCCTGAAGGCCGGCATGGACGCGGCCTTCGTCAACCCGGTGCGGGCCTACACGGACGCGAAGCTCGCCGCGCTCGGCCTGCCGCCCCTGCCGGCGTCCCTGCCCCACTCGATCGTGGTCCTGCCGGACCTGTTCCTGCAGCCGACCGTGCCGGGCTTCGAGTACGAGTACGGCACCCTGCCGCCCGGCCTGCGCTTCATCGGCCTGCTCGATCCGCCGACGCCGCCCGCGCCGCTCCCGGACTGGTGGCCCGATCTGGAGGCGGCGAACGCGGCGGGCCGGCCCGTCGTGCTGGTCACCCAGGGCACACTGGCCAACGCGGATTTCGGCGAGCTGGTCGAGCCGACACTGACCGCCCTGGCCGACCGGGACGATCTGCTGGTCCTGGCCACCACCGGCGGCCGCCCGGTGGACGCGCTGAAGGTTCCGGTCCCGGCCAACGCCCGGGTGTCGTGCTTCCTGCCGTTCCGCGAATTGCTGCCGCGGGTGAGCGTGCTGGTGACCAACGGCGGCTACGGCAGCGTCTCGCAGGCGCTCGCCGCCGGCGTGCCGATCGTGTCGGCCGGCCTGACCGAGGACAAGGCGGAGGTGAACGCGCGCATCGGCTGGTCCGGCGTCGGGATCAACCTCGGGACCAACGCGCCGGCCCCGGAGGCGGTCGGCGCCGCGGTGGCGCGGGTGCTCGGCGAGCCCGACTTCCGGGCGCGCGCCGGGGCGCTGCGGGACGCCTTCGCGGCCCGGGACGCCATGGCGTCGATCCTGACGGCTCTGGACGATCTCGCGCGCGCCGGGACCGATGCCGGGACCGCGCGCCGGCTGGCGAGGTCGGCGTGATGCCGGCCTCCGACACCGCGGCGCTCCGGGTCGTCGTGGATCTCAACCGCTGCCAGGGCTACGCCCAGTGCTGCTACGCCGCGCCGGACGCCTTCGCGATCCGCGGCCACGAGATCCTGTTCTACGATCCCGCGCCGCCGGCCGATCGCCGCGGCGCCATCGAGCGGGCCGTGCAGGCCTGCCCGGTCCGCGCCATCAGCCTCCAGGCCGGCCCGGACGACGGAGACGCGCCGTGACCCCCGAACCCGCCGGCATCGTCGTGGTCGGCGCCTCCCTCGCCGGCCTGCGCGGCGCCGAGACGCTGCGGCGGGGCGGGTACGACGGCCCGCTCACGCTGGTCGGCGCCGAGCCGTACCGGCCCTACGACCGGCCGCCCCTGTCGAAGCACGTGCTCGCCGGGGAACTCGCCGCCGACGCGACCCGGCTGCCGGAACTGGCGGATCTGCGCGCCCGCTGGCGTCTCGGGAGCCCGGCCGTCGCCCTCGACCGGGCAGCCCGCACGCTCCGGCTCGCCGACGGGTCGGCGCTGGCCTACGAGGCCCTGCTCATCGCCACCGGCGCCGAGGCCCGGCCCTGGCCGGCCGAGACCGGCGGCGGGCTCGCCGGCATCTTCACCCTGCGCGGGCGCGACGACGCGGCCGCCCTGCGGGACGCCCTGCTGGCGCGCCCGCGGCAGGTGCTCATCGTCGGCGGCGGCCTGATCGGTTGCGAGGCGGCCTCCTGCCTGCGCGACCTCGGCCTGCCCGTGACCCTGATCGACCCGAACGCCGCGCCCCTGGCCCGGGGTCTCGGGACCTTCGTCGGCGGCGTGATCGCCGAGCGTTTGCGCGAATCCGGCGCCACGTTCCACCCCGGCACGATGGTGCGGGCGTTCGAGGGCGACGCGGCGGGGCACGTCGCCCGGGCCCGGCTGGCGGACGGCAGCACCGTCGAGACCAACCTCGTCATCGCCGCCCTTGGGGCGACCCGGGCGACGGGCTGGCTGCGGGGCGCGGGCCTGCGCGCCGATGCCGGCGGCGTGACCTGCGACGCCGCCTGCCGGGTCCTCGACGCCGACGGGGTGCCCTGCCCGGACATCTACGCCGCGGGCGACGTCGCTCGGTGGCCGATCCCGCTCTACGGCAATCGGCTGATCGCCGTGGAGCACTGGGGCAACGCCGTCGAGCAGGCCGCCCACGCCGCGCGCAACATGCTGGCCGGCCCCGGCGAGCAGCGCCCCTACGGCCACCTGCCGGCCTTCTGGTCGAGCCAGTTCGGGATCAACATAAAGCTGGTCGGCCTCCCCGACGGCGCCGATTCCGTCGCGGTGGTGCAGGGGTCGCGGGCGTCCCGCCGCTTCCTCGCCGTCTACGGACGCGCCGGGCGCAGCATCGCGGCCGTCTCGTTCGATCAGGCGCGCTGGCTGCCGGCCTACGCGGAGGCGATCACGGCCGGCGACCCGTTCCCGCCGATCACCGACGCCACCGACCGGCCGCGCGTCGAGATGGCGGCCCCGGGCTTCCCGACGCCGCGCCGCGCCGCCCCGGCGCCGCCTTCCACCGAGGCCGTCCATGTCTGACGACGCGCTGTTCGCCGCCGTGATGGATCCGGCCAACCGGGCCGACCCGTACCCGCTCTATCGACGGTTGCGGCAGCAGCCGGTCTCCCGCCAGCGCGACGGCAGCTACGTCGTCTCCACGCACGCGGCGATCCGCAGCCTGCTGTTCGACCCGCGGCTCAGCTCCGAGGATCTGCCACCGCCTCGGCGGCCCCGCACTGGCAATCCGCTCAAGGACCTGATCCTCAACCCGATCAAGAACCGCATCAGCGCCACGCACCGCCCGTTCATCTTCCGCGATCCCCCGGACCACGACCGGCTGCGCAGCCTGGTGATGCGGGAATTCTCGATCGCGCGGGTTCAGGCGCTGCGGCCGCGGATCGCCCGGGAGGTGGACGGCCTGATCGACGCCTGCCGGGACCGGCGGGAGGTCTGTCTCGTGAGCGACCTCTCCTACCCGCTGCCGGTGACGGTGATCTGCGAGCTGCTCGGCGTGCCACGCGAGGACGAGCCGCGGTTCCAGGCCTGGGCGACGCAGCTCGCCACGGCCGTCGAGCCGGACGCGCGCCACGACGACGCGACCCGGCGCCAGATCGTCGGCGCCTTCGACGAGATCGCCGCCTACATGCGCGACCTCATCCGCGAGAAACGGCGGCGCCCGGCCGACGACATGCTGAGCGGCCTCGCCGCCCCCGGTCCGGACGGCCGGAAGCAGATGAGCGACTTCGACCTCCTGTCGACGGCGGTCCTGCTGCTGGTCGCCGGTCACGAGACCACCGTGAACCTCATCACCAACGCCATGCTGACCCTGCTCCGGCACCCCGAGGAGCTGGAGCGGCTCCGGGCCGATCCGGAGCGCGCGCCGCGGCTGATCGAGGAGGTCCTGCGCTACGAGCCGCCGGTGCACTTCCGGACCCGCAAGGCCCTCGGCGCGATCGCGGTGGCCGGCGAGATGATCCCCAAGGGGGCACCCGTCATCCTGATGTTCGCCGCCGCGAACCGGGATCCCGACCGGTTCGCGGAGCCAGACCGCTTCGATCCCGACCGGGGCGACATCGAGCATTTCGGCTTCGGCGGGGGCCTGCACTACTGCGTCGGCGCGCCCCTGGCGCGGCTCGAGGCCGAGATCGCCCTGGTGGCGCTGAGCCGCCGCCTCGTCGCCCCGCGGCTCGCGGTCGATCCGCCGCCCTACCGGCCGGGCGCGTCGCTCCGGGGGCCCGAGCAGCTCGGCATCGGCATCGACGGGATCGCCTGATCCGGACCGGGCCGGCGCGAGTCGTAAAGCGACGGTGAACGGGGCTGTTTCACGTGAAACATTCGTAAACCCCTTCGCCGCGGTCGCCCGGACGGCGACGCCGGAACTTGGCCGTGCCGAGGCGGGCTTTACGGGAGAGCGGCCGAGACGGCCGCAATCCCGAGAGCTTCCGGAGAGACGACGCCATGAAGGCATTGTGCTGGCACGGCCGCAACGACATCCGCTGCGACACGGTCCCGGATCCGGTCATCGAGGATTCCCGCGACGTCATCATCAAGGTGACGAGCTGCGCGATCTGCGGCTCGGACCTGCACCTGATGGACGGCCTGATGCCGACCATGAAGAGCGGCGACGTCCTCGGCCACGAATTCATGGGCGAAGTCGTCGAGGTCGGACAGGGCTTCACCAAGTTCAAGAAGGGCGACCGGATCGTGGTGCCCTTCAACATCAATTGCGGTGCATGCCGGCAGTGTAAGCTCGGCAACTTCTCGGTCTGCGAGCGGTCGAACCGCAACGCCGAGATGGCGGCCGCGCAGTTCGGCTACACGACGGCCGGCCTGTTCGGCTACTCGCACCTCACCGGCGGCTACGCGGGTGGCCAGGCCGAGTACGTGCGCGTGCCCATGGCGGACGTCGCCCCCATGAAGGTGCCGGACGGCATGGACGACGAATCCGTCCTGTTCCTCACCGACATCCTGCCCACCGGCTGGCAGGGCGCCGAGCACTGCGAGATCCGGGGCGGCGAGACGATCGCGGTCTGGGGCACCGGCCCGGTCGGCATCTTCGCGATCCAGTCCGCGAAGATCATGGGGGCCGAGCGGATCATCGCCATCGAGACCGTGCCCGAGCGGATCGCCCTGGCCAAGAAGGCCGGTGCCACCGACGTCATCGACTTCATGAACGAGGACGTGTTCGAGCGGATCAAGGAGATCACCAAGGGCCAGGGCGCCGACGGCGTGATCGACTGCGTCGGCATGGAGGCGAGCGCCGGCCACGGCGGCCTCACCGGCATGCTGTCGACGGTGCAGGAGAAGCTCACCGCCACCGAGCGCCCCTACGCGCTGGCCGAGGCCATCAACGCGGTCCGCCCCTGCGGGATCGTCTCGGTGCCGGGCGTCTACGGCGGCCCGATTCCGGTCAACATGGGGGCGATCGTCCAGAAGGGCCTGACCCTCAAGAGCGGCCAGACGCACGTGAAGCGCTACCTCGAGCCGCTGACCAAGCTGATCCAAGAGGGCAAGATCGACATGACCTCCTTGATCACCCACCGCTCGCAGGATCTCGGGGAGGGCCCGGACCTCTACAAGACCTTCCGCGACAAGAAGGACGGCTGCGTGAAGGTGGTGTTCCACCTGAACTGAGGCGGCGGCGTCCCGGTCGGCGATCGGCCGGGACGCCCCTCTCCGCCGGGCTGGGCGCGGCGTCCCGAAAGCGTGTAGAGCCGGCAACGCGCTCACCGACCACGCGGGGTGTCCATGTGCAATCTCTACAGCCTGCGAACCGGCCCGGCGGACTTGCGCCGGGCCTTCGAGATCGCGGAGGATCGCACCGGAAACCTCCCGCTGTTGCCGGCTATCTTTCCCGACCAGCTGGCGCCTGTGGTCCTGAACGGCGCGACCGGCCGCGACCTCGCGATGATGCGCTGGGGCATGCCCGGCCCGAAGGCGTTCGGCGAGCACCCGATCACCAACGTGCGCAACGCCGCGAGCCCGCACTGGCGGCCCTGGCTCGGCGTCGCCCACCGCTGCCTCGTGCCGGTCACCGCCTTCAGCGAGTACGCCGACACCAAGCCGCGCAAGACGCCGGTCTGGTTCGCCCTGGACGAGGACCGGCCGCTCTTCGCCTTCGCGGGGATCTGGCGGCCCTGGACCGGCGTGCGCGGCACGAAGCGCGAGAACCCCGACCGGGTCGCCGCGGAGCACCGGCTCTTCGCCTTCCTGACCACCGAGGCGAACGGCGTCGTCGGGCCGGTCCATCCCAAGGCCAGGCCGGTCCTGCTCACGAAGCCGGAGGAATGGGCGACGTGGCTGGAGGCGCCGACCGCGGAGGCGCTCCGGCTCCAGCGGCCGCTTCCCGACGCGGCGATGCGCGAGGTCGCCCGCGGCGCGCGCTCGGACGGGCCGGAGGCCGAAGCCGAGGCGTGAGGGGCGCTAGCCGCCGGCCGGCTCGCCGGAGGGCCCGTCGGGCGCGGCCGACCAGCCGCGGGCCCGCCAGCGCGACACCACGGCGGCGTTGAGCCGGGCGATGCGCGCCCGGTGCGCCTCCCAGAACGACATCGGCTTCGCCGGGACGGCGGCGACGCGGGTCCGGTGGACGGGGCCCGCCGGCCGCGCGGCGAGACGGTCCGGCGCGGCCGCGCGGGCGCTCGCCCGGACGACGCGCGCCTCCGGGTTGCCGAGGATCGCCTGGGCGCGGGCGCAGTAGAGCTGCGACAGCGGCGACATCGCCTCCGAACCGTGGCCGGCCCGGTACTTCATCAGGGCGCGGCAGAGGTCGCCGTCGGCCCGGCGCCACGCCTCGGCGAGGTAGCGGACGCCGTAGCGGACGTTGATCTCCGGCGACGCCAGTTCGGCGACGGTGCCGCGGAAGCCGAGCATCGCCGCGGTGGTCGGGCGGACCTGCATCAGACCGACCTCGCCCACGCTGCCGACGACGGTGGGATCGTAGCCGCTCTCGATCCGCGCGACGGCGTCGGCCACCGCGAGGGGCAGGCCGGTGCCGGCGGCCTCGCGGGCGATGAGCGGCAGGTAGCGGGCGCGGGCGTCGGCGGCGACCGGTGCGGGCGCGGGTGCGGGCACGGCCGCAGGCGCGGGCGGGACCGGCGGCAGGGCTGCCATGCCGACGGCGTGCACCGCCAGGAAGGTGGCGGGCCGGGCCTGCGCGGGGGCGGCGCAGGTCAGCAGCAGGAGAAGCAACGGAGCGCGCATCGGCCGCCACGGAGAGGAACCGGGACCTGTCTATCCCGGCCGCCTCAACGAAGCCTTTCGCCGGCGCGCGCCCTACTGGATAGGGCCGCGGTCCCGCGCCTGCAGCAGCCGCAGGGCCTCGCCCAGGACCGCGTGGAGGTCGGCCGCGCCCTGCTGGCTCAGCGGCAGCCCGACCCGCTGCCCGTGGATCGTGTCGAGGACCAGCATGGCGAGGTCCTCGCCGATCAGCAGGTTGGATCCGGGCAGGCAGAGTGGCAGCACGAAATCGCCCTCGACCTCGCCGAGGGCGTCGACCGCGTCCGCGGGCCGGAAGGGCGGTTTCCGATCGGTCATCGCTCCTCTCCTCGCATTCCTCCCGGCGCCGGTCCCCGGCGCCGCGGCTCAGTCGCGGTCCGGCATCCGCACCGACCGCACCGTGAGCGTGTCGATCTCCAGCGAACCGACCTCCAGGGTGCCGATCCGGGCGCGGCCCACCGAGAGGCGGCCGATCGCGAAGGCGCCGACCGCCACGACGCCGAGGGCCGCGGCCCCGAGGGCCAGCGCGCCCAGGGCCGACGCCCCGATCGCCCCCGCGCCGACGGCGCCCGATCCCAGGATCGCCGTGTCGTGGGACGGGATCACCCCCGTCCCGTCGGGGCGGCTCTGCGCCTCCGGAACCCTCGAACGCGACATGCGGATTCCTCTCCGAGCGGGCGACTGCGGAGCCAGCTATACCCGACGTTAACCGCGTTTTCACGCCGCTCGGAGACGATGGCACTCGATCCCGGCCGGCCCGGACCGCGCGTCCGCCGCCAGAGAGGACGTCGCCCGTGCAGCACCTGTTCCAGGCCGTCGCGATCTTCGCGTTCGGCTGCCTGCTGATCCATGCCGGTCGCGCCTATGCCCGGGCGACCACGCTCCTGCTCTCCGCGACCGTGCTGATGCTGAGCGTCACCCTCGGCACCGTGCTCTGCCAGCGGATCGGCCTTCCGGGGCGCTCCGTCGCGGCCGGCCCGTCCTACACGGTGGCGCTCGGCCGGCCCGCTCCGTAGAGCCGCGTCCGGTATGACGGGATGCGCCCGAGGCTCGGGACGGTGTCGCGCGGTGGGGCCGCGCCGGTCGAGCGGGATCAGGGCCAGACGCGGATCGCCACCGGGCGGCGCAGCAGGTCGCGGTCGGAGGTGATCGTGCAGCCCTCCGTGCGCAGGCTCGCGTAGGTCAGCAGCGCCCGGTCGCCGACGTCGTCGAAGTTGCGGCCGCGCGCGTCCGGGTCGAGCAGCGAAGGGTAGGCGAGGAGCGGCGCCGTCGCCGCGCACGGGTCGTCGTAGAGGGTCGCGCCCTCGAGCAGCAGGCGCGGGCTGTCCCAGGCGATCAGGTCGCGGGAGGTGGTCCAGTAGAAGCCCGACCGGGGAAAGCCCTCCCCCGCCTTGGCCATGAACACGGCGATCCAGGCGCCCGTGCCGCGGTGCCGGACGACGGCGCCGACCGGGCCCGGGAACGGCCCGACCGGCCGGCAGGTCGCCGTGTTCGGGCGGGCGGCGCGGTAGGGGTCCGGGAAGGCGGCGGTGAAGCCGGTGCCGGTCCAGGCCCGCCAGCGGGCCGGGTCGGCCGGGTCGTCGCTGCGGAACAGGCAGACCCCGGCCTCCTGATCGCTGCCGGGCCGGGTCCAGCCGGTGGTCGAGGCGAGGAAGTACCGCCACGTCCCGTCCGCGACGATGTTCGACGGGTTGAAGAAGCCGCGGTGGCGGCCCTGGTCGACCTCCTGCCGGAACGGCGCCCCGGCGACCACGACAGGCGGGCTCTGGCGCTTGAAGCTGCGGCCGCCATCCGTCGAGGCTGCGGCCGTGATCGTGTTGTACCAGCAGGCCATGTAGCTGGCCGCCGGGCAGCGGCCGGGATGCTCGTTGGCCTGGTACTCGTGGTGGAGGAGCGCGGCCACGCGGCTCCCGTCCTCGGTCCAGGTGGCGGTGATCCAGGAGCGGTCGTCGTAGGTGGCCGGATCGGGCTTCTCGCCCGAATCGAGCACCACCGCGCAGTCGATCTTGAGATGCTCGAGGTCGGGACCGCGCAGCGCCCGGTTGCGGTAATGCATCCCGTAGAGCGCCACCGCGCCCGACACGTCCCGGAAGGCGCGCGCCGGCGCGTCGGGCACGTCGGCGCCGTCGCAGGCGTCGCGCCCCGCCTTGAAGACGAGCGCGGGCGGCCCGACCAGCGTCAGCGCCGAGAGCGGCGGCTCGGGCGCGGCCGCGGCAACGCGCGGGAGGAGCGCCAGGGATAGCGCCAGGGGGAGCGCCAGGGAAAGCGTCGGCAGGATCCGGCGCGCCGCCGTCCCGGAGCCGGTTGGGCGCGCGGCGCGCGTCCGTCCGGCGATCCCGTTCGCCCAACCCATGATCGCCACCCGGCTGCGTCCCGGCCGCGCCTGGACAAACAGGCGGAGATTCGCTTGAGAACCATTACAGAGTGCTTGCCGCCGACCGGACGCGCGCGGCCCGACCGAAAGTCATCCATGGTTCTCCTGATCCTCGGGCTGGTGCTGTTCCTCGGCACGCACGCCTTCTCGATGGCCCGCACCCGCCGCGCCGCGATCGTCGGCCGGATCGGCGAGGGCCGCTACAAGCTCGGCTACACCGCCCTGTCGCTGCTCGGGCTCGTGCTGATCGGGATCGGCTTCCACGATTACCGGCTCGCCGGCTATATCCCGGTCTGGGACCCGCCCGTCTGGACGCGCCACCTCGCCCTGACGCTGGTCTGGGCCGCCTTCGTGTGCCTCGCGGCCGCCTACCTGCCGGGCCATATCCGCGCCAAGGCCAAGCACCCGATGCTGCTCGCCGTGAAGATCTGGGCGACGGCGCACCTCCTCGCCAACGGCGATCTCGGCTCGATGCTGCTGTTCGGCGGCTTCCTTGCCTGGGCGGTGACCGCCCGGATCAGCGCCAAGCGCCGGGGCCTCGCCCCGGGGGCGGTCGCGGCCCAGCACGGCGGTCCGGCGGCGGCCCCGCTGGGCTGGCGCAACGACGTCCTGGCCCTGGTGATCGGCACGGCCGCATGGTTCGTCTTCGCCCGCTACCTGCACTACCCGGTGATCGGCGTGCCGGTCTGGCCGGGTACCCCGGCCTGAGCCGGCCCCCGAGACGACACCCGAGGCGGCCCCGAGACATGGCCTGTCGCCAACCCGGCGCCCGTGTGTTAGGCGCGGGGCCCGAACGCGACGAGGTGGCCCGCTGAGATCATGCGGGCCGGGATAGAATGGCCGAGAACAACGAGTTCCTCCGCGAAGTCGACGAGGATTACCGCCGCGACCGGATCCTCCAGATCTGGAAGCGCTACAGCGGCGTGATCATCGCGCTCGCCGTGCTGCTGGTGGCGGGCGTCGCGGGCTGGCGCTACTGGCAGGCCCAGCAGCGCGCGGCGGCCGAGGTGGCCTCGGTGCAGTTCGACGACGCCAACCGCCTCGCCAAGGACGGCAAGGTCGCGGAGGCCGACAAGGCCTTCGACGCCCTCGAGGCGCAGGGCCCGGCGGGCTACCGCCTGCTCGCCCGGTTCCGGGCGGCGGCCGAGACCGGCAAGCGCGACCCGGCGGCCGGGGCCGCGGAGTTCGACAAGCTCGCCGACGATACCGGCCTCGGCGACGGCCTGCGCGACCTCGCGCGCCTGCGCGCCGCGCTGCTGCGCCTCGACGGAGCGAACCCGGATCCGGCGCTCGCCAACCTCCAGGGCCTCGCCGCCGGGACGCCGTTCCGCCACACGGCCCGCGAGATGCTGGGCCTCGCCGCCCTGAAGAAGGGCGATTACGAGGACGCCAGCCGCTGGTTCGACCAGATCGTGGCCGATCCCGACACGCCGCGGAACCTGCGCGAGCGGATCGAGGTCTACGCGGCGATCGTCGCGGGCGGCCCCGTGACGGTGACCGCGGCCAAGCCCGAGCCCGCCGCGCCGCCGCCGCCGATCACGCGCTGATTTCATCGTCCGGACTGTCTCGAGAACCACCATGGATATGCCGACCGTCGCGATCGTCGGGAGGCCGAACGTCGGCAAGTCGACCCTGTTCAACCGCCTCGTGGGCAAGAAGCTCGCGCTGGTCGACGACCGCCCGGGCGTGACCCGCGACCGGCGCGAGGGCGACGTCGCGTTCGGCGGCCTCCAGTTCCGGGTGATCGACACCGCCGGCCTGGAAGAGGCCGACGAGAAGACCCTCACGGGCCGGATGCGGATGCAGACCGAGGCGGCGATCCTCGCCGCCGACGTGGTCCTGTTCGTGATCGACGCCCGCGCCGGCGTGCTTCCGGCCGACCAGCCCTTCGCCGAGCTGGTGCGCCGCGCCGGCTGCCCGGTGATCCTGATCGCCAACAAGGCCGAGGGCGGCGCCGGCCTCGCCGGCGCCTACGAGGCCTTCACCCTCGGGCTCGGCGACCCGATCCCGTTCTCCGCCGAGCACGGCGAGGGCCTGGGCGAGCTGCACGAGGCGCTCAAGGGCGCCCTGCCCCAGCGCGACGAGGACGAGGAGGCCGACGACGACGCCCCCGGCGGCCGCGCCCTGAAGGTCGCGATCGTGGGCCGCCCGAATGCCGGCAAGTCGACCCTGATCAACAACATGCTCGGTGAGGACCGGCTGCTCGTCGGCCCCGAGGCCGGCATCACCCGCGACTCGATCTCCCTGGACTGGGAGTGGCGCGGGCGGCGGATCAAGCTGCACGACACCGCCGGGATGCGCCGCCGCGCCCGGATCGACGACAAGCTGGAGAAGCTCGCGGTCTCGGACGGCCTGCGCGCGGTGCGCTTCGCCGAGGTGGTGGTGGTGCTCCTCGACGCGACGATCCCGTTCGAGAAGCAGGACCTCACCATCGTCGACCTCGTCGAGAGCGAGGGCCGCGCCCTGGTGATCGGCCTCAACAAGTGGGATCTGGTCGCCGACCAGCCGGGCCTGCTCAAGCAGCTCCGCGAGGATTGCACCCGGCTGCTGCCGCAGGTGCGCGGCGTCGGTGTCGTGCCGCTCTCGGGTCTCGCCGGCGACGGCGTCGACAAGCTGATGCAGGCGGTGGTGCAGGCCGCCGAGGTCTGGGACCGGCGCGTCTCGACCTCGCGCATCAATGACTGGCTGAACGAGGCCACCTCCCGCAACCCGCCGCCGGCGGTGTCGGGCCGGCGGATCAAGATCCGCTACGCTACCCAGGTGAAGAGCCGGCCACCGCACTTCGCGCTGTTCGGCAACCAGCTCAACGCCCTGCCGAAATCCTACACGCGCTACCTCGTGAACGGCCTGCGCGAGGCGTTCGACCTGCCGGGCACGCCGATCCGCCTGTCCCTGCGCACCTCGCAGAACCCGTTCGACAAGGGCTGATCCGAGCTCCTGTCGTCCTTGCGAGCGGAGCGAAGCAACCCAGTGTCGCGCCGCGCTGGTCGAGGTCGCGGCACCCCGGGTCACGTCGCTCCGCTCGTGATGACGGCGCGGATGCGGCAGTGCTCAGCGCGCCGCGTCGGCGATCCAGTCCACCGCGGCCGCCAGCGCGGCGCGCTCGTCCTGATCCGCGGCGAGCGCGGCCTCGTAGGCCGCGATCTGCCCGTCCGCGCTGGTCCCCTCGGCCACGATCGCCCGCGCGCGGGCCACGTCCGCCGCGCAGCCGAGAGCGTCCGCGTCCTCGGCCACCAGCGTGAGCACCGCCTCCAGCGCCTCGGCGAACGGCACGGCCTCGCCGCGCGCCTCGTCGATCAGGGACGCGGCGACGCCGCTGTGCTGGGCGCGCCAGAGATTCTCCGAGGCCAGCGCCCGCGAGACGCCGTCGAGCCCGGCATGGAGGTCCGGCCGGCGCGCGCACAGGCGCACGAGGCAGCGGAACAGCGCGGCGACGCAGAGCGAATCGTCGAGGCGCGTGCAGGCGTCGACGATGCGCAGCTCCAGGGTCGGGAACTTGATGGAGGGCCGCAGCGACCACCACAGGAAGCTCGCGTCCGCGATGGCGCCCGACCGGGTCATGATGGCGACGAACCGCGCGTGGGCGTCCGAGTCAGTGAACAGTTCCGGCAGGCCGGTGCGCGGCAATTCCCCGAAGACGCTGAGCCGGTAGGCCCGCAGGCCCGTCGCCTCGCCCTGCCAGAACGGCGAGGAGGCCGACAGCGCGAGCAGCAGCGGCTGGAACGGCAGCAGCCGGTTCATCAGGTCGACCCGGGCGTCGGGGTCCGGAACCTCGACGTGGACGTGCATGCCGCAGATCAGGGCCCGCCGCGCCGCGATGCCGACATCCGACAGGATGCCCTTGTAGCGCGCGCCGTCGGTGGCGGTCTGGCGCGACCAGCGCGCCAGGGGGTGCGTGCCGCAGGCCAGCAGCCGCAGGCCGTTCTCGGCCGCGATCCCGGCGAGCTGCCGCCGCTGGCCGCCGAGATTCTCCCGGGCGGCCGCCGCGTCAGTGAGCGGCGGCGTGCAGACCTCGACCTGCGCGGCGACCAGCTCGCGGCCCGTCTCGGGGAGCTCCGCCTTGACCCGCGCGTGGAAGGCGGCGAGGTCGCCCCGCGGCGTCCCCCGGGTCTCGGCATCGGCCAGGAAGTACTCCTCCTCGATGCCGAAGCGGTAGCTCGGGGTGCTCATCGTGATCTCCGGAAAACGCGACGCGTGCGCGCCAACGCGCCGGCGGGGACGAAGGTGCCGCTCAGGGCGTCCGCAGCGGCCCGCCGACCAGCCAAGCGGGGTCGAACCAGCGGTCGGCCTCGCCGTCGTAGGGCAGGCGCGTGATGTCCCAGTTCTGGATGTACCGCGCGTAGACGTTCCACACCGCGATCCCGCCGCCGACGAAGATCCGCCGCCCGGGATAGCGCTTGAGCACCGCCTCCGGATCCTCGTGGCTGCGGATCACGTCGATCGTGCGGTCCTTGAAGGCGAATTCGGGCACCGAGGCCACGGTCTTCGGCCCGGCGATCAGCACGTGGCCCATGGTGAGGGCGAAGAAGCGCGTGACGTCCTCCACGAAGAGCGGGTCGGTGTTGCCCTCCCAGGGCAGGTGGCCGTTGAGGCCGAGCTGGCCTCGCAGGCCGATCGCGCAGATGCAGCGGACGTCGATCATCGTGATGAACTCAGAGAGGAAGATCAGGCCCGTCCTATACAACCCCTCATCCCGAGATGCCCGCGCGAGCGGACCGCGAAGGAGGGCGCCAGGGATCGCGCGACCTCCGGGCCGTTCTCTCGAGGCCTCCGCTTCGCTCCGGCACCTCAGGATGAGGCAGGCGGTGGGATGTGCGTTCGAATAACAGCGCAGGGGCTCACTCGGGTGCGCGGAAACTCAGCACCCGGTCGGTGGGGAAATCGTAGAGCTTGCCGGTCTCGGTCCAGTCCGGGGACGCGAGCCGCACGAAATGGGGCGCGAGCTCCTCGGGCGTCCGGAGGGTCTCGGGGTCCTCGCCGGGCATGGCCGAGCGGCGCATGCCGGTCCGCAGGGGGCCGGGATTGAGCAGCATGGCCCGGATCGCCGCGCTCTCGTTCTCGGCCGCGTAGGTCCGCACCAGGGCCTCCAGCGCCGCCTTCGAGACCGAGTAGGGCCCCCAGTAGGGCCGGCACTTCGAGGCGGCCCCCGACGAGACGAAGATCGCCCGGCCGGCGTCCGACATGCGCAGCAGCGGGTCGAGGGAGCGGATCAGGCGCCAGTTGGCGGTGACGTTCACGTCCATCACCTGCCCCCAGATCTTCGGGGTGATGTGGCCGATCGGCATGAGCGCGCCGAGGATGCCGGCATTGGCGACCAGGATGTCGAGGCGCTTCCAGCGCTCGTTGATCGCCGCGCCCAGGCGGTCGATCGCGTCGTAGTCGGCGAGGTCGAACGGCACCAGGGTGGCGCTGGAGCCGGCCGCCCGGACGGCGTCGTCGAGCTCCTCGAGGGCGCCCACGGTCCGGGCCACCGCGATGACGTGCGCGCCGGCCCCGGCCAGCGCCAGGGCGGCGGCGCGCCCGATGCCGCGGGACGCGCCGGTGACGACCGCGACGCGGCCTTCCAGGGGTCTTTGGGAGTCAGCCATGGGGAGCACGTAGCGCATTCCCGCGCCAAGGGTCGAGGAGTCCGGTTTCAAATGGCCAGTAGCCGGGCCCTTTCGACCACTTTCGGTCGATGGCCCCGACCCGCGTCTTTGCGAGCGCAGCGAAGCAATCCAGGCGGCGCCATGCTCACCGATGTTGCGCTACCCTGGATTGCTTCGCTCCGCTCGCAAAGACGGCTGTGCCGAAGCCGTGTCTCTGCTTTGCCGGTCGCGCCCTTCCGGAGAGGCTCAGTCGGCCTCGGCCAGCATGGCGAAGCGCTTCGGGCCGGCGATGGACAGGTCGGTCAGGCCGGTCGGGTAGTCGCCCGTGAAGCAGTGGTCGGTGTATTGCGGGCAGGCCGCGTTGCGCGCCTCCTCGCCCATCGCCCGGTAGAGGCCGGGAATCGACAGGAAGGCCAGCGAATCGGCGCCGATATACTTGCGCATGGCCTCGAGATCGTGGGTCGCGGCGAGCAGCTTCTCCCGCTCGGGCGTGTCGATCCCGTAGAAGTCCGGGTAGGTGATCGGCGGAGAGGCGATCCGGAAATGGACCTCCGCGGCGCCGGCCTCGCGCATCATCCGGACGATCTTCACCGAGGTCGTGCCGCGCACGAGGCTGTCGTCCACGAGGACGATGCTTTTGCCCTCGATCGCCGCGCGGTTGGCCGAGTGCTTCATCCGGACGCCGAGCTCGCGCACCGACTGGGTCGGCTGGATGAAGGTCCGGCCGACATAGTGGTTGCGGATGATGCCCATCTCGAACGGGATCCCGGTCTCCTGCGAGAAGCCGAGCGCCGCCGGCACGCCGGAATCCGGCACCGGCACGACGATGTCGGCGGGCGCCGCGGCCTCGCGGGCCAGCTCCCGGCCGATCGCCTTGCGCACCGCGTAGACGCTCTTGCCGTTCACCACCGAGTCCGGCCGGGCGAAGTAGATGTACTCGAAGATGCAGGGCCGCATCGGCACGGCGTCGGCGAAGCGGATCGACTCGATCCCCTCCTCGGAGATCACCACGATCTCGCCGTTCTCGATGTCGCGCACGAAGCGGGCGCCGATGATGTCGAGCGCGCAGGTCTCGGAGGCCAGCATGTAGCGGCCGTCGAGCTCGCCCAGCACCAGCGGGCGGATGCCCAGCGGGTCGCGGGCGCCGATCAGCTTCTTGTTGGTCAGCGCCACGATCGCGTAGGCGCCCTGGATCGCCTGCAGGGCGTCGATGAAGCGCTCGATGATCCGCGGCTTCCGCGAGCGGGCCGCGAGGTGCAGGATCACCTCGGTGTCGGAGGTCGACTGCGTGATCGCGCCGTCGCGCACGAGGTCGCGGCGGATCGACAGGGCGTTGGTGAGGTTGCCGTTGTGGGCGACCGCGAGGCCGCCGCTGGCGAGCTCCGCGAAGAGCGGCTGGACGTTGCGCAGGATCGTGCCGCCGGTGGTCGAGTAGCGCACGTGCCCGATGGCGGCGCGGCCCTTGAGGCGGGCGATCGTGTCGCCGTCGGAGAAGGAATCGCCGACGAGGCCGGGGCGGCGCTCGGAGTGGAAGACGGAGCCGTCGAAGGAGACGATGCCGGCCGCCTCCTGGCCCCGGTGCTGCAGGGCGTGCAGGCCCAGCGCGACGATCGCGGAGGCGTCCGGATGGCCGAAGATCCCGAAGACCCCGCACTCCTCGCGCAGCGTGTCGCCGTCGAGGTCGAGATCGAAGGTGTCGGTGGTGGCGGCGGCGTGTGACATGGGGCTGTCGATCACTCACAGATCCCGGCGGCGACGGGCCGGCGCGCCGGTCGTCGCGGAAGCAATCCGTACACCACCGGAACCGCTATCTAGGCGTTCCGCGCGATGAGACCTACGGCGAATACCGCAGATCAGCGTCGCGTCGGGGTCGGCGCGGTCTCGGTCCGGCGCTGCGGCGCGGCGTCGGTCTCGGCCGGTGCGTCGGCGGAGTCGCTCGGCGGCGCGCCGGTCTTCGGCTTCTTGAACTGCTTGAGGAAGCCTTCCGGATTCTCGGGCAGCTGCGCCACCAGGGCGTCTCCGGACTTCTCCAGCATCGGGCGCGTGCGGGCCTGGGCGGCCCAGTCCGGCACCTTGCCCTGCACCAGCCAGGACAGGAACACCCAGCCGATCACGCAGATCAGGAAGCCGCGGGCCGCGCCGAACAGGAAGCCGAGGGAGCGGTCGACCGCGCCGATCCGCGAGTCGAGCACGACGTCGGAGATCTTCACCGTGATGATGGACACGATGATCAGGGTGCCGAGGAAGATCGCCGCGATCGACGCCACCAGCGCCACGGTGTCGCTGTTCACGTGCTGCTTCACGGTGGGCAGCAGCATGGGGTGGAGCGTCCACGCGACGGCGGCAGCCGCCACCCAGGCGACGATCGCCAGGACCTCGCGGGTCACACCACGCACGGCCGCGAGCAGCGCGGAGACCGCGACGATGCCGAGCACGGCGAGATCCAGGACGGTAAACGGCATCGTTGAGCTTTTTGGTACCCGCGGGGATGGCGCGTCGGCCGTGCGGCTCCCCCGGACCGCGGCGGATTTATACCAAGCCCGACCTCGGCCGTCACCCTGGCGCGCCCGCCTGATCGCGCGCCTGTGCCGTCCATGCATCAGACCGTGCATCGGACGCGCCGATCACCGTGGCGCGACCCGCCGCGCGGAATGCTCGGCTCCACCCGGGCACCGTCCCGGTGCTATGGGTCGCGCCCGGGGTCCGGTCCGCGCGTCCGGACTCCCGGTGGCGAATGGATGGAGGCGTTCCGCGTGTCCGAGGCCGGACCTGTGACGGAGATCGGCGCCCACGGCGCCCGGCTGACGATCGACCTCGGGGCGATCGCGGCCAACTGGCGGTTCCTGGCGGCCCGCGGCGCGGGCGTCGACTGCGCCGCCGTGGTGAAGGCCGATGCCTACGGCTGCGGCGTCGGCCGCGTCGGGCCGGCCCTGTGGGCCGCCGGCTGCCGGACCTTCTTCGTCGCGCACCTGTCCGAGGGCGTCGCCGCCCGGGCCGCCCTGCCGGACGCCGCGATCTACGTCCTGAACGGTCTGCCCCCGGGCGCCGCGGCGGCCTTCGCGGCCCACGGTCTGCGCCCGGTGCTCGGCAGCGTCGAGGAGCTGTCGGACTGGGCGGCGTTCCCGGGGAACCGCCCGCCCGCGGCGCTGCACGTCGATACCGGCATGAACCGGCTCGGCCTGTCGGTGCCCGAGGCGCTGGACCTCGCCGGGGACGCGCGGATCGCGGCCGCCGGGATCGACCTGCTGCTCAGCCACTTCGTCAGCGCCGAGAAGCCGGAGGACCCGGTCAACGCCCGTCAGATCGCCGATTTCGCGCGGGTCCGGGCGGCCTATCCCGGGCTCCGGGCCTCGCTGGCGAACTCGTCGGGCATCTTCCTCGACGGGGCCCGGCACGACCTGCTGCGGCCGGGCTACGCCCTGTTCGGCGGCAACCCGACGCCGGGCGCCGCGAACCCGATGCGCCCGGTGGTGCGGCTGGAGGCGGCGATCGTGCAGGTGCGCGGCGTCGCGGCCGGCGCCACCGCGGGCTACAACGGCCGCTGGACCGCCGCCGCGCCGAGCCGGCTGGCGACCCTCTCGCTCGGTTACGCCGACGGCCTCCCCCGGGCGATCAGCGAGCGAGGCCAGGCGCTGGTCGGCGGCGTGCCGTGCCCGATCCTGGGCCTCGTCTCCATGGACCTGATCATCCTCGACGTCACGGCGGCGCCCGCGGCCCGGCGCGGGGCGGAGGCGGTGCTGATCGGCGACAGCCTCGACATCGACGCGGTCGGCCGCGCCGCCGGCACGATCGGCTACGAGATCCTGACCGGGCTGGGTTCTCGGTATGTTCGAACTTATGTAGGCTGACGCGACTCCACCCTGACACGCCGGACCGCCGGCGCCCGGACCCGTATGGCCAAGATCCACCAGACCTTCGTCTGCCAGTCCTGCGGGGCGGTCTACAACCGCTGGCGCGGGCGCTGCGAGGCCTGCAACGGCTGGAACACGATCGTCGAGGAGGCGCCCTCGGCCCCCGGCCAGTCCGGGCCGGCGGCGACCCGGCCGTCGCGCAACCGCGGCCGGGTCTTCCCCCTCGAGGGCCTGACCGGCGAGGCCAAGGAGGCGCCGCGCATCCCCTCGGGGATCGGCGAGCTCGACCGGGTGACCGGCGGCGGCTTCGTGCGCGGCTCGGTGATCCTGCTCGGCGGCGATCCCGGCATCGGCAAGTCGACCCTGCTGATGCAGGCCTCGGCCGCCATGGCGGGCACGGGCGAGCGGGTCGCCTACATCTCGGGCGAGGAGGCGGTCGGGCAGGTGCGCCTGCGGGCCGAGCGACTGGGCCTGAGCGCGCGCCCGGTCCAGCTCGCCGCCGAGACCAACGTCGAGGACATCGTCGAGACCCTGAGCCAGGGGCGCCCGCCCGCGCTGGCGATCATCGACTCGATCCAGACCATGTGGACCGAGACGGTGGAATCGGCCCCCGGCACGGTCACGCAGGTCCGCTCCTCGGCCCAGGCGCTGATTCGCTTCGCCAAGACCACCGGCACGGCGGTGATCCTGGTCGGCCACGTCACCAAGGACGGGCAGATCGCCGGCCCGCGGGTGGTGGAGCACATGGTCGACGCGGTCGCCTCCTTCGAGGGCGACCAGGGCCACCATTTCCGCATCCTGCGCGCCGTGAAGAATCGGTTCGGGCCGACCGACGAGATCGGCGTGTTCGAGATGACCGACGCCGGCCTCAGCGAGGTGCCGAACCCGTCGGCGCTGTTCCTGGCCGGCCGCGACCACCAGGCGGCGGGCACCGCGGTCTTCGCCGGCATGGAGGGCACGCGGCCGCTGCTGGTGGAGATCCAGGCGCTGGTGGCGCCCTCGTCGCTCGGCATGCCCCGGCGCGCCGTGGTCGGCTGGGACCCGAACCGGCTGTCGATGGTGCTCGCCGTGCTGGAAGCCCACGGCGGCATCCGGCTCGGCAGCCACGACGTCTATTTGAATGTTGCCGGAGGCTTGCGCATCACCGAGCCGGCAGCGGATCTGGCGGTGGCGGCAGCGCTGGTCTCGTCGCTGTCGGGGGCCGTGCTGCCGCCCGAGACGGTCTATTTCGGCGAGATCGGCCTGTCGGGGGCGATCCGGCCCGTAGCGCAGGCCGGCTCCCGGCTGAAGGAGGCGCAGAAGCTCGGCTTCGCCAAGGCGCTGATCCCGCAGGGCCGCGGCGAGGGCGAGAAGGCGCTCTCCGTGGAGACGCTGCGCCACATCGCCGACCTGGTGGCGGGCATCAGCGCGGGCGCGCCGCGGCGGGGATCCGGCCAGCGCGGGCGGCAGCCGGCCCGCTACGCCGACGAGGAGATGTGAGCGCGTCCGTCCTTGCGAGCGGAGCGAAGCAATCCAGGGATGCGCTACGGTCGGGAAGGGCCCGTTGCCCTGGGTTGCTTCGCTGCGCTCGCTAGGACGGAGGCGGTCAGCCCCCCGTCACGCTCATGTGCCGCGGCACGGCGGCCGGGCGCTGGCGCTCGATGACGAAGTCGTGGCCCTTGGGCTTGCGGGTGATCGCCTCTACCACCGCCGCGGCCAGCACCGCGTCGTCCTGGGAGGCGCGCAGGACCGCGCGCAGGTCGGCCGAATCCTCCTGGCCGAGGCACATGTAGAGCTGGCCCGTGCAGGTCAGGCGAACCCGGTTGCAGCTCTCGCAGAAATTGTGGGTCAGCGGCGTGATGAAGCCGAGCTTCCCGCCGGTTTCCTCGACCCGCACGTAGCGCGCCGGGCCGCCGGTGCGGTCGGGCAGCGGCGTGAGGGTGTAGCGGGTCTCCAGGCGCTGCCGGGCCACCGACAGGGGCAGGAACTGGTCGGTCCGGTCGGCCTCGATCTCGCCGAGCGGCATGACCTCGATCAGCGTCATGTCCATGCCGAGGCCGTGGGCCCAGGCGATCATGCCGGGGATCTCGTCGGCGTTGACGTCGCGCAGCGCCACCGCGTTGATCTTCACCTTCATCCCGGCGGCCCGCGCCGCCGCGATGCCGTCGAGCACCACCTTGAGGTCGCCGCGGCGGGTGATCGCCCGGAACTTGTCCGGGTCGAGGGTGTCGAGGGAGACGTTGATCCGGCGCACGCCGAGGCTCGCCAGCTCGTCGGCGTAGCGCGTGAGCTGCGTGCCGTTGGTGGTGAGCGTCAGCTCCTCCAGCGCCCCCGAATCGAGGTGGCGCGAGAGCCGGCGGAACAGGTGCATGATGTCCCGGCGCACGAGCGGCTCGCCGCCCGTGATCCGGAGCTTGCGCACGCCGCGGGCGATGAACACGCCGCAGAGCCGGTCCAGCTCCTCCAGGGTCAGCAGGTCGCGCTTGGGCAGGAACTCCATGTGCTCGGACATGCAGTAGGCGCAGCGCAGGTCGCAGCGATCCGTCACCGAGATGCGCAGGTACGAGATCGCCCGCTGGAACGGGTCGATCAGCGGCGCCGGCCCGGCGGTCGCGCCGAGAGCGGACGTCTGCGGCGTCAGGGAGCTGTCATCGAGCATCGTCCGGCATATGATGCCACCGGCGGTCGCGGGCAAGCCGATCCCGCGCCGCAGCCCCAGATTGCGTGAGGAGTGTGACCCGTGACCGAGGATCTGTGGCCGACCGAGATCCGCCTGTCGGCCGACCGGCGGGTGCTCAGCGTCGCCTTCGAGGACGGTGCGCGCTACGCCCTGCCGGCCGAGTACCTGCGCGTGTCGAGCCCCTCGGCCGAGGTGCAGGGCCACTCGCCGCAGGAGCGGAAGGTGATCGGCGGCAAGCGCGCCGTGGCGATCCTGGCGGTGGAGCCGGTCGGCAACTACGCGGTGAAGCTCGGCTTCGACGACATGCACGACACCGGCATCTACGGCTGGGGCTACCTCCACACCCTGGGCCGCGAGTACGAGACGCGCTGGAACACCTATCTCGGCGAGCTCGCCGAGCGCGGCCTGGACCGCGAGACCGCGCGCACCGCCCCGGTGAAGCAGGGCGGGGGCTGCGGGTCGGGCTCGTGCGGCTGCCACTGAGGGCAGCTGCTCCCGCTTACCCCGGCCCCGAGCCTCGTCTTTGCGAGCGGAGCGAAGCAATTCAGAGTGGCGCCACGATTTTCGGCGTCGCGCACCCCTGGGTCGCTTCGCTGCGCTCGCGATGACGGCGTCGAGCCGCTGAGTGGGCCGGCGGCTTGCATCGCGCACCCGTCAGCCCACCACCTTCGGAGCCGCCATGGCCTTCGCCTGCACCATCCCCGCGACGCCCACGATCCAGCAGGACGACGCCGCCGTGCGCATCACCCGCTGGGACTTCCCGCCCGGCGGCGTGACCGGCTGGCACGAGCACGGCTGGCCCTACTTCGTGGTGATGCTGGTGGACGGGATCCTGCGCGTCCACGACGGCGCGGCGGTCAGCGAGACGGCCCTCGCGGCCGGGCAATCCTACATGCGCCCGGCGGGCATTCGGCACGACGTGATGAACGGGTCCGACCACCCGATCGCGTTCGTCGAGATCGAGGTGAAGCGTCCGGACGCGCTGGTGACCCTGCCCTGATCCGGTTTCCGTTTGAACGCTTCGGTTGATGTGCCTATCCCGTCATCACGAGCGAAGCGAAGTGACCCAGGGCAGCGCGACCTCTGCAGGCGTGGCGCCGCTGGATTGCTTCGCTCCGCTCGCAAAGACGGCCGCGCCGAAGCCATCAACCGGAAACCCTACGAAACGCGAACAGGGCCGACCTCGCGGCCGGCCCCCTCGTCGAAGCTCCGAAAAGGAATCAGCGCTGGACGATGACCTTCGTGCCGACCTTGGCGCGGGTGTAGAGGTCCGTCACGTCGTCGTTGGTCATGCGGATGCAGCCCGACGAGACGGCCGTGCCGATCGTCTCCGGCTCGTTGGAGCCGTGAATGCGGTAGATCGAGCCGCCGAGATACATGGCGCGGGCGCCGAGCGGGTTCTCGAGGCCGCCCTTCATGTAGCGCGGCAGGTCGGGCCGGCGCTTCAGCATGGTCGACGGCGGGCGCCAATCCGGCCACTCGCGCTTCATCGTGATGGTCTGCACACCGCCCCAGGTGAAGCCCGGCCGGCCGACGCCGACGCCGTAGCGCAGGGCCTGGCCGCCGCCGAGCACGTAGTAGAGCCGCCGCTCGGCGGTGGAGACGACGATCGTGCCGGCGCCGTAGGGGCCGTTATAGGCCACCGTCTCGCGCGGGATCGCCGACATCTGCGGGACCGCCGCGTCGGCGTTCAGCGGGTCGGCGGGGTTCAGGGAGGCGTTGGCCACCGGCACCGCGACGGTCTCGACGGCCTGCGGGCGGACGCGCACGGTGAGCGCGTCGTTCAGCGGCTGGCGGGTCAGCGGGTCGATCTCGTAGGCCAGTGCCGGCGCGGCGCAGGCGGCCGCGCCGAGAAGCCCGATCAGGGCGGGGAGAAAACGACGCATCAAAGCCTCTCGGGGCAGGCGCGGACTATGGCGGGAACGCGGCGAAGACCGCGGCACGATGCCGTGCCGATCCTCGCCAAGGGGTAAACGCTCGCGCCTCAAATCCAAGCCTGAAACCGCCCGGCCGGGGCGGTTCCGCCTGCCCGTGACTCGATGGCAACACTGTGGCAGCTTGGCCGTAAGAGCCAGGATGACGGGCGCGGATCCGCGCGTTCGCGCTCCCCGTCAGGCCTCGTCGGCGGCGAGCCAGATCGCCGGCTCGCGCGCGGCCGGGCGGAGGGGGGCCGGCGCGGCGGGCAGGCCGCGCAGCTGGGCGAGTTCGGCGAGCTCCGGCGCCTGCGCGGTGTCGTCGGCGTTCAGGAACAGGCCCCGCGCCCGGGCGGCGCGGCCGAGATCGGCCCGGCTGGTCCAGACGCTCTGGGCCGGGCTCGTGAGCAGCGCCAGGGCGATCGGCGCCAGCCAGAGGGCGAGCCACGGGTTCCCGACGAGGACCAGGGCGAGCACCATCAGCGCGCCTACCACCACGGCGTCGGCCTGGAGCCGGAACGCCTCCGCCCAGGAGACCTGCCGGTCGTCCCGGTCCTGCGTCTCCCAGCGGACCACCCGGCCGAAGAAGGTCGAGACCACGGCGCCGGCGGTGAACAGGGTCAGGACCGGCCACAGGATCACCCACACCGCCTGCTCCAGGGCGGCGCTCGCGAGCAGCGCCCGCGCGCCGCCGAAGGCCGCCCGGCGCTCCGCGGAGGCGAGGACGTGGCCGAGGCTCAGGAGCTTCGGCAGGGCCAGCACGGCGACGCTGAGGGCGGCGAGCGCGTGGGCGGCGGCGCCCTGCCCGGTCAGACCGTAGGCCAGGAGGCCGAGATCGCCGGTCCGGGCGGCCTGCCACGCGGCGAGGCCCAGGAAGGCGATCCAGAGCGGCAGCACCCCGTACGAGAGGATGCCGACGAGGAGGTGCCAGCGGCTCGCGCCGTGAAGGCCCGCCCAGGGCAGCACCCGCAGGTGCTGGAGGTTGCCCTGGCACCAGCGGCGCTCGCGGCCGAGCAGGTCGACGAGGTTGGTGGGCATCTCCTCCCAGGTGCCGCCCATCTCGGGCAGCAGCCGCACCTCCCAGCCGGCGCGCACCATCAGCGCGCCCTCGACGATGTCGTGGCACAGGATCTCGCCGCCGAGCGGCTCCCGGCCCGGGAGCTTCGGGAGCTGCGCGTTCTCCGCGAAGGCCTCGACCCGCAGGATCGCGTTGTGGCCCCAGTAGCTGCCCTCCGGGCCCTGCCAGGTCTCCAGGCAGCGCAGGGCCAGCGGCGCGTAGAGCCGGACGGCGAATTGCTGGATGCGCGCGAAGAGCGTGTCCCGGCCGGCCGCGTACGAGACGGTCTGGATCAGGCCGGTGCGCGGGCTCGCCTGCATCAGCCCGACGAGCCGGCCCATGGCCGCGCCGGTCATCAGGCTGTCGGCGTCCAGCACGATCATGAAGGCGTACTCGCCGCCGTAGGTGCGGCAGAACTCGCCGATATTGCCGGCCTTGCGGCCGACATTCTCCGTCCGGCGCCGGTAGCGGATCCGCGGCAGCGCCGGGTCGGAGGCCGCCCAGGCCTGGATGCGGGCGTACTCGTGCTCCTCCACGGCGGCGATCGCGCCGTCCCGTGTGTCGGAGAGGACGAAGATGTCGATGCCCCGCGCCTCGGCGCGGGCGAGCGACCGGGCCATCACCCGCAGGCGGGCGAAGACCGCGACCGCGTCCTCGGCGTGGATCGCCACCACGGCGGCGGTGCGTCCGGCCCCGGCCGGCACGGCGCCCGCCTGCTCGGAGCGGCGCTCCAGCGCGGACTTCGCCCGGTCGCCCAGGAGGGCCGCGACGAACCCGTAGACGTACTGGCAGGCGACGAAGGCCTGCCAGCCCATCACGAGGCCGAACAGCACCAGGACCGCCCAGGCCAGCGGGCTGACACCCGCCGGGTAGGCGAGCGCGGCGAGCCAGACGAGGCCGCCGGCGGTGGCGAGGCTCGGGACGGCCAGGGCGAGGCGGCGGGCGCGCAGGGCGCCGCGCGGCGCGTCGGTCCAGACCTCGCGGCAGGCTGCGTTCTCCGACGGATCGGGTATGGCGGGAGCCGCGTTCCGGTGCGACCGCTCGGCGGAGGAGGTGACGCGTGACGACATGGCGCGAGGAACTCGACCGTGGAAGGCTGCCGGCCGCCCGGCCGTGCGGGGCCGGGAACCGATGACCGTGGATACCGATGTGCGGGGTGAGGATACGGAGCCGACCCGGCAGCCCAGGCCGCCGGAAGCCGAACGGATCAATCCCCCCTCCCGGCGCCGCGTTCTTCGAACAGTCCTGGCCGCGGCTGCCGGCACGGTTCTACCTAGCGCGACGGATCTGAATGGGTCCAGAACGTGGGCCGGGCCGGCGCTTCCGCCGCAGGGCGACGCGATGACCTTCGAGACCCTCTCGGCCGAGGCGGCGCGGCGCGCCGCAGCGCCCTACGCCCCGCCGCCCGAGGACCTGCCGCCGGCGCTCGCCGCCCTCGACTACGACGGCTACCGGGCGATCACCTTCCGGCCGGACGCGGGCCTGCGGCTCGGCGCGCATTTCAGCGCCCAGCTGTTCCACCGCGGCTTCCTGCAGCGCCGGCGCGTGGCGCTGCACCTCCAGCCGCTCCGGGGGCCCGCGCGGCCGATCCCCTACGACACGGGGCTGTTCGACCTGGGCACGCGGCTCGCCGGCCAGGGCTTCCCGGCGGATCTCGGCTTCGCGGGCTTCCGCCTGCACTACGCCTTCCCGGACACGCCCGCCTGGCGGCCGAAGGGTTTCCAGGAGGAGTTCCTCGTCTTCCTGGGCGCCTCCTACTTCCGCCTGCGCGCGGCCAACCAGGAATACGGGCTCTCGGCCCGGGGCCTCGCCATCGGCACCGGCGCGCCGGAGGGTGAGGAATTTCCCGACTTCGTGGCCCACTGGATCTGCGAGCCGGAGCCGGAGGCGCGCACCCTCACGGTGCTCTCCCTCCTCGACAGCCCGAGCGTGGCCGGCGCCTACCGGTTCGAGATCGCGCCCGGCGACCCGGCCCGGATCGCCGTCACGGCAGCGCTCCACCCGCGCCGGGCGCTCCCGAAGCTCGGGCTGGCGCCGCTCACCAGCATGTTCCTGTACGGCCAGAATGGGCCCGGGGCCCGGGGCGCCAAGCCGTTCGACGATTTCCGGCCGCAGGTGCACGATTCCGACGGGCTCTGCGTCGCGGCCGGGGCCGACCCGGCGCGGATCGACCGGATCTGGCGCCCCCTGGTCAACGGGCGGGCGCAGCCGCAGATCTCCGCCTTCGCGGCCCGGCCGCTCGCCGGCTTCGGGCTGCTGCAGCGGGAGCGGAGCTTCGCGGCCTACCTCGACGTGGAGGCGCGCCACGAGGCGCGGCCGGGCCTGTGGGTGGCGCCGGATTCCGCCGGGGGCGCCTTCGCGGACGGCGCCGTGCAGCTCTTCGAGATCCCGTCGGGCGAGGAGTACTTGGACAACATCGTGGCGGCCTTCGTGCCGGCGGCCCCGGCGCAGCCCGGCGCGCCGCTGCACGTCAGCTACGGGCTGACCACGGTGGGGGCCGAGCCCGTGCCGGCGATCCCGGAGACCGCCCTCGCCCGGGTGACGTCGACGCGGCTCGGCTCGGCGGAGCGCCTGCGCCCGTCGAACCCGCCCGACCCGCGGCGGCGGCTCTGCGTCATCGACTTCGAGGGTCCGGGCCTGCCGAAGGGTCCCGACGACGCGGTCGCCGCGGAGGTCTCGGCCAGCGCCGGCACGCTGCACGATCCGGTGGCCAACTTCGTGCCGCAGACCGGAGGCTGGCGGATCTACGTCGAGTGGCGCCCGCCGGAGCCGGTGCCGCCGGGCGACGTCGTGCTGCGCGCCCGGCTGGTCCGCGGAACCGTCCCCCTCAGCGAGACCTGGGACGCCGCCGTCTAGGCTCCGTCATCGCGTCGCCGCGCTCGCGAAGACGGCGTGTCTCAGGCGGTCCGGCGCTCCTGCTCCAGGCGCCGGGCCAGGCGGGTGGCGCCGTAGACCTCGCTCAGGCGGCGGCGGGCCGCGCTGACCGGCGGGGCCTGCCGCTCGTCGTGGGCGGCCGCGATGACGCGCAGGGCGGCGGCGACCGAACGCTCCAGGCGACGCTCGGCCTGGACGGCCGCGTCCCGATGATGGTCCAGCATGTGATGATCCCTCGTGCTGCGCCGTCTCCACCCTCTGGCGGGGCGGTCGCCGGCAGCGCCGACAGATTTCACATCCGGCTTGACGGTATCAAGGCAGCTTGGCCGTGGGCCGCCGAACGTCCTTACCGCAGCTCCTCGTGCCACGTCCGGCCGTCGCGCTCGATCAGCGCGATGGCGGCGGTCGGGCCCCAGCTCCCGGCCGGGTAGGGCCGCGGCGCCTCGGGCCGGTCGGCCCAGGCCTTGAGCACGCCGTCCGCCCAGGCCCAGGCCGCCTCGACCTCGTCGCGGCGCATGAACAGCGTCGCGTTGCCGCGGACCACGTCCATCAGCAGGCGCTCGTAGGCGTCGGGGTAGCGCTGCTTGAAGGTCTCCTCGAAGGAGATGTCGAGGTCGGTCGGGCGCAGCCGCAGGCCGCCGGGCCCCGGATCCTTGGTCATCACCTCGAGCTTCATGCCCTCCTGCGGCTGCAGGCGGATCACGAGGCGGTTGGGCTCGCGGCCGAAGGCCTCCTCGGGGAAGATCGAGAACGGCGAGGCGCGGAACTGCACCACGATCTCGGAGAGCTTCTGGGGCAGGCGCTTGCCGGTGCGCAGGTAGAACGGCACCCCGGCCCACCGCCCGGACTGGATCTCGACCTTCATGGCCACGAAGGTCTCGGTCCGGCTCTCGTGGCCGAGCTCGGCGAGGTAGCCCTCGACCGGTTTGCCGTCGACGGCGCCCGCCACGTACTGGCCGCGCACCGTCACCAGCGGGATGTCCTGGCTGGTGATCGGCTTCAGGGCGCGCAGCACCTTGAGCTTCTCGTCGCGGACGGAGTTCGCCTCGAGATTGAGCGGGCTCTCCATGGCGGTGAGGCAGAGGAGCTGCAGGATGTGGTTCTGCAGCATGTCGCGCATCGCGCCCGACGTGTCGTAGTAGCCGGCCCGGCCCTCGACCCCCACCGTCTCGGCGACCGTGATCTGGACGTGGTCGATCACGTCGGAGGTCCAGAGCCGCTCGAAGATCGTGTTGGCGAAGCGGAGCGAGAGCAGGTTCTGGACCGTCTCCTTGCCGAGATAGTGGTCGATCCGGAAGATCTGCGATTCGGGGAAGACCTCGCCGACCGCGTCGTTGATCGCCCGGGCCGATTTCAGGTCCTTGCCGATCGGCTTCTCCAGCACGACGCGGGACTTCTCGCCGACGAGCCCGTGGGCGGCGAGGTTGCGGCAGATCGAGCCGTAGAGGTCGGGCGAGGTGGCGAGGTAGTAGGGCCGGACCTGGTCGGGCCGCTCGTCGAGCTTGGCGACGAGGTCGGTCCAGCCGCTGTCGCCGGCCCCGTCCACCGCGACGTAGTCGACGTGGTCGAGGAAGCGGTGGAGCATGTCGTCGGACAGGTCGGCCGCCGGCACGAAGCGCTTGAGCGCGTCGCGGGCGTGCTCGCGGAAGGCGTCGAGGGACAGTTCCGAGCGCGAGGCGCCGATGATCCGGCTGGTCTCGGGGATCTGGCCGTCGCGGAATCGGTAGAACAGGGCCGGCAGGAGCTTGCGCGCGGTCAGATCGCCGGTAGCGCCGAACACGACGCAGTCGAAGGAAGCGACGGGGATGATCGTGGCCAAGTGCGGCTCCCGGGTGTCGTGCGCTGGTCTCGTGCGGCGGCTGCGTCGCACTGACCTAGCCCGTGTGCAAGGGCTTCGCCAGACGAGGGGCGCAGGCCAGCGCTGTCCGGTTCAGGGGGCGGCCGGGACAGATCCGGGCAAGTCCACGCTGCCACGCTCCGTCCTTGCGAGCGCAGCGAAGCAACCCAGGGCAGCGCGGCGGCGCCGAAGGACAGCACGATGCGCGAGCCGGCCGTCTACATTATGGCGAGCCGCCGCAACGGCACGCTCTACACCGGCGTGACCTCGGACCTCGCACGGCGGGTCCACGAGCACCGGGAGGGGCTGCTTCCCGGTTTCACGAGCCGCTACGCTTGCCAACGCCTCGTCTGGTACGAGCGCTATCCCACGATGAATGAGGCCATCACCCGCGAGAAGCAGATCAAGGCGGGCTCACGGAAGAAGAAGCTCGCCCTGATCGAGGCGATGAATCCGGACTGGAACGACCTGTATCCCGATCTCGCGTGAACGGGTCCGGCGTCGCGGATCCCTGGATTGCTTCGCTGCGCTCGCAAAGACGGCGTTGTCTGGCTCATCGCGGCCCCCCAGGCCGCCTTCACACACTCCGTCATCACGAGCGGAGCGAAGTGACCCAGGGCAGCGCGAGGCCGCGCGGGTCACCCCGCCATGTACCGCTTGAACGCCTCGGCGTAGTCCGGATGCCAGCGCGAGAGGGCGGGCCGGTTCTCGACGATGTCGCCGGACGCCCAGGCGATCCGCTTCGCGTCCTGGGCGCGGGTGGTCTCGTTGTCCGGGCAGAGGATGTAGAAATCGCCGGCGGCGAGCCGGTCCAGCAGGAAGGCCACGGTCTCGTCGGGCGTCCAGGCCCCGGCGGGCTTCTCCGCGACGCCGCGGGCCTTCGTGAGGCCCGTGTAGACGAAGCCCGGGATCAGCAGGTGGGCCGTGGTGTGGCAGCCCTCCCGGTTGCGCAGCTCGTGGGCGAGCGCCTCGGTGACCGCCTTCACGCCCGCCTTCGAGACGTTGTAGGGCGCGTTGCCCGGCGGGGTGGTGATGCCCTGCTTCGAACCCGTGACGATGATCGCCCCGGGCTTGCCGCCCTCGATCATGCCGGGCGCGAAGGCGTGGATGCCGTTGACCACGCCGCCGAGATTGGTGCCCAGGATCCGCGTCCAGGTGTCGGCGTCGGAGAACAGTTTTCCGCCGGCCTCGATCCCGGCATTCAGCATCACCAGGGCGGGCGGCCCGCCCTTGGAGACGGCGGTCGCCAGGGCCTCGACGGCGCCCCGGTCCGACACGTCGGTGGGCACGGCGCGCACCTCGACGGCGGCGAGTTCGGCGACGGCGGCCCGGGCCGCGTCCAGGGCCGGCCCCGGCAGGTCGGCGAGCCAGACGTTCATGCCGGCCCGGGCGAAGGCCTGCGCGGCGGCGAGCCCGATGCCGCTCGCAGCCCCGGTGACGACCGCGCTGCGACCGGGGCTGATCGCGGGGTGCTGGCTCATGACGGATCCTCGGCTGACGGGCGCCCATCAGATGGGGCGCCCCGGGCGGAAGGCGAGTTCGCGCCGCAGTCCCGCGCCGCCCCGGCAGAACCAGCGGATCGCCGCCGCGGCGGCTTCTGCTAGGGTGGCGGGCACGTCACGGAACGAAGCACCCGGATGCCCCCTCTCCCGCACCGCCGGTCGATCCTCGCCGGCGCGGCCGCCCTCGGCCTCGCCGGCGCGGCGCGCGCGGCCGGCCCGGCGGGGTTCGGTCCCCTCGGCCGGCCGTCCTGGTCGGCCGACAGCCTCCAGGCCGCCGCGGCCGCCAAGGGCCTGACATACGGCTGCGAGGTGCCGTTCCACCGCTTCGACGCGACGCCCGCCTACCGGCAGGCGGTGGCGCGGGAATGCGGCATCCTCGTCTGCGGCACCGAGATGAAGATGGAGGAGGTCCTGCCGGCGCCGGGCAAGACCGACTTCGCCCGCGGCGACGCCATCCTGCGCTTCGCGAGGGGAAACGGCCAGCGCATGCGCGGCCACACGCTCGTCTGGCACGCGGCGCTGCCGCCCTGGGTCGGACCGCTGCTCGGCCGGGCGAGCGCCGTCCAGGCCGAGGACTTCATGCGGCGCTGGATCGAGACGGTGGCGGGCCATTACCGCGGCCAGATCGTCGCCTGGGACGTGGTCAACGAGATCCTCGGCAACGAGTCCGACCCAGACCGCGGCGGCGGCCTGCGCGACTCGCCCTGGCTCGCCGCGATCGGGCCCGGCTACGTCGACCTCGCCTTCCGGATCCTGCACGAGACCGACCCCGCGGCGGCCGGCACGTGGAACGAGGACGCGGTGGAGCAGGGCGCGCCCTGGATGGAGGCCAAGCGCACCAAGGTCCTGCGCCGCCTGGAGGCGATGCGGTCCCGGGGCGTGCCGATCCGGCGCTTCGGGCTGCAATCGCACCTCACCAGCACGATCCCGATCGACCAGGGCCAGCTGCGGCGCTTCCTGCGGGAGATCGGCCAGATGGGCCTCGGCATCGAGATCACCGAGCTCGACATCGACGACCGCGCCTTCCCGTCCGACGTGGCGACCCGCGACCGGATGGTGGCCGATTACGCCCGCCGCTACCTCGACGTGGTGCTGGACGAGCCCGCCTGCCTCGACGTCCTGACCTGGGACATCTACGACCCGGACACGTGGCTGAACGACCACCCCTACCGCAAGCGGCCCGACGGCCTGCCGCAGCGGGCGCTGCCGCTCGACGCGCAGTTCCGGCGCAAGCCCCTGTGGCACGCGATGAAGGCGGCCTTCGAGGCCGCGCCCGATCACAGGGCCGCCCGCGAGAAGCTCAGGCGGGCGTGACGCCGGCCCGGCGGCCGTCCTCGGCCAGGCTCGGCTCCGGCGGCCGGTCCGCCAGGAGCCGGCGGCGGAGGCGCGCGCAGGGGCGCTCGACGAGGCCGTAAATCCCCCAGCACCACAGCAGGGTCACCGGGAAGGCCGCCAGCATCAGGCCGACGCCGTGCAGCCCGGGCCGCAGGTGCAGCACCAGGGCCACCACGGTCATGTGCGCGAGGTAGAAGCTGTAGGACCAGAGACCGAGCCGGCGCATCGGCCGGCTGGCCAGCAGCCGCACCAGAGGTCCCTCGCCGTGCAGCAGGTACGCGAAGGGCACGAACAGGGCGGCGCTCTGGAGCGTGTAGCGCAGACTCTCCCGGAAGGCGGGATCGCGGACCGCCAGGGTCCCGAGGATCACCGCGAGGCTCGCCGCGACGTGCCAGGGCGCGGGGCGCCACGCGCGGTCGGCCGGGATCACCGGGTTGTTCCACAGCCCGAGGCAGCACCCGAACAGGATCGCGTCGATCCGGGTGTGGGTCCAGCTGTAGTTCAGGCTGTAATCCGGCAGCCGCCAGACGTTGACACACCGGATCGCCAGCACGGCCGCGCAGAGCCCCAGGCAGGCCAGGGCCGCGCGGCGCGGCCGCAGGCGCCCGAGCCAGAGCAGGAAGACCAGCGGGAAGACGAGGTAGAAGTGCTCCTCGATGGCGAGGCTCCAGAGCGGCACCGGCAGCACCGCCTCGGTGCCGAACAGGCCGGGATAGTTCGTCAGGAAGGTCGCCTGCCCGAGGACCGCCGCCGGCGCGACCGGCATCCAGTCGAGCCACCCCGCCGCGTAGAGCGCGCCGGAGGCGAGCAGGGTCAGGTACATGGGCGGCAGGATGCGCAGGCTCCGCCGGAGGTAGAAGGCGGGAAGCGACACCGTTCCGGTCCGCGCCCGCTCGATCCGCAGGAGCGTGGTGATCAGGTAGCCGCTGAGGAAGAAGAAGACGGTCACGCCGAAGCCGCCCGGCACCACGTGGCCGTAGCCGCAATGGGCCGCGAACACGATCAGGATGGCGAGCGCCCGCACCCCGTCGAGCTGCGGCAGGTAGGGCATCGTCCTCGGGATCGGATCACCGGAATCCGGCATGCTGGGGACCGATCTCCTGTCCGGGCCTGGGCAGCCGTGGCGGCCCGGCCACGCGGTGTCCGACGGAACGCTTCGATGAAGGTGTCCTACTCCGTCATCGCGGGCGGAGCGAAGTGACCCGGGGCAGCGCGACGACGGGCGGCGTCGCGCCGTCTGGATCGCTTCGCTCCGCGCGCAAAGACGTGGGCGCCGGAGCCAGCAACGCATGAATGTATGAGCGCGACGTTCACGCCGACCGACATCCGCGCCGTCACGCGCGGAGGAGTCAATTGCGGGATCGTGAATCCCGATCCTGCCAGCTTTCAGGGTCGGAGGAGATTGGTAACCACGCCGGCCCATCATCCGGCCCGGTCGCGCCGCCTGAGCGCGTCGGGAGTGTTGCGTATGGTCCCGGTCCAGCCCCGCCGTCACGCCCGCCCGCACGCCGCGCTGGGTGCGGGCCTGTCCCTGCTGGCCCTGCTCGGAGCGCCCGGCGTCGCCCTGGCGCAGGGGACCGGCGCGGCGCAGGGCGGCCCCGCGCCGGTGCCGCCGCTCGCCGCGCCGGTCGCGGTGCCGCCCGCCGCGGGCGAGACCGCGAGGAGCCAGGAGCCCCGCGCACCGGAGGCGAAGGGTGAGGCGAAGGGCGCGGCCGGCAAGCCGGCGGAGGCCAAGCGGGCCGACACCAGGCCGGCCGAGACCAGGCCGGCCGAGCCCCGGGCGACCGAGGCCGCGCCGGAGTCAGTCCCGGCGCAGGGCAAGGCGCAGGATGCCAGGGCGCAGGACGCGAAGGCACAGGACGCGAAGGCCCAGGACAGCAAGGCGTCGGAGAGCAAGGCGTCCGACGCCCGATCGGCCGAGACCAAGTCCCAGCCGGCCAAGCCTCAGGAAGCGGCGAAGAGGTCCCGCGAGCCGGCGCCGCTGGTCTACGCCAAGGTCTCCGCCGACCCGAACCCGACGCTGACGCCGCGGACGTTCCTCGACACGCTCCGGGCGGCCGAGCGCTACGCGGCCTTCGCGGAGGCCGGGGGCTGGGAGCGGCTGCCAGACGATCTCGCGCGCCTCAAGCCCGGCGAGCGCCACCCGGCGATCCCCGCCTTGCGCCACCACCTGACGCTGACCGGCGACCTGCCGGCGGATGCCCCCCCGAACGACCGCCTCGACCCGCCCCTGGTGGCGGCGATCGCGGCGTTCCAGGCCCGTCACGGCCTGCCCGACAGCGGTATCCTTGGCCGGCTCACGATCAACGCGCTCAACGTGCCGGCCGCGGTGCGCCAGCGTCAGCTCGCCGCCTCCGCGGCCCGGCTGATGGGCTCGAAATTCCCGTTCGGCGAGCGCTACGTGGTGGTCAACATCCCGTCCGCCGCCGTGGAGGCGGTGGAGAACGGCGCCGTGACGCGCCGCTACGTCGCGGTGGTCGGCTCCCCCGACAAGGCGACGCCGTCCGTCGAGACGCGGATCACCGACATCAACTTCAACCCGACCTGGACCGTCCCCGCCTCGGTGGTGAAGAACGAGATCATCCCGGCGATGCGCAAGAACCCGGGCTACCTCGCCAAGAACCGCATCCGGATCCTGGGCCCGGCGGGCGAGGTCGACCCGACCCGGATCGACTGGGCGGGCCAGAAGGCCGTCAACTACACGCTGCGCCAGGATTCCGGCCTCGACAATTCGCTGGGCCAGGTGCGGATCGACATGCCGAACCGCTTTGCCGTCTACATGCACGATACGCCGGCGAAGTCGCTCTTCGCCGCGAGCGTGCGCTTCCACAGCCACGGCTGCGTCCGGGTCGGACAGGTGAAGGAGCTGGTCGGCTGGCTGCTGCAGGGCACGGACGGCCCCAACGGGCCCGGCACGAACTGGGGGCCGATCGAGATCGAGACCGGCATCGCCGACGGCGAGCGCCGCGACATCAAGCTCACCAAGCCGATCCCGGTCACCTTCGTGTACCTCACCGGCTTCGCCACGCCGGACGGGAAGGCGCATTTCCGCGACGACATCTACAACCTCGACACGCCGGCGCCCGAGCCCGCCGCCACCGGCGCGATCCCGCCCGCGGCGGGCGCGGACGCCGCGAAGCCGGCCCCCGCCCCCGCGCCGGTCCCGCCCCGGCCCGGTGCGGCCCACGACGCGAAGCCGGCTCCCGCGCGGGCTGCCGCGGCCAAGCCCGCGACGGTCGGACCTCCGCCGGTCAGGCCCGCACCGGCGAAGCCGTCGCCGGAGCGGCCCGCCACCGAGCACCGCAGTTTGGAATCCGTCGAACCTATCCGCTAAAGCCAACCCAGCCATGCGATTCTCGGCACGCCGGAACATCCCGGCGGGCCGGCCATTGGCCTGCAGAAAGCGCGTCCGCCCCTCCGCGGAGTGACGGAGCGGCGCGCCGAGCCAGCGAATCGCATTGGAGACGACCATGGCCAAGGCCAAGCCGAGCAGCCGCATCGAGAGTGCGCGCCTCAACACCCCGACCGACCTCGATCCGAGCGACGTCCGGACGATCGCCGAGGGCCTGACCGTCCTGAGCTCGGACCTGTTCGCCCTCTACATCAAGACCAAGAACTTCCACTGGCACATGAGCGGGCCCCATTTCCGCGACTACCACCTGCTGCTGGACGAGCAGTCGGCCCAGATCTTCGAGATCATCGACGCGGTGAACGAGCGCGCCCGCAAGATCGGCGGCACGGTCCTGCGCTCGCTCGGCCAGGCCAAGAGCCTGACCCGCGTGGCCGACAACGATGCCGAGTACGTCTCGCCCCTCGACATGCTCAAGGAGCTGCGCGACGACAACAAGGCCCTCACCGCCAACATGCGGACGCTCCACGGGGTCACCGACGAGGCCGGCGACGTGGCGACCACCTCGCAGCTCGAGGAGTGGATCGACCAGTCCGAGGAGCGGACGTGGTTCCTCTACGAGACCACCCGCAACGCGACCGACAGCGGCCACTGAGCCGCGCGCCCCGGCACCGGCGCGGCCGGCGCCGGGTCGGGCCTCGCCGCGCCGCTAGCCGGTTGCGAGATCGAGGTGCACCTTCACGAGGCCCGGATCGTCCGGGTCGCGCCCCTGCGTGAACCCGAGGCGGCGGCACACCGCCAGCATCGGTCGGTTCTCGGCCAGCACCGTGCCCTCGACCCGGCCGATCCCCTCGGAGCGCGCCCAGTCGATCATCAGGCGCATCAGCGCGAAGGCGAGGCCCGTCCCGCGGGCGTCGCGGCCCACCGCGATCGCGTACTCGCCGCTCTCGTGGTTGGCGTCGGCGTGGAGCCGGACCGCACCGAGCATGCGCTCGCCGCCGCCCGGCCCGATCTCCGTGGCCACGAACGCGATGGCGCGGGCGTAGTCGAGCTGCGTCAGGCGGGCCAGGAAGGCGTGGCTGAACTCGCGCACCGGCCCGAAGAACCGCAGCCGCAGGTCCTCCGGATCAAGACCCTTGAAGAAGGCCAGGAAGAGGCCCTCGTCCTCCGGGCGCACGGGCCGCACCCGCACGGTCCGGTCCTTGAGGTTGAGCGTGCGGATCCACTCGGCCGGATAGGGCCGGATCGCGAAGCGCGGGTGGCCGCGGCCGTGGGCGCTGCCGTAGTCGCCACGCTCGGCGCGCCCAATCCGGACCCGGGCGTCGAGGGCCAGCACGCCGGTCTCGTCGGCCAGGAGCGGGTTGATGTCGAGCTCGCGCACCTGCGGCAGGTCGGCGGCGAGCTGGGACAGCTTCACCAGCGTCAGCGCGATCGCCCCGAGATCGGCCGCCGGCACGTCGCGGTAGGCCTCCAGGCGGCGCGCGACCCGGGTGCGGGCAATGAGATCGCGCGCCAGGGTCAGGTCGAGCGGCGGCAGGCCGAGGGCGCGGTCGTCGATCACCTCCACGGCGGTCCCGCCCCGGCCGAACACCACCACCGGGCCGAACACCGCGTCCTCCGCGAGCCCGGCGATCAGCTCCCGGCGCTGGCCGCGGCGGACCATCGGCTGCACGGCGAAGCCGGTGACCCGGGCGTCGGGCCGCTCCCGGCGCGCGCGGGCCAGGATGCTGCGGGCGGCCTCCGCGACGTCGGCCTCGCTGGTCAGGTCGAGGTGGACGCCGCCGATGTCGGATTTGTGCACGATGTCCGGCGAGACGACCTTCAGCGCCACCGTCCCGCCCGCCGCGATGATCGGCCACGCGGCCGCCGCGGCCGCGTCCGTGTCGGGGGCGAGCGTGATCGGGACGGTCGGGATCCCGTAGGCCTGCAGGAGGCCGTTCACCGCCACCGGGTCGAGCCACGCGGCGCCCTGGCGCAGGGCGCCGGCGACGATCGAGCGGGCCCGCGCCGTGTCGGGGGAGAAGTCCCGCGGCAGCGAGTCCGGCGTGCGCATCAGGTCGTCCTGGGCCTCGCGGTAGCGCACGAGGTGCAGGAAGCCCTCGATCGCCTCGGAATCGGTGGTGAAATGCGGGATCCCGGCCTGCGCGAAGGTCTCGCGCGCCGCCTCCGCGTCGCCCAGCGTGACCGCGAAGACCGGCTTCTTGCGGGTCTGGCCGGCGCGGGCGGCCTTGACCGTCGCGGCGACGGCCTCGGCCACCGCGCCGGCCTCCGAGCGGATCGTCGGCACGTGGATCGCCAGCACGGCGTCGCTCGTCCGATCCGTCAGCAGCGGCGTCAGCGCGGACGCGAAGGCCGGACCGGCGGCGTCGACGCCGAGGTCGAGGGGGTTTCCCGGCGCGCGGCCCTCCGCCTCGGCGGGCGCCGCCAGGGTCCCGGCCCGCTCGATCAGCCGGTCCGCCGCGAGGAGGCCGATGCCGCGGCCGTTGGACACGATCGCCAGCCGGTGACCGGGGAACGGCCGCTGCCGCCCCAGGGTCTCCACGGCGGAGAACATCGCGTCGAGGTCCGGCACGGCCAGCAGGCCGGCCCGCCGGAAGGCCGCGGCGTAGACCGCGTCCGGGCGGGCCAGGGCGCCGGTATGGGTGACGGCGGCGCGGGTGTCGGGCCGGTGCCGGCCCGCCCGCAGGACCACGACGGGCTTAGCCCGGGCCGCGGCGCGGGCGGCCGACATGAACCGGCGGGCATCCGCGACCCGGTCGAGGCAGAGCAGGATCGCGCGGGTGCGGAAATCGGCGGCGAAGTGGTCGAGGCAGTCGGCCACGCCGATGTCGAGGACGCTGCCGAGCGACAGCACCGCCGAGAAGCCCGTGCCGTGGCGGGCGCCCCAGGCGACGATGGCGGCCGCGACCGTGCCGGATTGCGAGACGAGGGCGAGGTCGCCGGCCTCGGGCGCCTGGGCGAACAGGCTGGCGTTGAGCCTCGCGCCCGGGACCGCCAAGCCGGCGCTGTCGGGCCCGAGCAGGCGCAGGCCGTGGGCGCGGGCGATCCCGTGGGCGACCGGACCGGGATCCCCCGGCCCGGATCCGAGCCGTGCCGTGAGGATCACGGCCGCCCCGGCGCCGATCGCGGCGGCCTGCGCGACGACCTCGGGCACGCTCGGCGGCGGCACCGCGATCAGGACGAGGTCGGGGGCGGCGGGCAGATCCGCGACCCGCGGCACGCAGGCCAGCCCGTCGACGGTCGTTTGGTCGGGCTGGACCGGCATGATCGCGCCGGGAAAGCCCGCGGCGCGCAGGCTGTCGAGCACGCTGCGCCCCAGCGAGCCCTCGCGCCCCACCGCCCCGACCAGGGCGATCGAGCGGGGCGCCAGCAGCTTGTCGAACCGGTAGGTGCTCACGACCGGCGGCTCACGACATCGTCACGGGACGCGGTCCCGCAGGCCGTTCCTGGCGGCACGCATCTGGCCTCTCGCTCACGTCCGAACGGACGAGGCGCCGGAGCGCCCGCTGCCCTCCCAGATGGCGCGATCCGGCGCGCCTGCAACGCCCGGTCGGCACGCGCCGGCCGGAAATCGCGTGGTCGACGCGAGCGCGGTCTCCAGACCTCCTTTTGTTCAATATCGGGCGCCATTTATCCACTCTAAGACGGCACTTGTGGGCATGTGTGGATTGGACTTGCTATTGAATTCACACCACCATAGTAACTGCCCATTAACTACCCTGTATCGGGTCGAGCAGAGACAGATCCCGGCCGGCGTCGGTGGCCAGCTGGGATCGATTGGAGGTTACGGGATGGACGCCACGGGTGAAGGGCAACCGGACTATCTCACGCTGTCCGTCGACATCGTGTCGGCCTTCGTGAGCAACAATCCGGTCCCCGCGCCGGAACTGCCCGGGCTGATTGCGGCCATCCACGCGACGCTGCACGGGCTCGGCGAGCCGTCCGCCCCGCCGGCGGAGCAGCTGCGGCCGGCCGTGCCGGTCCGGCGCTCGGTCCAGCCCGACTTCATCGTCTGCCTGGAGGACGGCAAGAAGTTCAAGTCGCTGAAGCGCCACCTGCGGACGCACTACAACCTGACGCCCGAGGAGTATCGGGGAAAGTGGGGCCTGCCGCCCGACTACCCGATGGTGGCGCCGAACTACGCCGCGGCGCGGTCCAGCCTCGCCAAGAGCATGGGCCTCGGCCACCAGCGCCGGAAGGGCTGACGGCGCGGCGCTCTCATCCGCGCCCGCGTCCACAGCTTTCGGAGGCGGGTTAGGCATCGGGCAAGCCGCGCTTGCGAGGGTCGGGAGCCCGTCAGCGCCCCCGAGACCCGATGCCCGGCAAGCCCAGCCTCGTCGCCCGCCTGTTCTGGACGGCCGTGATCGGCCTCCCCTTCGGGCTCTGGTACGGCCGGCCGGCGCTCGCCGCGACGGGACTCGCCCTCGCGCTCGTCCTGCTGCGGCATCTCGGGCGCCCGCGCCGGTTCCGGGCCCGGGTGCGCCGGATCGCCCGCGCCCATGCCGAGACGCTGGCGCTGCGGCGGCGGCAGGAGAGCTACACCGACCCCTACGGCAACCGGATCGAGGACGGCTGGCTGCGCGAGCGCGATTATTTCCTCGAGCGGACCGTCCTTCCGCAGCTCGGCCCGCGCTTCGCCGACCTCGCCGAGGCGGAGCACGCGCGGATGCTGGCGATCGTCGAGGCCGAGGCCGCCGCCGTCGCGCTCCCGGAGGAGGACGAGGCGCCCGGGGACGGGCTGGACTACGAGCGCTACTGCGCCGAGCGCCTGGTCCGGGCGGGCTGGCGGGCGCACCGGACGCCGGCGAGCGGCGACCAGGGCGCCGATATCGTGGCGGTGCGGGACGGGCTGCGCCTCGTCGTGCAGTGCAAGCGGCTGAGCAAGCCCGTGGGCAACGCCGCCGTGCAGGAAGCCGCCGCGGCCCTGCGCTACTGGGACGGGGACCGGGCCGCCGTGGTGTCGAACGCCGGCTTCACGCCGGCGGCGCGCCGGCTCGCCACGGCCACCGGCGTCCTCCTCCTGCACCACGACGCCCTCGAGGCGATCGAGGCGTTCGACCTCGCGGAGACGTGATGCCCGTCAGGCGAGCGGGCCGGGGATGGCGATCTCCGCCTCGCTGAGCAGGCGCGCCTCGTGGCGGCGCACGAACAGCCACAGGGCCAGGCCGCCGAACACCACCAGGGCGAGCAGGGTCAGGCCCACCGGGCCGACGATGTGCTCGATCTGGCGCCCGCAATAGTACGAGCCGATGCCCATGCTGCCGGCCCAGACGATGCCGCCGAGGGCGTTGAAGGCGAAGAAGCGGCGCGCGTCCAGGCGGTTGACCCCGGCGAGCAGGGCCGCGTAGGCGCGCAGCATCGCGGTGAAGCGGCCGAAGAACACGATCTTCCCGCCGTGCTGGCGGAACAGGTACTGGCCGAGCTTGAGCCGCCCGTGGTCGAGGGCGATGAGATGGCCGTAGCGGAGCAGCAGCGGCATGCCCCAGCGCCGCCCTGCCCAGTAGCCGACATTGTCGCCCAGGATCGCGGCCGTCGCCGCCGCGGCGATGACCAGTCCGATGTTCAGGTTCCCAGTGCTGCCGGCGTAGACGGCGGCCGAGATCAGCACCGTCTCGCCGGGGCACGGCACGCCGGCGCTCTCGAGGGTGATGATCACGAAGATCGCGATGTATCCGTAATTCGCGATCAGGTCGGCGATGGGCAGGTCGTTCAGGAAGGCCATGCGGTCCTCGGGCCGGTCTCCGGGCAGAGCCCGGCGACACAAGCGGACGGAACGTGGCCTTAAGAGGGCCGATCTGCGGCCGGCGGCGTCCTCAGAGGACCTTCAGCAGTGCTTCGGCGCCGGACGCCTCGGCCTTCGAGGGCGTCTCCTCGACGTTGAGGATCCGGACGACGCCGTCCTCGACCAGCATCGAGTAGCGCTTCGAGCGCATCCCGAGGCCGAAGCCGGTGCCGTCCATCTCCAGGCCGAGGGCCTTGGCGAAATCGGCGTTGCCGTCGGCGAGGAATTCCAGCCCCTCGGCGCCGCTCGCCTTCGACCACGCGTCGAGCACGAACACGTCGTTGACGCTCGTCACCGCGATGGCGTCGATACCGCGCCCGAGGATCTCGTCCTTGTGGGTGACGAAGCCCGGCAGGTGGTTGCGGTGGCAGCTGGGGGTGAACGCGCCCGGCACGCCGATCAAGACCACGCGCCGGCCCTTGAACACGTCGTCGGTGGTGCGCGCGATCGGGCCCTCGGGGCCGATCACCCGGAAGGTGGCCTGGGGCAGGTGGTCGCCGACCTGGATCATCGCGGGTCCCTCGTTGTCGCGCGCTGGGATGGCGCGCGTGAGCAGCGCGCCTGACCTAGCGTGGCAGGGGGTGCCTGTCGAGGATGCGGCCAGCTCCGGCTTGCACCGCCCTCACGGGCCGATCAGCTTGATGAAGGCCGCCCCGGCCCCGAAGAAGGCCGCTCCCGCCGCCATGCCCGAGAGGGCCACCTGCCAGGGCGCCAGGGCCCGGTCACGGCCGAGCTTGGCCTGCTCGGCCAGCAGCTTCGCCTGCTCGGCGATCAGCTTGTGCTGCTCAGCAACGAACTTGCGGGTCTCCTCCTGGGACCGCTCGATCCGCGCCCGCTGCTCCTCGATGTCGAAGGTGGGAGCGGGTGCGACATCCGCCATGACCAGCGAGCCTCAACGGTGACCGCGACGGCCGCGACGCGGACCGACCCGGGTATTGTGGGACAGGGATTGAGACCCGCACAAGCTTGGGGGAGGCTTGCTGCGTCCCTTTTGCCCGCTGGACAACGGAGGGGCGCGGCGTAGCATGGACGCATGGCGCACCCTCCGCACCGCAGGCCCGATCCCATGTCGGCAGCGTCGTCCCAGGCCGGGAAGGCGGCGCCGCTCCGCACGGAGCTGGCGGGCCCGCACTTCCTCGACGGGCAGTTCCTCGTGGCCATGCCCGGCATGGCCGACGAGCGCTTCGCGCGCTCGGTGATCTACATCTGCGCCCATTCCGCCGACGGGGCCATGGGCATCATCGTCAACAAGGCGGCGACCGACATCAGCATGCCGGACCTGCTGGTCCAGCTCGACGTGGCGCCCGAGGCGGACGCGATCCGCCTGCGCGAGCGGGTCGGCCACATGCCGGTCCTGATGGGCGGCCCGGTGGAGGGACGGCGCGGCTTCGTGCTCCACAGCGACGATTTCCACATCCAGCAATCGACGCTGATCATCGACGACGGCATCTGCCTGACCGCGACCGTGGAGATCCTTCGCGCCATCGCCAGCGGCGAGGGGCCGGCTAGCGCCGTGCTGGCGCTCGGCTACGCCGGCTGGCAGGCCGGGCAGCTGGAGAGCGAGATCATGGCCAACGGCTGGCTCAACTGCCCGGCCGACCCGGCCCTGATCTTCAACGCCGACCTCGACGCCAAGTACGACCTCGCCCTGCGGGCCAACGGCATCGACCCGGCGATGCTGTCGATGACCGCCGGCCGGGCCTGACCCGACCGCGCTCGCCGGGGCGGCACGCCGTCTTTGCGAGCGGAGCGAAGCGATCCAGGAACGCTACGCCGTCCAGCCTGGCGCTACCCTGGGCTGCTTCGCTCCGTTCGCAAAGACGGTTGCGCCGGGCCGTTACGGGGCGGTCTTACTCCGGAACGGCGTCGCCGCCGCCGACCGCGTCCGGGTTCATGCCCTCGACCGCCGGCTTGGGCCGGGGCCGCCGGGGGGCCACGGCGGCGGTGGGCGTCGCCGTGTTGGCGCCGAGCCGGGTCGCCAGGGCCAGGGCGCGGTTCTCCGTCACCCGCAGATGGCAGAACCCGTGCGTCCCCTCGCGCGCGTAGGTGCGGCAGAGCTGCTCCCGGTCCGAGGAGAACGCCGCCTGCTCGCTGACGATCGGCCGCACGTCCTCGCGCCGGGCCCGCTGGGTCATCAGCTTGTAATTGTCCCGTACGGCCTTGTCGGCGACGCCCCGGGCCGTGTCGAACTCGCCGGCCCGCGGGATCAGGGTGGCGGCGCCCGGCCCCCAGAGGCCGACCGGCGTGGTCGCGCAATCCGCCGCCGAGAAGGTGCAGACCGAGCCCGAACCCAGGCTCGAGACCAGGACGCCGCCGTCGGTCACGTCGAAGCGCAGCGGGCACTCGGCCCCGGCGGCCTCGAAGCGGGGCACGCCCTCGGGCTTGCCCTCGGCGGTGAGCGGCACCGGATTGCCGCCCGCGAGCGGGACGGTGCACGAATCCGCCGGCTGCGAGATCTTGGTCCCGGGCAGCTTGATCCGCGCCGTGACGGCCGTGCCGGAGCGCTCCAGCTTCAGGGACCCGGACAGGCCGTTGAGCTGCAGCTCCTGGCCGATCACGCCGTCCTCAGAGGGCGTCTTCAGCACGACCGGGCGGGCCGGGACTGGGGCGGGCCGGGGCGCCTCGGGGGCCGCGGGCGGTCCCGGCTCGCCCGGCGCCGCCGGGCCGGGCGCCGGTTCGGGCAGGCCCCGCGGCGGCGTCGGCGGCCGCTCCGGCTTGATGCCGAACAGGCGCTCGAAGAAGTTCTGGGCCCGCGCGGGGGGCGCGGTGAGCATCCCGGGCGCCGCGACGGCGACCGCCAGGATCGGGAGCAGGAGGCTGCGGGTCGGGCGCATCGGACTCTACGACGGGGACACGAAGTGGCGGGGCCACGCGCAACCCCTTGTCGAAACGTTAACACGCCGTCGATGGCGCCGACGTGGCAGCGGAGCAACAAAATGCAGCCACGCCACCGGGCCGGCGCCGGCGGTGCGGCGAGATCCTGCCGGAATGCCAAGGGGATGGCGCGGATCCGCGGGGCCGATCCCGCCGCGCAGGCTTCGCCTTGCGGGCCCGGAACGGGCTTCTTATATCGCCCTCGACGCGGGATTGCGCGCTGGGTTTCAGCCGTTCACGGCCCTTGATCCGGCCCGGGTCCCATACTCACATCACCCCCGACACCGCCATGGGCCGAGCTGCTTCGGGGCTCGGCGGTCTGCTTGAACGCGACACAAAGAGGGATCCCACCATGGGTAAAGTTATCGGCATCGACCTCGGCACCACCAATTCCTGCGTGGCCGTGATGGAAGGCACGCAGCCCAAGGTCATCGAGAATTCGGAAGGCGCGCGCACCACGCCGTCCATCGTCGCCTTCACGGACGACGGCGAGCGGCTCGTCGGCCAGCCGGCCAAGCGCCAGGCGGTCACGAACCCCGAGCGCACGTTCTTCGCCATCAAGCGGCTCATCGGCCGGACCTACGACGACCCGATGACCCAGAAGGACAAGGGCCTCGTGCCCTACAAGATCGCCCGCGGCGACAACGGCGACGCCTGGGTCGAGGCGGACGGCAAGAAGTACTCGCCCTCGCAGATCTCCGCCTTCACCCTGCAGAAGATGAAGGAGACTGCCGAGTCGCATCTCGGCCAGCCGGTCACGCAAGCGGTCATCACGGTCCCGGCCTACTTCAACGACGCCCAGCGTCAGGCCACCAAGGACGCCGGCAAGATCGCGGGCCTCGAGGTGTTGCGCATCATCAACGAGCCGACCGCGGCGGCGCTCGCCTACGGCCTCGACAAGAAGAAGTCCGGCACGATCGCGGTCTACGACCTCGGCGGCGGCACCTTCGACGTCTCCATCCTGGAGATCGGCGACGGCGTCTTCGAGGTGAAGTCGACGAACGGCGACACCTTCCTGGGCGGCGAAGACTTCGACAACCGGATCGTCGAGTACCTGACGGCCGAGTTCAAGAAGGAACAGGGCATCGACCTGACCAAGGACAAGCTCGCCCTCCAGCGCCTCAAGGAGGCCGCCGAGAAGGCGAAGATCGAGCTGTCCTCGGCCACCCAGACCGAGATCAACCTGCCCTACATCACCGCCGACAACACCGGCCCGAAGCACCTCGCGCTGAAGCTCAGCCGCGCGAAGTTCGAGTCGCTCGTCGACGATCTGGTGCAGCGCACGATCGAGCCCTGCCGCAAGGCGCTCAAGGATGCCGGCGTGTCGGCCTCCGAGATCGACGAGGTGGTGCTGGTCGGCGGCATGATCCGCATGCCGAAGATCCAGGAGGTGGTGAAGTCCTTCTTCGGCAAGGAGCCCCACAAGGGCGTGAACCCCGACGAAGTCGTGGCCATCGGCGCCGCCGTGCAGGCCGGCGTGCTCCAGGGCGACGTCAAGGACGTGCTGCTGCTGGACGTGACCCCGCTGTCGCTGGGCATCGAGACGCTGGGCGGCGTGTTCACCCGGCTCATCGACCGCAACACCACGATCCCGACCAAGAAGTCCCAAACCTTCTCGACGGCGGAAGACAACCAGAACGCGGTCACGATCCGGGTCTTCCAGGGCGAGCGCGAGATGGCGGCCGACAACAAGCTGCTCGGCCAGTTCGACCTCGTCGGCATCCCGCCGGCGCCCCGCGGCATGCCGCAGATCGAGGTGACCTTCGACATCGACGCCAACGGCATCGTTAACGTGACGGCCAAGGACAAGGCGACCAACAAGGAGCACCAGATCCGCATCCAGGCCTCGGGTGGCCTGTCGGACGCCGACATCGACCGGATGGTGAAGGACGCCGAGGCGAACGCCGAGGCCGACAAGAAGCGGCGCGAGCTCGTCGAGGTGAAGAACCAGGGCGAGAGCCTGATCCACGCCACCGAGAAGTCGGTGACCGAGTACGGCGACAAGGTCCCGGCCGCCGACAAGGGCGCGATCGAGACCGCGATGACCGCGCTCAAGACCGCGCTGGAGGGCGACGACGTCGAGACCATCAAGGCCCGGACCACGGAACTGATGCAGGCCTCGATGAAGCTCGGCGAGGCCATGTACGCCGCCAACCAGGCGGCCGGCCCGGATGCGGGTGCCGAGGCGGCGGCCTCCGAGAAGAAGGACGACGTCATCGACGCCGACTTCCAGGAGGTCGACGAGAAGGACCAGAAGAAGCGCGCCTGAGGCGCGGATCTGATACGACCGCGCGGGGCCGGAGCGATCCGGCCCCGCCTTTGCGTGAGAAGCGTATTCAGAAGCTCCGTCATGCCGGGCCTGCGGGGCCCGGAACCGGGAGCCGCCGGCCGATCGCGGATCCGCGTCGTCGGCGCCTCCGGTTTCCGGGCTCGTCGCGGCCTCCCGGAACGGCGGCGCGGTGGTAGAGAAGCGTCGCGGCCCGGGGTACGGGACGGGACGGGAAGGCACCTGAGGGCGGGATGTCGAAGCGGGACTACTACGAGATCCTGGGGGTCACCAAGACCGCCACGGAAGGCGAGATGAAGGTCGCCTTCCGCAAGCTCGCGATGACCTATCATCCCGACCGGAATCCCGGCGACAAGGACGCCGAGATCAAGTTCAAGGAAATCAACGAGGCCTATCAGTGCCTCTCCGACGGCCAGAAGCGCGCCGCCTACGACCGGTTCGGCCACGCGGCCTTCAGCCAGGGCGGGGCCGGCGGTCCCGGATTCGGCAACGAGTTCGGCGACTTCATGTCGGACATCTTCGACAATTTCTTCGGCGACGGCCGCGGGGCCGCCGGCGGTGGCCGCGGACGCGGCGGCACGCCGGGCCGCGAGCGCGGGGCCGACCTGCGCTACAACCTCGAGATCACTCTGGAGGAGGCCTTCACCGGCAAGGCCGAGACCATCAAGATCCCGACCTCGATCACCTGCGAGGTCTGCGACGGGTCCGGCGCGAAGCCCGGCTCGAAGCCGCGGACTTGCCCGACCTGCGCGGGCTACGGACGGGTCCGGGCGGCGCAGGGCTTCTTCGCCATCGAGCGGACCTGCCCCAACTGCCACGGCCGCGGCGAGATCGTCGACGACCCCTGCACCGCCTGCCAGGGCGCCGGGCGCGTCAACCGCGAGCGCACCCTCTCGATCAACGTGCCGGCGGGCGTCGATGACGGGCTTCGGATCCGGCTCGCCGGCGAGGGCGAGAGCGGGCTGCGCGGCGGGCCGGCGGGCGACCTCTACGTCTTCCTGTCGATCAAGCAGCACGAGTTCTTCCAGCGCGACGGCGCTGACCTGTTCTGCCGGGTGCCGATCTCGATGGTCACGGCCGCGCTCTCGGGCGAGATCACCGTGCCGGTGATCGACGGCTCGCAGACGCAGGTGCGCATCCCGGCGGGGACGCAGACCGCCAAGCAGTTCCGCATCAAGGGCAAGGGCATGCCGGTGCTGCGCTCGCGGGAGGTCGGCGACCTCTACATCCAGGTCTTCGTCGAGACCCCGCAGAACCTGACCAAGCGCCAGCGCGAGCTGCTCCAGGAGTTCGACCAGTCGGCCTCCCCGGAGAACCATCCGGAGTCCGCGGGCTTCTTCTCGAAGGTGCGGGACTTCTTCGGGGGCGCGGTCCGGCCGTGAGGCCGGATCCGAATCCCGGGAAGACCCGTTATGCAAGCGGCCGGCGTGGCTTGCATCCCCTAGGCGCGGCGCCGGCTTGACTGTAAGACAGCGCCGTCCCTAGCCATTCATTCTCATCCGGCATCAAGGAATCCAGGACTTGCCGCCGCTCCGCCGTCCCAACGCGAAGGCTCCTGCGGGCAGGAGCGCGATTTTCGGGCCGCGGCGCGACCCCCTCGAGGACGAGGCCCGATTCCTGCGGTCCTGGCTTGAGCGCCCCCTGGTCACGGGGGCCGTGACGCCCTCGGGCAAGATGCTCGCCCGGACCATGGCGGCCTACGTCGACCCGCGCCTCGAAGGGCCCGTGGTCGAGCTGGGCCCCGGCACCGGTCCTGTGACCGAGGCGCTGATCCGGCGCGGCGTCGCGCCGGAGCGGCTGATCCTCGTGGAGTTCAACCCCGATTTCTGCCGCCTCCTGACCCATCGCTTCCCGGGCGTGCGGGTCATCCAGGGCGACGCCTACAACATGCGCGCGAGCCTCCAGGACGTGCTGACGGAGCCCGCCGCCGCGACGATCTCGAGCCTGCCGCTGTTCACCAAGCCGCTGGAGCAGCGGCTCGACCTGCTCAACACCGCCCACGACCTGATGCGGCCGGGCGCGCCCTTCGTGCAGTTCACCTACGCGGTCGTTCCGCCGATCCCGGCCCGCTGCGAGGCCGGCAGCTACACCGCCGACCGCTCCAACCGGGTCTGGCTGAACCTGCCGCCGGCGCGGGTCTGGGTCTACCGCCGACCCTGACCTGAACACCGCCTGAGCGAACAGGTCACGTTTGCGTCAACTGGAAAGGCGCACACCTGGGACACGGCCGGACGCCACAGGGCGACCGGCGTGGATCAGGAGAACGCCGATGTTCACCAAGACCGCACGGACCCGTTTGGCCGCCGCCCTGGCCTTCGGCGGACTCGCCTTCGCGGCGCCGGCCATGGCCGCGCCCCTCGGCCGCGATGCCGGCCTGCAGGCGGAAGCCGGCGACGTCCAGACCGTCCAGTACGGCTACGGCTACGGGCACCGCCACGGCGGCTGGGGTCACCGCGGCTACGGCCCGCGCCATCACCACCACGGCTGGGGCCGGGGCCACCATCACGGCTGGGGGCACCGCGGCTTCGGCCCGCGTCACCATCACCACGGCGGCTGGGGCCATCGCCACGGCTACGGCCGCTGGTAAGGGCTCCGAGCCCGCCGCGCCCGGCCACGGCTCCGTGATGGCCGGGCGCGCCCGCTAGCCGGCGCCCACCCGCTCGAGGACGGGCGGGCGCTCCGGCGGCGCGTTGCCCATTCGGTAGGCCGCCCGCAGCGCGGCCTCCGCCCGGTCCGCGGCGGCCTCGTCGGCCGCGTGGACGATCCCGAGCAGCCCGCCGGACGATCCGGGACCGGCGAGATCCGTGAAGCCGACCCGCGGGTCGACCGGATCCTCCGGCCGGGTGCGGCCGCCGCCGAGCCCGATCACCGCCAGGCCCAGCGCCCGCGTCGCGATCCCCGCGACGGTCCCGTCCTGACGGACCGCCCGGCGCACCGGCGCGGCGGGCAGATGCGCCTCCGGCCGCTCCAGGAGATCGCCCGGTCCGCCGAGCGCCGCGATCATGCGGCCGAAGCCCTCGGCCGCCCGGCCCGAGGCGAGGGCCTGCTCCAGCCGCTCCGCGGCGCTATCGCGGTCCGGCGCCAGGCCGCCGACGACCAGCATCTCGGCGCCCAGCGCCACCGTGACCGCGTGGAAGCGCGGCTCGCGGCGCGCGCCCGTCAGGTAGTCGAGCGCGTAGGCGATCTCGACGGCGTTGCCGGCCGCGCTGGCGAGCGGCGCGTCCATGTCGGTGATCAGCGCGGCGGTGTGCAGGCCGGCCCCCTCCGCAACCGTGACGATGCTCTGGGCCAGCGCCCGCGCCTCAGGCACGCCCGCCATGAAGGCGCCGGAGCCCTGCTTCACGTCCATCACGAGCCCGTCGAGCCCGGCGGCGAGCTTCTTCGACAGGATCGAGGCGGTGATCAGGTCGCGGGACTCGACCGTGCCGGTGACGTCGCGGATCGCGTAGAGGCGCCGGTCCGCGGGCGCGAGTTCGGCGGTCTGGCCGATGATGGCGCAGCCGACCTCCGCGACGACCCGGCGGAACGCGTCGAGCCCGGGCGTGGCGTCGTAGCCCGGGATGCTGCCGAGCTTGTCCAGCGTCCCGCCGGTATGGCCGAGGCCGCGCCCCGAGATCATCGGAACGTAGCCGCCGCAGGCCGCGACCATCGGGGCGAGCGGCAGGCTCACCGCGTCGCCGATGCCGCCGGTGGAGTGCTTGTCGAGGACGGGCCCGGGCAGGTCCCAGGCGAGGATCCGGCCCGATTCCGCCATTGCGCGGGTGAGCGCCACCCGCTCCGGCAGCGACAGGCCGCGGAAGAACACCGCCATGGCGAAGGCCGCCGCCTGCCCCTCCCCGACCGTGCCGTCGGTGAGGCCGCGGATGAAGGCCCCGATCTCGTCCGGATCGAGGGGCTGGCCGTCGCGCTTGGCCCGGATCGTCTCCTGAGGCAGCCGCACGCTCACAGCGTCCGCGCCCGCATCAGGGTCTCGAACAGGCTGCTCGCCCCGAGCCGGAAGGTTCTCGGGCTCACCCAGCCGGGACCCATCAGCCGGTCGGCGAGGTCGAGGTAGGTGGCGGCGTCGGCGACGCTGCGCAGGCCGCCGGAGACCTTCAGGCCCGCGGGGCGGCCGCCGGCGCGGATCTCGGCCAGCATCGCCTCGGCGGCTTCCGGGGTCGCCGAGACCGGGCTCTTGCCCGTGGAGGTCTTCAGGAAGTCGGCGCCCGCCTCCAGGGCGATCCGGCTGGCCTCCCGGATCCGCTCCGGCTCGGCGAGCGCACCCGTCTCCAGGATCACCTTCAGGGTCGCGGATCCGCAGGTGTCGCGCACGGCCTCGACCATGTCGCGGGCCACCGCCGCCTCGCCCCGCAGCAGCGCGCCGTAGGGCAGGACGAGGTCGATCTCGTCGGCGCCGTCGCGCAGCGCCTCGGCGGTGTCGTCGGTGGCGCGGGCGCAGTCCTCGCCGCCCGCGGGGAAGTTGATCACCGTGGCGATCCGGATCGCGGTGCCCGCGAGCGCCCGCGCGCCCTGCGCGACGAAGCGCGGCCAGACGCAGATCGCCGCGACGCCGCCGCGCTTCGCGTCCCGGCAGAGGACGTCGATCCGGGTCTCGGTGCAGGTCTCGCCGAGATCGGTGAGGTCGAGGAGCGGCAGGGCCCGGCGTGCGACCGCGCCGGCTTCGGGGTCAGTCATCGGCTGTCTCTCCGTCGGGCAGGCCGGCCACGAACGCCCGGACCAAGCGGCCGAGATCCTCCGCGGCCCGGGCCGCGACTTCCTTCGTCTCCGCGTGGTGCGGCGCGCCGCCGGCAATGCCGGCCGCGAGGTTCGTCACCACCGAGACCGCCGCCACCGGCAGGTCGAGGAACCGGGCGAGGATCACCTCCGGCACGGTGGACATGCCCACGAGGTCGGCGCCCAGGATGCCGGCCATCCGCACCTCCGCGGGCGTCTCGAAGCTCGGGCCCGAGAACCACGCGTAGACTCCCTCCCCCAGGGGCACGCCGCAGGCCCCGGCCGCCGCGCGGAGCCGCGCCCGCAGGTCCGGGTCGTAGGCCTCGGTCATCGGCACGAACCGGGCGTCGCTGGCCTCGCCGATCAGCGGGCTCAGGCCGGAGAGGTTGATGTGGTCGGCGAGCAGCACGAGGCAGCCGGGCCCGGTCGCGGGCCGCAGCGATCCGGAGGCGTTGGTGAGGAGCAGGCGGCGGGCGCCGAGGTGCCGGGCGCAAGCGAGCGGCACCCGCATCGCCGCCGGGTCACCGCGCTCGTAGGCGTGGGCCCGCCCCTCGAAGATCAGGACCGGCCGCCCGGCGAGGCGGCCGCGATGCAGCCGGCCGCCGTGGCCGCTGACACCGGGCCCCGGAAATCCGGGGATCGCCGCGTAGTCGACGGCGCGCGCGTCCGTGAGGGCCGCCGCGATCCCGCCGAGGCCGGTGCCGGTCACCACCGCGCAGGCGTAGGGACCCGCGAAGCCGGCGGCGCGCAGGGCGTCGCGGGCGGCCGCCTCACTCACCGAGCGTCTCCGGGCCGAAGGATTCCGGCAGCAGCTCCGCCAGCGTGAAGGTGCGGGCGACCCCGCCCGGACCGGCGGCGTGGATCGGGGTGTCCGGCCGGGCGAACTCGCGGATGCGCTGGCGGCAGGCGCCGCAGGGCGTCACCAGGCCGTTGCCGTCGCCGCAGACCAGGATCGCCGCGATGCGCCGGCCGCCGGCCGCCACCATGGCGGCGATCGCCCCGGCCTCCGCGCAGGTCCCGACCGGGTATGCGGCGTTCTCGACGTTGCACCCGGCGTGGATCGCGCCGCGCTCGTCGCGCAGCGCGGCCCCGACGGGGAAGCGGGAATAGGGCGCGTGCGCGTGCGCGCGCACCGCGCGCGCCGCCTCGAACAGGGCTGCGAGCCCGTCATCGTCCCGTGCTGGGTCCCGTGCTGGATCCGCGGCCTGCATGGCCGATCTTTGGCACCCGCCGGGGCGCCCTGTCGAGGCCCCGGGCGGGAGTCCGGCGCGGCGCTCAGCGGGTCGCCGGACCGGCGCCGAGGAGGCTCGCCGCCTGACGCAGGTCCGCGTCGCTGCGCGGGCCGCTCAGGGCGTAGGCGGTGTCGCCCGCGTTCCACGAGACGACGTCGCCGTCGTCCGAGCCGGTGATGAGCGTCGTCGGTCCGCCGCGGATGCCGCGGGTGGCGAACAGCGACGCCTCGCCGAAGCGCTCGGTCTCCAAGGCGACCTCGATCCCGGTGCCGTGCCGGGCGGGGAAGACCTGGATGTCGCGCACCCGCCAGCCGTCCGGCAGGGCCGGCAGGTCGATGCCGGTCGCCGAGCGGAGCCGCGCCCGGTCGTAGACCGGATCGTCGGCCTGGCCACCGATGCTCTTGCGCAGCTGCGCCACGACCCGGGCCTGCCGCGCGTCGGCGATCAGGGCCGGATCCGGGGTCGCCGCCAGGGTGTCGGGAACGCCGAAGCGGCCGATCTCGTCGTGGGCCAGCCAGCCCGCGCCCACGAGCACCGCGATCGCGGCGGCCCGCTTCAGGCGCGAGGCGACGCGGCGCCAGCGCAGGTTCCGGTCGAAGCGGCGCGCCAGGACCATGTTCCGGTCCGGCCCGGGCCCCGGAACGCGCTCGAAGCAGGCCCTGAGGGCGTCGCGATCGTGCATCTCGGCCATCACCCGGGCCGCGGCCTCGGGATTGGCCGCGAGGTGCGCCTCGACGTCGAGACGGCGCATCGGGTCGATCTGGCCGTCGACGAAGGCGATGAGATCGTCGTCTGTGATCGGATCGATCATCGTGAAGTCCTCGAATCCAGCGTGCCCGGAGGCGATCCGCCGGTCGCAATCGTCAGTCGGCACCGGCGCCCGCGGGTGCCGGTCCTTCATCAGCTCCGCGCTCAGCTCTCTCCGACGGCGCGTCGCAGAGGCCAGGCGGACCTTTCCCGCGGCTCGTCGGACACGACGAGCCGGAGGGTGGAGGGCGGTCCGCGCCGCGTCTCGGGTGTCTTGGCGGGCTCCGCCTCGTCGGAGCTGCGGTCGGTCCGCGTCCCCTCCTCGAAGGCCCGCAGAGCCGCCCGGCCGCGGCCGAGACGGGACATCAGCGTGCCGATCGGGATGCCGAGGACGGCCGCCGCGTCGGCGTAGGCCATGCCTTCCAGGGTGACGAGGTGGAGCGCCGCGCGCTGCTCCTCCGGCAGCTTGAGGAAGGCCTGCCGGATCTGGGCGAGGCGCACCTGACCCTCCTGGGCCGGCGGCGCCATGTCCTCGGTCATCCGGACCAGTGTGTCGGCGTGCCGCGCCTCGACCTGCCGGCGGCGCTGCTCGTCGATGAAGGCGTTGTGCAGCACCGTCATCATCCAGGTGCGCAGATTGGTGTTCGGCCGCAGCGAGCCCTGCATCTCCAGGGCCCGCACCAGCGTGTCGTGCACGAGGTCGTCGGCCCGCAGCGTGTCGCGGGTGAGCGACCGCGCGTAGCGCCGCAGGGGCACCAGCAGGTCGAGGAGGTCCGCGCGCTTGTTCTTGTCCGATGCCATGATGTGTGAACGCGGGGGCCGCACGTTTAATCCCGCCTGCCGGCCCGGCGTCGCGGTCAGGCCTGGTCGAGGGTGGCGGCGATCCCCGAGATCACCCGCGGATCGGTCGGCTCGACCTGCGTGGCGAAGGCCGCCGCGAGGCTGCCGTCGCGGGCGATCAGGTACTTGTGGAAGTTCCAGCGCGGCGTCTCGGCGGGGCGCTCGGCCGCCGCCCAGCGGTAGAACGGGTGGGCGCCCGGCATCTTCACCCGGGTCTTGGCCGTGAGCGGGAAGGTGACGCCGTGATTCCTCCGCGCCGCCTCCGCGATGGCCTGGCCGTCCAGGGGTTCCTGGTTGCCGAAATCCGGCGACGGGACGCCCAGCACGATGAGCCCGCGATCGCCGAACCGCGTCCAGATCGTCTGCAGCCCGGTGAGCTGCCCGGCATAGCCGCAAGCTGTCGCGGTGTTGACCACGAGAATCGGCTTCCCCGCGTAGGCGGAGAGCGGCATCGGCGCGGCCTCCGGGGTCTCGAAGGCGAAATCCGTGGCCCGCGCGGTGCCGGCGGGCTGCTCCGCGGCGCGGGCGCCGCCGGCGAGACCGGCACCGATCAGGATCAGGGCCTCGCGGCGCAGCAGCGTCATGGCGGTGACCTCTTCGCGACCTCGTCGCGCCACTGAGCGCGCGATTTTCCGCGCGGCAACGCGCCCGACCCGCCACGGTTTCATGCGCCGCGACGGTCGTTTCGACGCAGGCTCGACCGCCGCGGATCGGAAGGCCGGCGGGCGGCCTCAACCGGTCCGGACCGTGTCGAGGAAGCGGCCCACTTCCACGTCGAGCTGTTGAGCCTGCCCCAGCAGCCCGGACGCCGCCTCGAGCACCTGTGCGGCGGCGCTCCCAGCCCCCTCCGCCGAGCGGGCCAGGGCCGTGATGTTGTTGGTGACGGCTCCGGTCCCGAGTGCCGCCTGCCCGACGTTCCGGACGATCTCCTGGGTCGCCGAACCCTGCTCCTCGACCGCCGCGGCAATCCCGCTCGACACTGCACTGATCTCGTTGATGCGGCTGACGACCCGCGTGATCGCGTCGGAGGCGTCCCCGGTCCAGGACTGGATCTCGCCGACCTGTCGGGCGACCTCCTCGGTCGCCTTGGCGGTCTGCTCGGCCAGTTCCTTGACCTCGCTCGCGACCACCGCGAAGCCGCGACCCGCCGCGCCGGCGCGGGCCGCCTCGATCGTGGCGTTGAGGGCCAGCAGGTTGGTCTGGCCGGCGATGCCCGAGATGAGGCCGACCACGTCGCCGATCCGCGTCGCGCTCTCCCGCAGGCTGCGCATCAGGTCCGCGGATCGTCCGGCCTCCGCGACGGCCGTGTCGGCGAAGTCGGCCGCCGTCTGCACCTGACGGCCGATCTCGTGAATGGTCGTGCCGAGTTCCTCGGCGGCGGCAGCCACCGTGCTGACATTCGTGGCCGCCTGCTCGGCCGCCGCCGCGACCGTCGTCGACTGGTCGGCCGTCTCGGCCGCAGCGAAGCTCATGCGCGCGGCCGTGGATTCGAGTTCGCTCGCCGCCGACGAGACGGCCCGCACCACACCGCCGACCGCCGCCTGGAAGCCGTCGGCCATCTCGACCATCGCGGCCTTGCGTTGCGCATCGAGGGCGGCACGGGCCTGCGCAGCCTCGGCTTCGAGGGTCGCGGCTCGGACGAGGCCGTCGCGGAAGACTCGGACCGCATCGGCCATGGCGCCGATCTCGTCACCGCGGCCGACTCCGGGCACTTCGGTCCGGAGATCGTTCGCCGCCATCCGGGTCATCGCGGCCGTGATGGCGCGGACCGGCTTGGCGATGCCGATCTGCAGGAGCGCCAGACCGATCAGCCCGATGCCGGCCATCAGGCCGAGGCCGATCAGGCTCGCTGAACGCGTCGCCGCGATGGCCGTCGCCGCGGCCTGAGCCCGGCCGTTCATCAGCGCGCGCTCCGTGTCGGCGATCTCGGCCGTCTTGGCGCGGATCTCGTCCATGATCGCCTTGCCGACGCCCGAGATCATGATCCGGCGCGCCTCTTCCCGCGTCGCGGCATCGCGCATCAGGGCGATCTCGCGATCCGCGAACGCGCTGCCCCAGCGATCAGCCAGCGACTTCAGGTCCGTCAAGCGTGCCTGCTGCGCGGGGTTGTCCGCCACCAGCCGCCGCATCTCCGACCAGGCCGCCGCGAAGGCCTCACGTCCGGCCGTCTCGGGCTCGAGGAAGCGCGGCTCCGCGGCGATCAGGTAGCCGCGCAGGCCGGTCTCCCGATTCACCATCGCGAGGCTCATCCGCTCGACCTGTTCCAGCACCGCCTGCGTATGCTCGATCCGGTCCTGAGCTTCCCGGATGTCACCGATGTTCCGCAAGGTTATGCCGGCCACGACCAATGTAACGATGAGCATCGTGCCCATGACAAGAGCGATCTTGATGCTGATCCTGTAGTCAGACATACGAAATGACATGTCTCGGGCTCTCCCCGCGGTGAGTGAGTCGCCGCCTCATCAACCGCGCTCTGCCCGTAGACGCTTCATCGTCGCTTATGAAGAAAAATTTTTATTAACTCGAAGTCAGACCAAAATACATATACGCAAACTCCCTTCCTTCCACCGAACATCAGGCCGATAATCTGCCAGATCCGACAATCTTTGACAGATCTCGACAGAAAATTGTCTTGATATCAATTATTCGTACACGGCCCGAAGGGCCCATCACTGATACGTCTGCTGAAGGTCGACCGTGCAATCCCGGCCGATCCGCTCGTAGTTCTCGGCGAGCCAGGCCTGCGCGGCGGCGCGGCCCTTGTCGCGCAGGCGCTTGAACACGGTCCAGCGCGCGTCGAGCTTGGAGGCGGCGTTATAGTCTTCGAGGGCGTCGGTGCCGTCGATCCGGTGCACGAGGACCCGGCGGTACTGGCCCTGGCCGAGGGTGCCCTCCTCGATCAGCCCGTCCAGGAAGTCGATCGCCCGCAATTCGCGCATCAGATTCGCGTTGAACGTGATCTCGTTGAGCCGGTCGCGGATCTCGGCCTCCGTGCGCGGGGTCTCGCGCCGCTCCACGGGGTTGATCTGCACGAGCAGGATGTCGCGGGTCTGGGCGCCGCGGTGCAGGGGGTAGAGCGGCGGGTTGCCGAGGTAGCCGCCGTCCCAGTAGGGCACGCCGTCGATCTCCACCGCCTGGAAGACCGTGGGTAGGCAGGCCGAGGCCATCAGGTGGTCGACGGTCAGGCGCTCGCGCTCGAACACCGCGAGCTTGCCGGTCCAGACGTTGGTCGCCGACACGAACAGGCCCGCCGTGTCGGCCTCGCGGAGGCGGTCGAAATCGACCTGCTCGGCGAGCGCCTTGCGCAGCGGATTGATGTTGAGCGGGTTCGACACGTAGGGGCTCGGCGCCAGCATCTTGGCCCAGAACTCGGCCACCGGGTTGCCCTTCCACAGGCTGAACAGGCCGCTCACGAGGTTGCGCTGGGCCGGCCCCAGGTCGCCGTCGAGGCTGACCTCGCGCCAGAACCGCTCCAGACCCTCGCGGGCCCCGTCCGGGCCGCCCTTCAGCCAGCCATCCACCAGGACGACGGCGTTCATCGCCCCGGCGCTCGCCCCCGTCACCGCCTCGAAGCCGAGGCGGCCGTCCTCGATGAGCGCGTCGAGCACGCCCCAGGTGAAGGCGCCGTGCGCGCCGCCGCCCTGGAGGGCGAGCGCCACCGGCTTCTCGAACTTGGGCCCGGCGAGCGCGGGGCCCGGCACCTGCGTCGGCTGCGCCTCGATCGCGTCGGTGACGGGCGATTCGGGAACGGCGGTGGCGGGGTTGTGCGGCTCGGCGCCACCGAATTGCTCGCTCATGTCGGCCTCCTGATCCACCACACAGATGGGATGCTGCGATGCAGCATCAACCGTGCGACGGGATCGCGGCGGGGTGCCCGCCCCGCGCCGGCACCTGTCCCGGCCTGAGCGAATCGGCAACAGAGTCCGACGAAAACCGGCTAGCGACGGCGGCGGGTGCCGCCGGGACGTGCAGGAAACTCGACATCCGCGCCCGGATACGACATGACAGCCGCGATGCTGTCCTGCGCGATGCTGCCCCGCGCGGCGCCGGGTTGACGCGGCGCCGGGTCGTCCGCAGCTAACCCGCGGCAGCCCCGAAGTTCCGGCGAGGCGTGTCCCCGGGACCGGGCCCGGCAGCCGTCACGGCTCCGGCACCCGCGAGGCGCGCCCGCGAAAGTCCACGATGGAAGTCATGGAAGCCACCCGTTCCGAGAACCCCGCCGACAACCCGCTGGCCGGCGGCGGACCGGAGATCGCCGGCCCCGCCCCGCGCCACCGCACCGTCGGCGTCACGGTCGGTGAGGGCGAGGGCGCGGTCACCGTCGGCGGCGGCGCCCCGATCGTCGTCCAGTCGATGACCAACACCGACACGGCTGACATCGACGCCACGGTGGCGCAGGTCGCCCAGCTCGCCCGGGTCGGCTCGGAGCTCGTGCGCATCACAGTCGACCGCGACGAGGCGGCCGCCGCGGTGCCGAAGATCCGCGAGCGCCTCGACCGGATCGGCGTCCACGTGCCGCTGGTGGGCGACTTCCACTACATCGGCCACAAGCTGCTCGCCGACCACCCGGCCTGCGCCGAGGCGCTGGCCAAGTACCGGATCAACCCCGGCAACGTCGGCTTCAAGGACAAGAAGGACACGCAGTTCTCGGCGATCATCGAGCAGGCGATCAAGCACAACAAGACCGTGCGGATCGGCGCCAACTGGGGCTCGCTGGACGGCGAGCTGCTCACCCACCTGATGGACGAGAACGCCAAGGCGCCGCGGCCGATCGACGCCCGGGCGGTGATGCGCGAGGCGATGGTCCGCTCGGCGATCAGCTCGGCCGACCGAGCCGTGGAGCTCGGCCTGCCGCAGAACAAGATCATCCTCTCGGCCAAGGTCTCGGCGGTGCAGGACCTGATCGCCGTCTACCGCGAGGTGGCGCGCCGCTCGGACTACGCCATCCATCTCGGCCTCACCGAGGCCGGCATGGGATCGAAGGGTCTCGTGGCCGCCTCGGCCGCCATCGGCGTGCTGCTCCAGGAGGGGATCGGCGACACGATCCGGTACTCGCTGACCCCCGAGCCCGGCGGCGACCGGACCGTCGAGGTCAAGGCCAGCCAGGAACTCCTGCAGACCATGGGGTTCCGCACCTTCGTGCCGATGGTGGCGGCCTGCCCGGGCTGCGGCCGCACGACCTCGACCACGTTCCAGGAACTCGCCCGCGACATCCAGAACTGGATCGTCACCTCCATGCCGGAGTGGAAGAAGACCTATCCGGGCGTCGAGGGGCTGAACGTGGCCGTGATGGGCTGCATCGTGAACGGCCCGGGCGAATCGAAGCACGCCGATATCGGCATCTCGCTGCCCGGCACCGGCGAGACCCCGACCGCGCCGGTCTTCATCGACGGCAAGAAGGCGATGACGCTCCGCGGCCCGACGCTGGCCAAGGACTTCGAGACGATCGTGATCGACTACATCGAGCGCCGATTCGGCCAGGGCGGGAACCGCACCGCCGCCGAGTGACGGGCGGGCCGACGCGCAGGTCCCGCGAGACGGAGACCGCGTCGCCTCCCGCCGTCGCTCCGGGGCGCCGCGCGTCCGGTTAACGTTGGCGGCGTGGCCCGCCGTGCCGAGACCCAGCTCCGCGTTCTTCGCGGGTGCACACGGTTTCCGGGCGCACGAGGGCATGATAGCAAGGCCGCACGATCCCGCGAGCGGTCGGCCCGGTGGCCGGCCCGCACGGTTCGGCGGAGTCTTCGCGTTTTCTGCCCGGCCCCGACTGGCCCCTGAGCCGAACCGCGAAGCGCCGGCCACGCCCGAGCTTCCGACATCCGCATGAGCCAAACCTTCGCACCCGGCGTAGCCCCCCAGCCCGCGCCCGCAGCCCCCGACGCCGCGCGCGCGGCCGCCCAGGCCGCCGACGAGACCGGCGCCCCGGCGCCGACGCACGGGCCGGCCACCGCCGGCAGCCTCGACGCCCCCGAGAAGGCCGAGACCCAGCACGGCCATGCCGGGTTCTGGACGCTGCTGGTCGGCTCCGTCGGCGTCGTCTACGGCGATATCGGCACCAGCCCGCTCTACGCGTTCCGCGAGGCCCTGGTCCCGGCCCGGACCGACGGCATCCTGCTGCCCGAGGAGGTGATCGGCACCGTGTCGCTGATCCTCTGGGCCCTCTTCATGATCGTGACGGTCAAGTACGTCGCGATCCTGCTGCGCATGGACAACAACGGCGAGGGCGGCATCCTCTCGCTGATGGCGCTGGCCCGGAAGGCGCTCGGCGGCTCGCGCATCGTGTTCATGCTGGGGCTCCTCGGCGCCTCGCTGTTCTACGGCGACGCGGTGATCACGCCGGCGATCTCGGTCCTCTCGGCGGTGGAGGGCCTGAAGCTCGTCACGCCCGCCCTCGACGAGTACGTCCTGCCGATCACCGTGGTGATCATCGTCGCGCTGTTCCTCGTGCAGAACCGCGGGACCGGGAAGGTGGCGGCCTTCTTCGGGCCGGTGACCGTCGTGTGGTTCCTCGCCATGGCGCTCGCGGCGCTGCCGCACATCACCCTGCACCCGGAGGTGTTCCGCGCGCTCAATCCCTGGCACGCCGTGCACTACCTGCTCGGCCACGGCAGCGGCGCGCTGATCGCCCTGGGGGCGGTGTTCCTGGCGGTGACCGGGGCCGAGGCCCTGTTCGCCGATCTCGGTCATTTCGGCCGCAAGCCGATCCAGGTGGCCTGGATCTGCCTCGTCTTCCCGGCGCTCGCCCTCAACTATCTCGGGCAGGCGGCCCTGGTGCTGGAGAAGCCCGACACGGCCGATCCGTTCTTCCAGCTCGTGCCCGCCTGGGGCCTGCTGCCGATGGTGGTGCTCGCCACGATCGCCACCGTGGTGGCGAGCCAGGCGGTGATCACCGGCGCCTTCTCGCTGTCCCGGCAGGCGATCCAGCTCGGCCTGCTGCCGCGGCTGGAGATCCGCCACACCTCCGAGTCGCATGCCGGCCAGATCTACCTGCCGCAGATCAACGCCCTCCTGATGTTCGGCGTGGTGCTGCTCGCCGTGCTGTTCAAGACCTCGTCGTCGCTGGCATCGGCCTACGGCATCGCGGTGACCGGCACGATGCTGCTCACCGCCTCGCTGACCTTCCTGGTGATGTGGCGCATGTGGAAGTGGTCGCCGGTCGCGGCGGCCGCCGTGATGCTGCCCTTCATCGTCCTCGAGTTCCTGTTCCTGCTCTCCAACCTGATCAAGGTCGTGGAGGGCGGCTACGTACCCCTGCTGCTCGCGGGCGGCCTCATCATCCTGATGTGGACCTGGGTGCGCGGGGTGACGATCCTGTTCAACAAGACCCGCAAGACCGACGTGCCGCTGGTCGAGCTGGTCGGCATGCTGGAGAAGAGCCCGCCCCACCACGTGCGCGGCACCGCGGTGTTCCTGACGAGCGATCCCGAGATCGCCCCGGCGGCGCTCCTGCACAACCTCAAGCACAACAAGGTGCTGCACGAGAAGAACGTGATCCTCACCGTCGAGACGGTGGACACGCCGCGCTCGAACGAGGCCGACAAGGTGCGGATCGAGCCGGTGGGCCCGCATTTCTACAAGGTCGTGATGAAGTTCGGCTACATGGAGACGCCGAACATCCCGAAGACGCTGGTGCTGCTGCGCCGCCAGGGCTTCAAGTTCGACATCATGGCGACGTCGTTCTTCCTATCGCGCCGCTCGATCCGGCCGGCGGCGCATTCCGGCATGCCGCTCTGGCAGGACCGGATCTTCATCACCCTCGCCAAGAACGCCAACGACGCGACGGACTTCTTCCAGATCCCGACCGGGCGCGTGGTGGAGGTCGGGACGCAGGTGACGGTCTGAGGGCCGCACGCTGGTGTAGATCGGCGGAAGAGCTTATCTACATCGTGCCCGAGGGCCGACCGCATGCCGATCAACGTCAACAATCCCGAGGCCGACGCGCTGACACGCCGGTTCGCCGCCCTGGTGGGAGTCGGCATCACCGAGGCGATCGTCATCGCCATGCGCGAGGCGATCGAGCGCCGCCACCGGGAGGAGTCCCCGCGGGAGACCGCCGCACGGGTGCGTCAGAAGCACGGGGTCGCGCTCAGCGAGACCGCCCGCGTGCCTCTCGCGCGGGACGCGTATGACGCGATGTGGGAAAGCGTCTGATGTTCGTGGATGCGTCCGCGATCGTGGCCCTGCTCGCCGACGAGCCCGAGGCCGAGCGGATCTCCACGGCGCTCGCCTCGGCACGCCAGTGCAGAACGTCGCCCGTTGCCGTCCTCGAAACGGTGCTGGCCCTCGCGCGGCCCGACAAGTTCGACATGACGGTCGAGGCGGTCGGGCCGATCGTCCTCGAATTTCTCGAAGCCAGGGGCATCGAGATCTGCGACCTGCCGCCGGCCATCGAGACGACGGCGCTCGCCCTGTCGGCCGCGCATCGATACCGGGCCGGCCGCCACGGCCTCAACCTCGGCGATTGTCTCCACTACGCGGCGGCACGGTTCTACCGCACGCCGATCCTGGCCACGGCCGACGAGTTCCGCAGGACGGATCTGGAGACCGTGCCGTGACGGTCTACGACCGACGTGCCTCGATTGCTACCAGAATGGGTCAGTGCCAGGGGATCTGAGTTGGACGCGAAACGCCGTCCTCGCGAGCGAAACGACTGAGGATCGACACGCTATGTCGGGGCGTAACGATGCGTTCGCGCTTCGAACCAACCGCGGCCACGGCGCGCGGCTGACCGGAACGCCGGCCTGAATCGACTGGCCCGCGTCTCCGCATCGATGGTCGCCCATGTGCGCCGCCGCACGCGGCGTGCCCGGGGCGCAGAGGCTCGGGGATGACCGGCCGCGTCCCCGCGTTGCGCCCACCCCGCCGCGTGCCTTAGAATATTTATTATTCTGAGCTTGAGCGTTCGCCCCGCGGCCTGTCCGCACCGGGGAACGTGAGCCGGCTAAGCCGGCCGAGGCCCCCGGCCCGGCTCGGACCCGACTGATCGCCGCTCCGGCGCCGCCAGACAGGACGCAACGATGATCAAACTCACCGTGAACGGGGCTGCGCGCAGCTTCGACGGCGACCCCGACATGCCGCTGCTGTGGTACCTGCGGGACGAGCTCGGGCTCACCGGCACCAAGTTCGGCTGCGGCGTGTCGCTCTGCGGGGCCTGCACCATCCATCTCGGCGGCGCGGCGACCCGCGCCTGCATCACGCCCGTCTCGGCGGCCGCCGGCCAGGAGGTCGTGACCATCGAGGGTCTGTCGCCGGACGGCAACCATCCCGTGCAGGTGGCGTGGCGCGACCAGAACGTCGCCCAGTGCGGCTTCTGCCAGTGCGGCCAGATCATGCAGGCGGCCGCCCTCCTCAAGGACACGCCGAAGCCCACCGACGACGACATCGACACCACGATGAGCGGCAACATCTGCCGCTGCGGCACCTACCCGCGCATCCGCGCCGCGATCCATCAGGCCGCCGGCCAGACGGCGCCCGCCAGCAAGGGAGAGCGCCTGTGATCCACGACGCCAAGCTCACCGCTGAGCTCGCCGCCGGCACCAGGCCGGCCCTCGACAATGTCAGCCGCCGCGGCATCCTCGGCGGTGCCGGCGCCCTGGTGCTGGCCCTCTCGCTCCGCCCCGCTCGGGCCGACGAGACCCAGACCCAGGAGCAGAAGGAGCAGAAATTCGGCGCCGACGGCATGCCGCACGGCTGGCGCGACGACCCGAAGGTCTTCGTCGCGATCGCGCCGGACGGCACCGTCACCGTGACCAACCACCGCTCCGACATGGGTCAGGGCATCCGCACTTCGGTGGCCTTCACGGTCGCCGACGAGCTGGAGGCCGACTGGTCGAAGGTGAAGGTGGTCCAGGCCTGGGGCGACGAGACCCGCTTCGGCAACCAGGACACCGACGGCTCGCGCTCGACCCGCCACTTCTTCCAGCACTTCCGCCACGCCGGCGCCGCCGCGCGGCTGATGCTGATCCAGGCGGCGGCCAAGCAGTGGGGCGTGCCTGCCTCCGAGGTGACGGCTGTCAACCACACCCTGACCCACGCCAAGTCGGGCCGCACCCTCGGCTACGGAGCGGTCGCCAAGGCCGCCGCCGAGCTGCCGGTTCCGACCGACGTCAAGCTGAAGGACCCCAAGGACTTCCGCTACATCGGCACCGGCAAGGTCGGGCTGATCGACAACTTCGACATCACCACCGGCAAGGCGATCTACGGCCTCGACACCAAGCTCGACGGGATGCTGTACGCGGTCGTCGCGCGCCCGGCCGTCTACGGCGGCACGGTGAAGTCCTTCGACGACAGCGAGGCCAAGAAGGTCCCGGGCGTCGTGAAGATCTTCAAGATCGACGCCACCCCGATCCCCTCGGAGTTCATGCCGCTCGGCGGCGTCGCCGTGGTGGCCAAGAACACCTGGGCAGCCCTGAAGGCCCGGGACGCGCTCAAGATCACCTGGGACGACGGCCCGAACGCCGGCTACGATACCGACGCGTTCCGCAAGGAGCTGGAGGCCGCCGCGCGCAAGCCCGGCAAGGTCGTGCGCACGCAGGGCGACGTCGACGGCGCCATGGCCAAGGCCAAGACCAAGGTCCAGGCCGAGTACTTCGTGCCGCACCTCGCCCAGGCCCCCATGGAGCCCCCGGCGGCGGTAGCCCGGGTGAAGGACGGGTTCTGCGAGGCCTGGGCCTGCGTCCAGGGTCCGCAGGCCGCCAACGACCGCCTGATGAAGGCGCTCAAGCTGCCCGACGACAAGGTCAAGGTGAACGTCACGTTGCTCGGCGGCGGGTTCGGGCGCAAGTCGAAGCCCGATTACGTGGTCGAGGCGGCGCTCTGCTCGCAGGCCGTCGACGGCGCGCCGGTGAAGCTGGCCTGGACCCGCGAGGACGACCTCCACCACGGCTTCTACCACACGATCTCGGTGGAGCGGCTGGAGGCCGGCCTCGACGACAAGGGTATGCCGGTGGCGTGGCTGCACCGCTCGGTGGCTCCGACGATCGGCTCGATCTTCGCGCCCGACCCGAAGCACGAGCTGCCGTTCGAGCTCGGGATGGGGCTGGTCAACACGCCGCTCGACATCCCGAACATGCGGCTGGAAAACCCCGAGGCCGCCGCGCATGCCCGCATCGGCTGGTTCCGCTCGGTGTCGAACATCCCGCACGCCTTCGCGATCCAGTCCTTCGTGTCGGAGCTGGCGCACGCCGCCGGCCGCGAGCCGAAGGAGTACCTGCTCGCGCTCATCGGACCCGATCGCAAGATCAGCCCGACCGAGATCGGCGACGTCTGGAACTACGGCGAGGACCCGAAGCGCTACCCGATCGAGACCGGCCGCCTGCGCGGCGTGATCGAGGCGGCCGCCAAGGGCGCGGGCTGGGGTCGCCAGATGCCGAAGGGCACCGGCCTCGGCATCGCCGGCCACTACAGCTTCGTCACCTACACGGCGGTGGCGGCCGAGGTGGAGGTCGACGACAAGGGCCAGGTCCAGGTGAAGGCGATCGACATCGCGGTCGATTGCGGCCCGCAGGTGAACCCGGAGCGCATCCGCTCGCAGATGGAGGGCGCCGTGGTCATGGGGATGGGGCTCGCCCTCACCTCCGAGATCACCTTCAAGCAGGGCCGGGCGGTCCAGAACAACTTCGACGGCTACGAGGTCCTCCGGATCGACGCCGCCCCGAAGGCGGTCCGCGTGCACTTGGTGCCGACCGGCCGCTGGGACGGTCCGCTCGGCGGCGTCGGCGAGCCCGGCGTGCCGCCGGTGGCGCCGGCCATCGCCAACGCGATCTTCGCGGCCACCGGCCGGCGGGTCCGGCAATTGCCGATCCGCGATCAGCTGAGCGCCTGAACCGTCACCCGTCGCGAGGCGTTGGGGCCGTGGGGAAACCCGCGGCCCCATTCTCTTGGAAAGTACTCGACCCGATGATGCGTCCCGCCCTGACGGCCTGCCTGACCCTGATCCTGACGGCGGCCCCCGCCCTCGCCTCGCCCTGCGGCGACCGGATCGAGGGCGTCTCCAAGCGGGTCCAGTCCGAGCTGACCCAGTCGATCTCCGCCTCGACCAGCGGCCAGGGTAACGCCGCCAAGCGCGGCGGCGAGGGTGTCACCGGGACGGAGGGCCAGCGGGCAAACGAGTCGCCGCAGGCGCCGCCGGAGAAGTCGGCCCAGGCCGGCCAGGGCGCGGACGCCGCCCAGCAGGCGAAGGTCGCCCTGGAAGAGGCGCGCACGGCGGATCAGAAGGGCGACGCGCAGGCGTGCGAGGCGGCGCTCACCCGCGCTGAGCAGCAGCTGAAGAAGGCACCCTGAGGGGCTGAAACGCTTCCCGGTTATCCGTTTCTGCCCCACCGGCTTTGCGAGGGGAGCGAAGCAACCCAGGGTCACGCCAAGCCTTCCGAGGTCGCGCTGCCCTGCGTCGCTTCGCTCATGATGACGGAGCGCGTAATACCCCAGCCTCCGTCAGGTCCGAGCCGGCCCGTCACGGTTGGCTCAGGGCCGGCCGCGAGCGCAATTCGATCCGCGTGACGTACGTCCGGGGAGAGCCCCGTCACCGCCCCAGCGCGCTGATCTCGATCACGAATTTCCGCCGCAGCGCCCTGGAGAAATCGCTGTAGCCGGCAGCCGCCAGCAGGAAGGCGCCCGGGCCTCCGATGACGTGCGCGCGGTACCACTGCTCCAGGCCCGTGCGCTCCTGCGGCAGCGGCGTCGGGAGCAGGCCGTAGCCGGGCGCCCGGTAGGCCCCGGCCCCGACCACGTCGTTCTCGCCCGGCACCAGGATCGGCAGGCCGTTGATCGTCGCGCCGGTGTCGAGCAGTGACCGGTGCGCCTCCGCGAGACTGGCGGCGTCGGTGCAGTTGTCGATCCCGTCGCCGGAGACGTCGACCACCACGCGCTCGGCCGGGACCGGGAGCGCCGGGAGCACGGCGGCGGTCACGGTGCGGAACATCTGGCCGAGGCAGGTGAACTCGCCCGCCTGGCGCGGCGTCGCCCGCACCAGGGCCGCGGCCGCCGCGGCGTCGGCCTGGCCGGCGATCCGCCGCCAGCCGACCGCGAGGGTCGCCCGGTCGGCCCAGGTCACCATCGCGAACAGGATCCCGCCCGGGTTGCCGGTGATCGCGCCGAGGACCGACGGGTCCTCCAGGGCCTCGGCGATGCCCTCCATCTGCAGCCGGAAGCGCGCCTCGTCGACGGATTGCGACACGTCCACGGAGACGACCAGCGCGGTGGCGACGCTCTCGGGCGCGGCCTGAACGGGCTCGGGTGTGGCGGGCGCGAGCCCGAGGAGCAGCAGGACGGCGCCCCGCAGGACGCCGCGGCGGATCCGTCGCGAACCCGTCCGCATCATCGACCTCGGCGCTACCGGAAGGCGCGGCCCTGCGGCCGTCGCGCATCCGTTAGGCCACGTTTCGGCGTCGCGCGAAACCGGCCTTTCGGGGGGCCCGCCGCGCGGACCCACCCGTCGGACCGACGCGCCGCGGGGCAGGCCCGGATGCGCGTCGGCAGGGTGTGGTTCGGGCGCGAAGCCCGGCCCCGGTGAGGAAGGTTCGCTCCGGCGGCGGTGGCCCGCTCATCTCGGAGGTTGCCCGTCCTCCGGCCCCGTCCCTGGGCCGGCCGCGGGGTCGTCGAGGGCGGCCTCGGCCGCCCCGGAAGCTGCCTCAGGCCGCCGCGGCGGCGAGGGCGTGCGGGTTGCCGTTCAGGCCGGCGCAGAGATCGTCGATCTCTGCGAGGTCCAACGCCTCGCCGGCCCGGCCGGCGATGGTGTCGATCAGGTGATCCTGACGGGGGTCGAACGGATGACCCTGCATCCGGTAGAACTGGTAATAGCGCAGTGCCGCCAGGACGGTGTCACGCTCGCGGTCGGTTACGGTGAAGTGCTGCATGGGTAGTTGCTTCCCCTTGTGGCTTCAACGAACGCTCGGGTAGGCCGCGACGCCGATCCCGAGCTTGACTGTTGTAACCCGTGGGCAACTGCCCGACCAGTTCTTGACAGCTCGCGCCGATGTGATTCGCGTCATTTAAGATTTTGATCCTGGCCCGGTCCGGCAGATCACGGGCCGAGAAACCCCGTTCGCACAACAGGTTGGCGAGCCCGACGGCGAACGCCGCGTGGTGGGCCCCGTCTGCGGCCGGTCCCGAATCCCCGCCGTCGGCCGGTCGCCCCGCTAGAGGCCGAGTTCGTCGAGGTAGCACGGCAGCGCGACGCTCGCCGGCCCGTAGCGGGTCGCGTCGAAGGCGTCGGCGTTGTCGGACGGCTCCAGGTTGACCTCGCAGGTCGGGATGCCGAGGGCCTGGGCCTGCCGCACGTAGCCGGCCGCCGGGTAGACGGCCCCCGACGTGCCCACGGCCACGAACAGGTCGGCCTCGGAGAGCGCCGCCTCGATCGCGTCGCGGTGCATCGGCATCTCGCCGAACCAGACCACGTCCGGCCGCATCCGGCCCGGAGTGCTGCAGGTGGGGCAGCTGTCCGCCCGGCTCAGATCGGCGCGCCACGGGGTGACCGCGCCGCAGGCGCAGCAGCGCGCCTTGAGCAGCTCGCCGTGCATGTGGGTGACCGCCCGCGAGCCGGCCCGCTCGTGCAGGTCGTCGACGTTCTGGGTGCACAGGAACAGCCGCCCGCCCCGGTCGGCGATCCGCGCCTCGGCCCGCGCCAGAGCGAAGTGCGCGGCGTTCGGCTCGGCCGCGACCACGCCGCGGCGGCGATGGTCGTAGAAGTCGAGCACCGTGTCGGGATCGGCCGCGTAGGCCTCCGGTGTGGCGAGCTTCATCGGGTCGAACCGCGCCCAGATCCCGCCGCGGTCGCGGAACGTGCCGAGCCCGCTCTCGGCCGAGACGCCGGCCCCGGTCAGCACGAAGATCGTCTTGGGATGGTCGCTCACGCGCGGCTCCTGTTCGCCTGAGAATGGCCGGATATGTCCACTGGTTGGCGGTGCGGTTTCTTTCCCGCTGCGTCCCACCGGTGAATGCTGCGGCTCGCTTCACTGAGCGGGAGACACGAAATGTCCGATGTTGCGCTGCTGGTCATCGATGTCCAGGAATCCTTCCGGCACAGGCCCTTCTGGAACGACGCCGATGTCCCGCCCTTCACCGCGCGCCTGCAGGCGCTCATCGACGGCGCCGCCGCGCGGCGGATCCCGGTCCTGCAGGTGTTCCACGTGGCCGAGAGCGGCCCGTTCGCCATCGCCTCCGGCCACGTCCGTACCCTCGCGCCGGTCGTGATCGCGCCGACGGCCACCTTCCACAAGCGCCGGCACAGCGCCCTGGTCGATAGCGGCCTGTCGGGCTGGCTGACGCAGCACGGCATCCGCCGGCTGATCGTGTCGGGCATCCGGACCGAGCAGTGCTGCGAGACCACGGCCCGCCACGCCTCCGACAGCGGCTGGCAGGTCGACTACGTGACCGAGGCCACCCTGACCTTCGCCATGACCCACCCGGACGGCCGCCGCTTCGGCGCGGACGAGATCAAGGCCCGCACCGAGCTGGTGCTGACCGACCGGTTCGCCCGGATCGCCACCGTGGACCAGGCGCTGGCCGGCCCGGACCTGCCGGTCGCCGCGTGAGCGGGGCGGCGCGGCACATCCCGGTCCTCGTGGTCCTGCCGCCGCGCGCGCTGCTGCTCGACCTCGCCGGCCCGCTGGAGGTGCTGCGGATCGCCGGCACCGTCCAGGACCGGATCGGCTTCGCGGTGGCGTACGCGGCACCGCGGGCGCTCACCCGCTGCTCGATCGGGCTCGACCTGGGCGGTGCCGGACCGCTGCCGGAGACGGTGGCGGACGGGACGGTCGTGCTCCTGCCGGGCTCCGCGACGCAGGTGCTCGGCGACGCGCCGGACCCGGCGGCCGACGCCGACGCGGAGGCCGAGATCGTCGCGTGGCTGCGCGGCGTCATCCGGCCGGGCCACACCGTGGCGACCGTCTGCGAGGGCGCGCTGCTCGCGGCGCGGGCCGGGCTCCTCGACGGCTACGCCTGCACCACCCACCATGCCAGCTGCGACCGGCTGAGGGCGGCGGCCCCCGAGGCCCGAGTCGTGGACAACCGCCTGTTCGTGCAGGACCGCGACCGGTTCAGCAGCGCCGGCGTCACGGCCGGCATCGACCTGATGCTGCACCTCGTGGCGGAGTGGGCGGGCCCGGCGACGGCGGTCGCCGTCGCGCGGACGCTCGTCGTGTACATGCGGCGCGGGCCCGACGATCCCCAGCTCTCGCCCTGGCTCGAGGGGCGCAGCCATCTGCACCCGGCGGTCCACCGGGCCCAGGACGCGATCGCCGCCGACCCGGCCCGGGACTGGTCGCCGGCGCTGCTCGGCCAGGTCGCGGGCGCGAGCCCGCGCAACCTCGCGCGGCTGTTCCGGCTCCACGCCGGCATGACCGTGACGGACGCGGTCAACCGGTCCCGCGTCGCGCTAGCCCGGGAGCTGATCGCGCAGAGCGACCTCGGCCTGGAGCAGGTCGCCGAGCGCGCCGGCTTCGGCTCCGCCCGGCACATGCGCCGCGTCTGGCGGCAGTTCCACGCAGCGGCGCCATCGCGCCTGCGTGCCGGACCCGCGGACGGGGCGTCCGCGCCGGTCCGCCCGAGGCACCCCGCGAGACACCTGTCCTTGCGAGCGGAGCGAAGCAATCCAGGGTAGCGCTCCGCTTTCCGGCGTCGCGCGCCCCTGGGTCACGTCGCTGCGCTCGTGATGACGGGAGAGCGACGACGGCCGAAGATCTCGGCCGGAACCGTGGTTCCGCGTATGGCGCTGCCCGCTGGACCCGAACGGCCGCCTGTGACCTCCTGCGGTGCCGACCGCGTCCGCCCGAATCGGCGCGGACCGTGCATCGGCCCGGCGCGCCCGCTGGCGCGGAGGAGTGAGCGGCATGCCTGAATTCGACCTTGCCATCCGGGGCGGCACGGTGGTCACGGCGAGCGACACGGTCCGGGCCGATATCGGCGTGCGCGGCGGGCGGATCGTCGCGGTGGCCGAGGGTATCGCCGACGCCGCCCGGGTGATCGACGCCTCCGGCCTGCTGGTCCTGCCGGGCGGCATCGACAGCCACGTCCACATCGCCCAGGATTCTGGCCCCGGCATCGTCATGGCCGACGATTTCGCCAGCGCCACCCGGGCGGCGGCGGCCGGCGGCACCACCTGCGTGATGCCCTTCGCGCTCCAGCCCCGGGGTGCCTCGCTGCGCGGCGCCGTCGACGCCTACCGGGCCAGCGCCGAGGGCCAGTGCCACGTCGACGTGGCGATCCACATGATCATCTCGGACCCGACCGAGGCGGTGCTCGGCCAGGAGCTGCCGGCCCTGGTCGCCGACGGCTACACCTCGTTCAAGGTCTTCATGACCTACGACGACCTCGTGCTGAACGACCGCCAGCTCCTCGACGTGTTCCACGTCGCGCGGCGGCAGGGCGCCCGGGTCATGGTCCACGCCGAGGGCTACGACGCGATCCGCTACCTGAGCGAGCGGCTGGAGCGGGCGGGCGAGACCCGGCCCTACGGCCACGCCCTGTCGCGCCCGGAGATCGTCGAGCGGGAGGCGGCCCACCGGGCGATCAGCCACGCCGAGCTGATCGACCTGCCGATCGTCATCGTCCACGTCTCGGGCCGCGAGGCCACCGAGCAGATCGCCTGGGCGCAGGCGCGCGGCCTGAAGATCCGGGCCGAGACCTGCCCGCAATACCTCACCCTCACGGCCGAGGACATGAAGGGTCTCGGCCAGGAGGATCTCATGGCGGGGGCGAAGTACGTCTGCTCGCCGCCGACGCGGGACGTCGAGAGCCAGGAGGCGGTGTGGTCGGGGATCCGCCGCGGGATCTTCGACGTGGTCTCGTCCGACCATTGCCCGTTCCGCTACGACGACCCGCAGGGCAAGCTGAACCCGCGGGGGAAGACCTCCTTCCGCTGGATCCCGAACGGCATTCCCGGCATCGAGACGCGGCTGCCGGTGTTCTTCTCGGAGGGGGTCTCGAAGGGGCGGATCAGCCTCAACCAGTTCGTCGCGCTCACCGCCACGAACCACGCGAAGCTCTACGGGCTCTACCCGCGCAAAGGCTCGATCGCCCCGGGCTTCGACGCCGACCTGACCCTGTGGGACCCGAACCGGCGCGAGACCATCCGCCAAGCGAACCTGCACCACGGCTCCGACTACACGCCCTGGGAAGGCTTCGACGTCACCGGCTGGCCGGTCATGACCATCGCGGGCGGGCAGGTCATCGCCGAGGACGGCCGGGTCCTGTCCGAGCCGGGGCGCGGGCGGGTGCTCGACCGGGCCGTCGATCCGGCCGAGCGGCGGGACGCCTGACGGCCGCGCTGGCCCGCCGCTTGCCTGCAGCTCCCGGGGGAGAACCGCATGGACGTCGAGCTGATCGGCCTGACCAAGCGCTACGGCGCGGCCATTGCGGTCGACCGCATCGACCTGAAGGTGCCGTCCGGCGCCTATTGCTGCCTGCTCGGCCCCTCCGGCTGCGGCAAGACCACGACGCTCCGGATGATCGGCGGGCACGAGCGCGCCAGCGCGGGCGACGTGGTGATCGGCCCGAAGGCGGTGGGCGACGCCGCCCCGGCCGAGCGCGGCACCGCCATGATGTTCCAGAGCTACGCGCTGTTCCCGCATCTCGACGCGCGCGACAACGTCGCCTTCAGCCTCAAGATGCGCGGGATCGGCAAGGCGGAGCGCCGGACCAAGGCGATGGCCATGCTCGACCTCGTGCAGATGGGCCACCTCGCCGGGCGCCTGCCGGCCCAGCTCTCGGGCGGCCAGCAGCAGCGCGTGGCCCTCGCCCGCGCCCTCGTCACCGGCCCGAAGGTGCTGCTCCTCGACGAGCCGCTCTCCGCCCTCGACCCGTTCCTGCGGGTGCGGATGCGGGTCGAGCTGAAGCGGATCCAGACCGAGCTCGGGCTCACCTTCATCCACGTCACCCACAGCCAGGAGGAGGCGATGGCGCTCTCCGACCTCGTGGTGGTGATGAATGCCGGCCGGATCGAGCAGGCTGCCGACCCGCGCACCGTGTTCGAGCGCCCGGTCACCGCCTTTGTGGCCCGGTTCATCGGCGGCCACAACGTGATCCGGCTGCCGGAGGGGCTCGTCGCCGTTCGGGCGGACCGGATGCGGCTCGGCGCCGAGGCCGGCCCCGCCGCGCGGCCGGCCCGGGTGGTGGCCGTCGAGTACCAGGGCACCAGCGTCCATGTCGGCCTCGACGCCGAGGGGCTGGAGCGCGCGCCCGAGAGCCCCGCCGCCCTCACGGCGATCCTCAGCGACGCGGAGTTCGCGGCCCGCCCGCTCCGCCCCGGCGACATGATCCCGGTCGGCTGGGACGCTTCAGCCGCCCACCGCCTCGACGCCTAACGGAGACCACCATGGACCTGCCCCAGAAGCCGAGCCGGCGCACGCTCCTGAAGGGGGCCGCCGCGCTCGCCGCGACGCCGGTGACCGGCTTCCCGGCGGTGCACGCCGCCGAGCCCGTGACCCTTCGCTATCTCGGCACCGCCGTGAACCAGTCCGCCGACATCGCCAAGAAGGTGAAGGAGGATCTGGGCATCACCCTCGAATACATTCCGGTGGTGACCGACGAGGTGACCAAGCGGGCGGTCACCCAGCCGAACTCCTTCGACCTGATCGACACCGAGTATTTCAGCCTCAAGAAGATCCTGCCCTCTGGCAACCTGCAGGGCATGGACGCCAAGCGGATCAAGCTCGCCGACAAGATCTCTTCGGTCTTCACCAAGGGCGAGGTCGCGGGCAAGAAGATCGGCGACCAGGGCACGGCGCCCAAGAAGGTCTTCTACCTGGAGGGCATCGACTCCAAAAAATTTGCCGGCGAACAGACTCAGTGGATCTCGCTGATCCCCACCGTCTACAACGCCGACACGCTGGGCATCCGGCCGGACCTGATCAAGATGCCCGTCACGAGCTGGAAGGAGCTCCTGAACCCGGCCTTCAGGGGCAAGGCCTCGATCCTCAACATCCCGTCGATCGGCATCATGGACGCCGCCATGGTGGTGGAGGCGACCGGCGACTACACCTACGGCGACAAGGGCAACATGACGAAGCCCGAGATCGACCGCACCATCAAGGTGCTGATCGAGGCCAAGCGCGCCGGCCAGTTCCGCGCCTTCTGGCAGGACTTCAACGAATCCGTGAACCTGATGGCCTCGGGCGAGACGGTGATCCAGTCGATGTGGTCGCCCGCCGTCACCAAGGTGCGGGCGCAGGGCGTGCCCTGCACCTACCAGCCGCTGAAGGAGGGCTACCGGGCCTGGGCCTCGGGCTTCGGCATCCCCAAGACGCTGAGCGGCCGGAAGCTCGACGCGGCCTACGACTTCATCAACTGGTTCCTGTCCGGCTGGGCCGGGGCGTACCTCAACCGGCAAGGCTACTACTCCGCCGTGCTGGAGACCGCCCAGGCGAACATGCAGCCCTACGAGTGGGCCTTCTGGATGGAGGGGAGGCCCGCCGAGAAGGACATCCTCGGCCCCGACGGCACCCTGATCGAGAAGGGCGGCGCCACCCGCGACGGCGGCTCCTTCGACGCGCGGATGGGCGCGGTCGCCTGCTGGAACGCCGTGATGGACGAGAACACCTACATGGTGCGCAAGTGGAACGAGTTCATCGCGGCGTGAGGGCGGTGGGCGCCCGCTGCAAGCGACCGAAGAGTCCCATCCTGCGCGGCCACGCGGCGGCTGGATGGAACGCGGGTCCCCTCTCCCGCACGGGAGAGGGGGCGCGTCGCGCCTTGCGGGAACCGATGCGTGCGCATCGCACCCCACTGAGGAGATGGGACGCATCAGCACGCGTGGGGCGAGCCCGATGAGCGATCTCGCCCTGCCCGCCGCGGCCGCTGCGAACACCGCAGCGCCCACCGTCGCGGCGCGCCCGCGCGGCCGCGCCCTCGCCTATCTCCAGGCCGCGCCACTGGCCCTCGTCTTCCTCGTCTTCCTGGTGGTGCCGCTGGTGCTCACCGGGATCGTCTCGCTCTGGGAGTACAACGAGTACGAGATCATCCCGGCGCTCACCCTGCAGAACTACGCCGACGTGTTCGACGGCTGCCTGTCGGCCGACCTCTGCACGACCGTGCGCACCTACCTGTCGACGGTGAAGTTCGTCGCGCTGACGCTGGCGATCACGCTGCCGCTGGGCTTCGCCATCGCGTACTTCCTGGCCTTCCACATCCGCTCCGGCACGGTGCGGATGGGCCTGTTCCTGCTCTGCACGATCCCGTTCTGGACCTCGAACGTGATCCGCATGATCTCGTGGATCCCGCTGCTCGGCCGCAACGGCCTCGTCAACGACACGCTGCGCACCCTCGGGCTGATCCGCGAGCCAATCGAGGGCCTGCTCTACTCCGACTTCGCGGTGGTCCTGGCCTTCGTGCACCTCGACACGGTGTTCATGATCGTGCCGATCTTCAACAGCCTCGCGCGCATCGACCGGCGGCTGATCGAGGCGGCGCGCGACGGCGGCGCGTCGGGCGCGCAGATCCTCTGGAACGTGATCCTGCCGCTCGCCAAGCCCGGCATCGCCATCGGGACGATCTTCGTGACGACCCTGGTGATGGGCGACTTCGTCACCGTGGGCGTGATGGGCGGCCAGCAGATCGCCAGCGTCGGCAAGGTGATCCAGGTGCAGATGTCCTACCTGCAGTTCCCGGCCGCCGCCGCCAACGCCGTGGTGCTGCTCGCCGCCGTGCTGCTGATGATCCTCGGGCTCACCCGGATGATCGACCTCCGGCGGGAATTGTAGCGATGGACCAGCCCCGCGGCCGCGCCTTCTACCTGCTGGCGGCGGTCTTCGCTCTCTACGTCCTGTTCCTCTACGGGCCGACGCTGACGATCCTGGCGCTGAGCTTCCAGGGCCCGTCCGGCGGCCTGACCTTCCCGATGAACGGCGTCTCGACCCACTGGTTCGCCAAGCTGTGGGAAGGCGTCGGCGTGATCGACATCTGGGCGGCGCTGCGGCGCTCGCTGGCCCTCGGTCTCGTGGTCATGGCGCTCACCGTGGGAATCGCATTCTACGCGGGCCTCGCCTTCCGGAAGGGGTTTCGCGGGGCCGGCCTCGTCTTCGCCCTGGCGGTCTCGAGCCTGATCGTGCCTTCGATCGTGGTCTCGCTGGGCATCGGCCTGGAATTCCGGCTCCTCGACGACGCCGTGAAGGCGTTCGCCGCCGCCACCGGCTGGGGTTTCCTGCAGGATCACGGCACGCTGATGGGCCTCTACAGCTCGGCGCTGGGCGCGCATCTCACCTGGACCCTGCCCTTCGGCCTGCTGATCATGTTCGCGGTGTTCAACCGGTTCGACCCGGCCTACGAGGAGGCCGCCCGCGACCTGGGCGCCAGCGGCCCGCAGACGCTCCGGCACGTGGTGGTGCCGATCCTCGCGCCCGCGCTCGTCGGCGTCGCGCTGTTCGGCTTCACCCTGTCGTTCGACGAGCTTGCCCGCACCAGCCAGGCGATCGGCGGCCGCAACACCCTGCCGCTGGAGCTGCAGGGCCTGACCACGACGGTGACGACGCCGGAGATCTACGCCCTCGGCACGGTCACCACGGCCGTCTCGGCGCTGGTGATCGGGACCGCGCTCGGCCTGACCCTGTGGCTGCAGAAGCGCCGGGCGCGGCGGGCGCTGGCGGGCCTGTGATCGATGCCGGACGGCCGGGCCGCCGCGGGTCGGCGGCGCCGCCGCATTGCCAATCCGCCCCCGCCCGTGTATGCGCACGGCGCGCCCCCGAGACACCCTTGGAGGCAGGGGCGCGCCGGGAAGGATGTGGCCGTCCGCCAGGGGCGGCCTTTTCGTTTTCCGGCTCCAGCAATCGTAAAGGATCACGCCATGAGCGCTGTGAAGACGCTTGAGGCCGTGGCACGCGACCGGGTCGGCAAGGGGGCCGCCCGGGCCGTTCGTCGCCAGGGCCAAGTTCCCGCCGTCATCTACGGGGGTGGCCAGCCGCCGCAATCCATCGCGGTCGACCTCATCCGCACCCGCACCCTGATCTACGCCGGCGGCTTCAAGACCACGCTGTTCGAGATCAACGCCGGCGGCAAGAAGGTCCGCGCGATCCCGCGCGACTTCCAGCTGGACCCGGTGACCGGCGTGCCGCTGCACGTCGACTTCCTGCGCGTCGTCTCGGGCCAGACCGTCACGGTCGAGGTGCCGGTGCACTTCGTCAACGAGGACGCGGCCCCCGGCATCAAGAAGCTCGGCGGCACCCTCAACATCGTGGCCCACACGCTGAGCCTCGACGTCGCCCCCGACCAGATCCCGGACGCGATCGAGGTCGACCTGACCGGCCGCGCGATCGGCGACGTCATCCACGTCTCCGACATCAAGATCCCGGCCGGCACCTACACCGGCGAGCAGACCGACCCGGTGGCCAACATCGTGCCGCCGACCGTGCTGGGTGCCGAGGTGGAGGCCGAGGAGGCCGCCATCGCCGAGGCGCAGTCGGCCGAGGCCGCCGAGGAGAAGGCCGAGGAGTCCGCCGAGGACGAGAAGAAGGACGGCGAGGAGGCCTGAGCCTCAGCGCCACCCGTCACGCGACGCGAGAGCCCCGGCCCTGCCGGGGCTCTCTGCGTTTCGGCTTGATGTCAGGGATAGAGCCGCGCCCGGCTCCAGCCCGCGCCCGTCCGGGTGAAGCGGACCCGGTCGTGCAGGCGGAAATCGCCGTTCTGCCAGAACTCGACGCTCACCGGCGCGATCCGGAATCCGGTCCAGTGCTCCGGCCGGGGGATCGGCCCGTCGCCGTACCGCTCGGACAGCTCCGCCACCGCGTTCATCAGCGTGGCGCGGTCGGCCAGCGGGCGGGATTGCTGGCTGGCGATCGCCCCGAGCCGGCTCTCGCGGCGGCGGCTCTGGAAATACGCGTCGGCCTCCGCGGCCGTGACCGGCGTGATCGGCCCGCGGGCCCGCACCTGCCGGCGCAGGCTCTTCCAGTGCAGCACCAGGGCCGCCTGGGGGTTCTGCGCCAGCTCCTCCCCCTTGGTGGACTGCGTGTTGGTGTAGAAGACGAAGCCTCGGGCGTCGAAGTCCTTCAGCAGGACCATTCGCACGTCCGGCAGCCCGTCCGATCCGGCGGTGGCGAGCGCCATCGCGTTCGCGTCCTCGGGCTCGGAGGCCTCGGCCTCCTTCATCCAGGCCGCGAACAGCCCGACGGGGTCCTCGCTCAGCGTGAAGTCCGCGCTCTTCGGGTCATCGGTCCTTAACTGATCCACGCCAAGACTCCTGCCAGCCGCGTCCAGGGCCTGAGGGGGCACCGACATCGGCATGTTCGGTCGAGCGAATAGCCCGTCGTGAGTCAGGTGTAATGCGGGGATGCGCGTGTAAAGGGCCAAGCCGGCGGTCGCGCATCTGCGCGTCCGTGTCGGTGGTGTCGATGGCGATGGCGATGGCCCTGTGCGGCTGCAGCCAGCCCCTGCTGGTCTTCCGGGGCGATCCGCCGGCGGCGCCGCCGCGCGTCGTCGAGGAGCCGACCGTCACCGGCAGCATCGAGAAGCGGCCTGTGAGCTTCGGGGACGACCTCGCCGAGGAGGATTGGCGCCGGGCGCGGGCCGCCCTGAGCGTCGCCCTGGATCCGCAGGGCAACGGGCGGCCGGTCAAGTGGGACAACCCGGAGACCGGGCTCCACGGGTCGGTCAATCCGACCGGGCTCCCGTACGTCTCGGACGAGCTGATCTGCCGCAACTTCCTGGCATCGGTGATCGCGCCGACCCGCAGCCGCTTCGTCCGCGGCACCGGCTGCAAGCTCTCGGGCGGACCGTGGACGCTCAAGCGCGTCCGGGCCGCGAGCGGCCTCGGACGCTCCTGAACGACGAGGCCGTCGCGCGACGGCCTCCGCGGATCGCCTCAGTAAGGGTAGCCGTAGTACGGCCGCACGCGCAGGCGCGGCTGCGCGGCCGGCGGCGCCGCGTAGCGGGCCGCGGCCTCCGGATCGTAGGTCCGGATGTAGGGGTCGAGGGCCGGGTCGCGATAATTGCCGTTGTTGACCCCGGCCGAGCGGTCGTTGCCGCTCAGCGCCGCGTAGGGGGAGAGGCCGCTCCCGCTGTCGCCGCCGCCACCGCCGCCACCGCCCCAGGCGAAGGCCGTTCCCGGAATGGCGGCGAGGAGCATCGCCGCGAGGGGCATCGTCAGCGTCTTGCGCGTCATGTCCTGTCTCCGCACCACGTCCTTGACTGGCGAACGGTCCAGCTGGAGGTGGAGTTCCCCTCGGCGAACCGCCACCGCCTCGCGACATTGTATCACGACCCGCCAACACGCGTTTATTTGAAGGACGGCGTTTCGATTTTTCCGGTTCATCGTCCAGAAATCGTCCCGCACGTTAAGCTTGAACCTGTAGACAGCCACGCGGCCGTGCTTGATCGTGGCGCGGCGTAACAGCATTCGAGCCTGGCTCGACCGTATCGAGGGTCGAGGCCGGGCGCATCTTGGGTCTGGCCGCCGTGAGCGTCGATACGAAATCCGGCACGCGGGGCGCGGGGCCGACCGGCTGATGGAGCGGGTGATCGGAGGCACGGACCGGCCGTCGGCGACCGGTAGCCGGGCTCCCGCCCGGACGGAGCCGTCGCCCTCCGGGACGCGCGCCCGCACCCGGACCATCGTCGTGCGGCTCGACCGCCGGTCCCTGCGCGGCTGGCACATCCGGCTCCTCGACCAGCTCGGGCAGCGGCCCGACCATCGGATCCGCGTCGCCTGGGTCGAGCACGCGGAGGGCCTGCCGCCGAACGCGGAGCTCCTGTTCCGCCTGGAGGCCGCCATCCACGGCCTGCCGCGGCCGGGCCTGGCGACCGCGGCGGAGCCGGTGGCCCTCGCCCCCTACGAGGCGAGCCCCGACGGCGCGGAGCCCGGCGGGAGCGCCGCCGACCTCGTCCTCGACCTCTCGGACAGCCCCGCGGATCCGGGCCCGGCGCCGGCCTGGCGGCTCGATTACGACGGGATGCCGGGCGAGGCCGGCCTCCTCGCCGCCCTGTTCGCCCACGGGGCGCCGGTGGCGGCCCTGCGCGGTCCGGACGGTGCGCCGGTGGCGATCGGCCGCCTCGGCACGGAATCGCACACGGTGATGCTCACGGCCTTCGAGGGTTACCTCGCGCGGACCATCACGCTGATCCTCGCCGCCCTCGACGGCGCCGCCTCGACGGCGCTCCCCGACGGAGCCGGGGCGCCCCTCCAGCCCGCGACCGCCTACGACCTCGGCGGCCTGGGCGCCCGCCGCCGGGCCGCCGGGGGGCTCGCCCGGCAGATCGCCCGCCGGCTCTACGCCCTCTGCTTCCACGGCCCGCACTGGCGGGTGGGCTGGCGGCGGATCGTCGGCCCCGACCTGATCGACCTGCGCCGGCATCCCGAGGGTGGCTGGCAGGTCCTTCCCGACGACGGGCGCCGCTTCTACGCCGACCCCTTCGCGATCGCTCGGGACGGCGCCGTGACCCTGTTCGTGGAGGAGTTCGACTACCGCCGCGGCAAGGGCGTGATCGCCGCGGTGGATTTCGGGGCGAACGGCCCCCGCGGCCGCCCGGAGCCGGTGCTCGAGCTCGAGACCCACCTCTCCTATCCGTTCGTGTTCGAGGCGGACGGGCAGGTCTGGATGATCCCGGAATCCCACGCCTCCGGGACGATCGACCTCTACCGGGCCACCGACTTCCCGCGCGGTTGGGTCCACGAGGCGGTGCTCCTCGACGGGGTCGTGGCCGGGGACGCGACCCTGCTGCAGCACGGGGGCCACTGGTGGATGTTCGCCACGGTCCGGGCCGGCGGCGGCAGCTACTCCGACACGCTCCATCTCTGGCACGCGCCGCATTTCCGCGGGCCCTGGACGCCGCACCGGCACAACCCGGTGCTGATCGATATCGGCTCCGCCCGGGCCGCGGGCCCGATCGTGGCGCGCGACGGCGGCCTGATCCGGCCCGTCCAGGATTGCCGCCAGGGTTACGGCGCGGCGCTCGGCCTCGCCCGGATCCTCCGCCTCGACGAGGAGGCCTACGCGCAGCAGGTCGAGACGCGCCTGTGCCCGGGCGCGGCCTGGCCGGGTACGCGCCTGCACATGCTGAGCGCCGCCGGTGGCTTCGAGTTCATCGACGGATCGCACCGGGCGCGCCCCCGCCTCTTGGGCTGAGCGCGTCTCTGGGCTGAGCGCGTCTCTGGGCTGAGCGCGCCTCTCGGGCCGAGCCGGGGCCGAACCGCCCCGCGCGGGCCCGTCGGTGCCGAACGGCACCCGCTTACGGCTCGCATCCCGGCCCCGTGCGCGCTAAGCGGGGGCTCCACCTGCGCCGATCCAGCAGAACCGCCGGGACGATCACCATGGCGAGCCCCGTCGAACATGCGAGCTTCCTGCCGCCGGTCCTGACCTTCCTCACGGCGGCCGTGATCGGCGTGCCGATCTTCCGGCTGATCGGGCAGAGCGCCGTGCTCGGCTACCTCGTGGCCGGCGTGCTGATCGGGCCCTCCGGCCTGTCGCTGATCGCCGAGCCCGACACGGCCGCGAGCGTCGCCGAGATCGGCGTGGTGCTCCTGCTCTTCATCGTCGGGCTGGAGCTTCACCTGTCGCAGCTCGTCTCGATGCGCCGCGACATCTTCGGCCTCGGCGCCGCGCAACTCGTCGTCTGCGCGCTCGTGCTCGGCGGCGCCGGCCTCGTGGCGGGCCTCAGCTTCGGCGCCGCCGCGGTGATCGGCCTCGCGCTCGCCCTCTCGGCCACCGCGGTGGCCCTGCAGCTCCTGGAGGAGCGGGGCGATCTCGGCAGCGCCTACGGCGCGCGCGCCTTCGCGGTCCTGCTGTTCCAGGACCTGTCGGTGGTCGGCATCCTGGCGCTGATGCCGCTGCTGGCCTCGGCCGGCGAGGCGACCGACGTCTCCTGGCTCGGGGAGGCCGCGGTCTCCACCGGCAAGGCGCTCGCGGCGATCCTCGCGGTGGTGCTGGTCGGCCGCTACGGCCTGAACCCGTTCTTCCGGCTGCTCGCGGCGAGCGGCGCCCGGGAGGTGATGACCGCCGCGGCGCTCCTGGTGGTGCTCGGCACCGCGCTGCTCATGGAGCAGGTCGGCCTGTCGATGGCGATGGGCGCGTTCCTCGCCGGCATCCTGCTCGCCGAGTCGAACTTCCGCCACCAGCTGGAGGCCGACATCGAGCCGTTCCGCGGCATGCTGCTCGGCCTGTTCTTCATGAGCGTCGGCATGTCGATCGACGGTACCCTCGTGCGCGAGGTCTGGCCGGCCCTGTTCGGCGCGACCCTGGCGGCGATCCTGGTCAAGGTCGCCATCGTGGCCGGCCTGTTCCGGCTGTTCGGCTCGGATACCCTCGGGGCCCTGCGGGGGGCCGCGGTCCTGGCGCCCGCGGGCGAGTTCGCCTTCGTGCTGCTGCCGCAGGCCCAGGATCTCGGCCTCACCGGCGTCACGGCGACGCGCTTCGCGGTGGCGCTCGCCGCGCTGACCATGCTGATCGGCCCCATCGCCGCCAAGGGTCTCGACAAGCTGATCGAGCGGCGCAACGCGCGCAGCACCTTCGCGCTGGAGGAGCCCTCCACCGAGCTGTCCGAGAGCGGCGACGCGCGGGTGCTGGTGATCGGCTTCGGCCGGTTCGGGCAGGTGCTGACGCACGTGCTGATGGCCGAGGGCATCCCGGTCACGGTGATCGACAAGGACGTGGAGCAGTTGCGCGCGGCCTCGCGCTTCGGCTTCCGCATCTACTACGGCGACGGCACGCGCCTCGACGTGCTCCGCGCCGCCGGGATCGGCCGGGTCGAGCTGGTCTGCATCTGCGTCGACGACCGGGAGGGCGCCCTCAAGATCGTCGACATCGTCCACGAGGAATTCTCGAGCGTGCGGACCTTCGTGCGGGCCTACGACCGCCTGCACGCGGTGGAGCTGATGAACCGGGACGTCGACTACCAGATCCGCGAGACCGCCGAATCCGCCCTCGCCTTCGGGCGGGCGGCTCTGGAGGGGCTCGGCCTGTCGCCGGAGGCCGCCACGGCCCGGACCGACGACGTGCGCAAGCGGGACATCGCGCGGCTGGTCCTGCAGCAGGCGGGCGCCCTGCCGGACGGGTCCAGCTGGATGCGCGGCGCCGCGGCCGGGCTGAAGCCCGAGCCGCTGACCGCCCCGGTCCGGCCGGCCCGGGCGCTCAGCACCGAGACCCGCGACCTCGTGGGCAGCGACCGGCGCGAGGCCGCCGAGCGGCTCCTGGAGAAGCCCGCCCTGGCCCCGCAGGAGACGGAAGCCGCCGAGGATCCCGATCCGGAGGCCGAGCTCGAGGCGGAAGGCAGCGCCCGGGATGCGTGACGGGCGGGATGTCTGACATGTCCGACGGGCCGCCCCCGGCGGAGGCGGGCCGCTTCGTCACCGGCTCGATCCTCCGCCACGTCGTGGTGATGGCGGCCACCGGCTCGGTGGGCCTGATGGCGATCTTCGTCGTCGATCTCCTGTCGCTGCTCTACGTCTCGACGCTGGGCGACCCGAACCTCACGGCGGCGGTCGGCTTCGCCGGCATCGTCCAGTTCTTCGCCACGGCGGTGAATATCGGCCTGATGATCGCCGCCGGCGCCCTGGTCGGGAAGGCCGTCGGCGCGCGCGACCGCGCGGCGGCGCGGCGCCTCGCGACCTCGGCGCTGGTCCTCGGCAGCCTCGTGGCCGCCCTCATCGCGGGGCTGATCGCGCTGCTGGCCGGCCCGCTCCTGGCCCTGATCGGCGCGCAGGGCGAGGCGCTGCGGGTGGCCGTCCTGTTCCTCTACATCACCCTGCCGTCGAACCTTCTGCTCGCCGCCGGCATGCTGTTCACCGGGCTGCTGCGCGCGGTCGGCGAGGCGCGGCAGGCGATGTCGGTCACCCTGGCCGGCGCCGTGATCACCGCGCTCCTCGATCCGCTGCTGATCTTCGGGGCCGGCCTCGGCGTCACGGGCGCGGCGATCACGGTCTGCGCGGCGCGCGCGACCTTCGTGGCGGTGGGCGTCCGCGGCGTCGCCCGGCACGGCCTCCTGGGCCGGCCGCGCCTGTCCGATCTGCCGGCCGACGCGGCAGCCCTGGCAGGTGTCGCGGGCCCGGCCGTGCTGACGAACCTCGCCCCCTCGGTGGCGAGCGCCTTCCTGGCGCGTCTGTTCGCCGGCTACGGAGCGGACGCGGTCGCGGCCGCGTCGGTGATCGACCGGCTGACGCCGGTGGCCTTCGGCGGCCTGTTCGCGCTGTCGGGGGCGATCGGCCCGATCCTGGCGCAGAACTGGGGCGCGGGCCTGTTCGAACGGATGCGCGGCGTGCTCGGCGCGGCGATCCGGGTGACTCTGGCCTACTGCGCCGCGGTCTGGCTCCTCCTGACGCTGGCTCGGGGATGGCTCGCCGGCCTGTTCGGCCTGCAGGGGGTCGCGGCCGAGCTGTTCGGCTTCTTCTGCCTCGTCGGCGGCGCGATCTGGTTCTTCAACGGGCTCCTGTTCCTCGGCAACGCCGCCTTCAACAATCTCGGCTTCCCGCTGCGCTCGACGCTGCTGAACTGGGGCCGGGCGACGCTCGGGACGATCCCGCCGGCCATGCTCGGGGCGTCGCTCTACGGCCCCCGCGGCGTGGTGGCCGGGATGGGGGTCGGCTCCCTGGTCTTCGGCGCGCTCGGCATCCTGCTCGCCCGCCGCACGGTCGACCGGCTGGAGGGGGTCGGCCCGCGCCGGCCGGAGCCGGACGTCGCCGCCGAGGCGCCCCACCGGGCGGCGCCGCTGCCGCCGGGGCACGCTCATCCCGAGCCGCTGAGCTGAGACGGCGGCGCGGAGGCACAAGTTCCGCGGGTGGGAACTGGTATTTCCCCGCGCAAAGGGTCACGATGCCCTGTCCCGGGCGGTCCCGGCCGGGACAGGATCGAGGCGTCATGTTCAACCCGCTCGAGATGTTCCAGGCCCAGGGCGAGGCCGGGCTTCAGGCCATGGGCCAGCCGTTCGGCCTGACGACCGAGCAGACGGCCCGCGCCTTCGAGGCGCTGATGCCGGCCCTGACGCTCGGCCTCCAGCGCAGCGTCGGCCTGGACCCGACCGGCTTCGCGCGGATGTTCGGTCTGGAGGCCGCCAAGCCGGCGCCGGCGCAGGGGTTCGAGGCCCTCGGCCAGATGTTCGGCTCGGCGCAGCTGATGCAGGCGGTGCTGCGGCAGGCCTCGGCGACGAGCGGCGTCGGCGCGCAGGTCCTGCGCCAGATGCTGCCGATGATGGCGGGCGCCGTGGTGGCGAGCATCGTCCACGTCATGCTGAACCAGCCGCAGGCCGAGCCGGCGCGACCGAGCGCGCCGCCGCCGCCCGTGCCGTTCCCGTTCGGCCCGGCCTGGGCCGAGATGGCCAGGGCGATGATGCCGGCGGTCGAGCCGCCGGCTCCGCCGCCGAAGCCTACCGCCAAGCCCACCGTCAGGCCCGCCGCCAATCCGCAGGCGAGCGCGGGCGAGGCCGGCTCCGACATGTTCCAGCAGATGCTGCGCACCGGGGCTGAGGTTCAGGGCAACAACATCCGGGCGATGCGGGAGCTGTTCGAGACCTTCTGGCCCACCTCCGGCACGCCGTCCGCGAGCGCCGTGCCTCCGGCGCCGTCGACCAACCCGGCCCGACCGGATCCGGCGCCGGCCGACCCCGCGGCCGGCAAGGGCCGGCGCGGCCGCCAGCCCGGCGGGACCGGTTGACGCGGGGGCGGGGTCCGGTCGAGCGTTGACCCGACCGATCGGAGCGCCACCCTGCCGGCGAGGAGACCCGTCGATGAGCGATTACCTGACCGCCTGGGACGACCACGCCGAGAGTCTCGGCGGGAACGGCGTCGCCAAGCGCACGATCCCGGGCTCGGGCGCCAGCCTCGTGCGCGTGGTCGTCCCGGCCGGCGTCTCGGCGCCGGCGCACAGCCACGATCACGAGCAGTTCGTTCAGGTGCTCTCGGGCTCGGGGATCCTGGAGACCGAGCGAGGCCGCGAGCCGTTCTCGGCCGGCAGCGTGTTCCACTTCCCGGCCGGTGCGTGGCACGCGGCCGCGTTCGAGACCGAGACGGTCCTGATCGAGACGAACCTCGCCCCGCGGGCCTGACGGCGCGACACGCCGTCCGGCCTCAGCCGCCCGCCGAGGCGTCGAACTGCGCCTCCAGACTGACGATGCGCGCCACCGTGTCGCGAGCGTAGCGGATCGCGCCCTCGGCGGTGAGCAGCTGCCCCTCTTGCGGATCGAAGACGATACCGTCCGACTGGGCCGCGCAGGCCGCGACAGCCATCCACGCCCCGACGCAAGCCGGGAGCGTGGCGAAGTAGAAGGCATAGACGCACGTCCACGGCCCGCCGAAGTCGATGTCGGTATAGGTGTCCGTCAGATCCGACAGCGGAATGATCTGGCATTCGAAGCCGGCCTCGCGGCGCCGCCAGGTCGCGGGCAGATGCCCTTGCGTGGCCGGCGGTATGCGCGCGGCGTCGAGTTTCAGATCGAACCCGTTTTCGTGGATGGCCGCCTGCCATTCCGCCACGCCAGGCATCGCGCCCGCGCAGAGCGCCTAGGCTTCCATGCTCATGGCAACCTCTCTCCGAGCAGGATCGCGGATATTGACAGTCCCTTGACCGAGTTTCCTCGTCTCAAGTGAACCTCCATGAGGAGAAAACTGTCATCCACGCCGACATCTCTGCGCAGTTCGCGCGCGCGAGCTGGCGTCTACTGCGCCTTGCCGGTCTTGATATCCCAGATCGCTCGAACCGGGGCAGCGCTGGTCCTGCTGTCGCGCGATGAAGGCCAGGCCGAGCCGAAGCTCAGTGATGGAATAATCCAGGACATCCGGCAGATCACAGTACCGCATCGCGTCTCTGATCCTCGAAACGTTCATGATTTATTCCATGACTTTTTTCCTTTTATCGAGCCGTTGGTGGCAGAGAAGGAAAATATGCCGGCAGCACTCTCGAGGTCGCCGCGGCAGGCTGCGACAAATTATTCTTGGCGCGCGAGCAAAATGCCTGTGCTTGGCCTGAGCCCTCGGCGCGTGTAGGAATCCCACCTTCAACGCCCGCCCGTGCACGCCGACGAAAGGCCGGGCATCGCCCCTACCAGAACAGAGGCAGACCATGAGCGCCGGTACCGCCGCCGACAAGCACTTCTCCAACAGCTTCTTCGCCGCCCCGCTGACGGAAGCCGACCCCGAGATCGCCGAGGCGGTGGCCAAGGAGCTCGGCCGCCAGCAGCACGAGATCGAGCTGATCGCCTCGGAGAACATCGTCTCCCGCGCCGTGCTGGAGGCTCAGGGCTCGGTGCTCACCAACAAGTACGCCGAGGGCTATCCGGGCCGGCGCTACTACGGCGGCTGCCAGTTCGTGGACATCGCCGAGGGTCTCGCCATCGAGCGCGCCAAGCGCCTGTTCGATTGCGGCTTCGCCAACGTGCAGCCGAATTCCGGGTCGCAGGCCAATCAGGGCGTGTTCCTGGCGCTGATGCAGCCCGGCGACACCTTCCTGGGCCTCGACCTCGCCGCCGGCGGCCACCTGACGCACGGCGCGCCGCCGAACGTCTCGGGCAAGTGGTTCAAGCCGGTCTCCTACACGGTGCGCCGCGAGGACCAGCGGATCGACATGGAGCAGGTCGCCCAGCTCGCCCAGGAGCACAAGCCGAAGGTGATCATCGCCGGCGGCTCGGGCTACCCGCGCCACTGGGACTTCGCCAAGTTCCGCGAGATCGCCGACTCGGTCGGCGCCTACTTCATGGTCGACATGGCCCACTTCGCGGGCCTCGTGGCGGCCGGCGTCCACCCGTCGCCGTTCCCGCACGCCCACGTCGCCACCACGACGACCCACAAGACCCTCCGCGGCCCGCGCGGCGGCATGATCCTGACGAACGACGAGGCGCTCGCCAAGAAGTTCAACTCGGCGATCTTCCCCGGTCTCCAGGGCGGCCCGCTGATGCACGTCATCGCCGGCAAGGCGGTGGCCTTCGGCGAGGCGCTGAAGCCCGAGTTCAAGATCTACGCCCGCCAGGTGGTGGAGAACGCCCGGGCGCTCGCAGACACGCTGATCTCGGGCGGCTACGACATCACCTCGGGCGGCACCGACAACCACCTGATGCTGGTCGACCTCCAGCGGAAGGGCCTCACCGGCAAGGCCGCCGAGGCGGCCCTGTCGCGGGCGCACATCACTTGCAACAAGAACGGCGTCCCCTTCGACACGCAGAAGCCGACCATCACCTCGGGCATCCGGCTCGGCACCCCGGCCGGCACCTCGCGCGGCTTCGGCGTCGCCGAGTTCAAGCAGATCGGCGGCTTCATCGTCGAGGTGCTGGACGGGCTCGCCGCCAAGGGTGAGGCCGGCGACAGCGCGGTCGAGGCCGACGTCAAGACCCGCGTCCACGCACTGACGGACCGGTTCCCGATCTACGGCTGAGGCAAGAGGGCCGCTTGAGCCGGGGCCGGTCTTCCGGGCCGGCCCGCGGTGGATTAGGAAACGGCCGCGGATCCGACCGGTCCGCGGCCGTTTCCATGCCCGAGTAGCGAGATCCATGCGCTGTCCCTACTGCGGCGGCTCCGAGACCCAGGTGAAGGACTCGCGGCCCTCCGAGGACGGCGCCGCGATCCGGCGCCGCCGGGTCTGCCCGGACTGCGCCGGCCGCTTCACCACCTTCGAGCGCGTGCAGCTCCGCGAGGTCGTGGTGCTCAAGCGCTCGGGCAAGCGCGTGCCGTTCGACCGCGACAAGCTCCAGCGCTCCATCGACGTGGCGCTGCGCAAGCGCGCCGTCGATCCGGAGCGGATCGAGCGGCTGGTCAGCGGCATCACCCGGCAGCTCGAGAGCGCGGGCGAGCCCGAGGTGACCTCCGAGGCAATCGGCGAGCTGGTGATGGCGGGGCTGAAGGGCCTCGACGACGTCGCCTACGTGCGCTTCGCCTCCGTCTACAAGAACTTCCGCGAGGCCCGGGACTTCGAGGAGCTGCTCGGCACGCTGAGCGACGGCACGCCGGTACCGGCGGCCGCGCCGGGTCCGGAGGGCGACCCGGAGCCCGAGGCGTCGGGGCGGCGCCGCGCCGGGCGTCCATGAGCGGCGACCCGAACTTCATGCGCCTCGCCCTGGCGCTGGGCCGACGCGGGCTCGGCACCACCTGGCCGAACCCGTCGGTCGGCGCCGTCGTGGTCGAGCCCGAAACCGGCCGCATCCTCGGGACGGCGGCCACGGCGCCGGGCGGGCGCCCGCACGGGGAGCCCGTGGCGCTCGCCGCCGCCGGCGAGGCCGCCCGCGGCGCGACCCTCTACGTCACCCTGGAGCCCTGCTCCCATCACGGCCGCACGCCGCCCTGCACCGACGCCATCCTGGCCGCCGGGATAGCCCGGATGGTCAGCGCCCTGGAGGATCCCGACCCGCGGGTGGCCGGGCGCGGCCACGACCTCCTGCGGCGGGGCGGCGTCGCGGTCGAGACCGGGCTGATGCGGGACGAGGCGGCGCGCGACCATGTCGGCCACGTCACCCGGGTGACCCGCGGCCGCCCGGCCCTGCACCTCAAGCTCGCCCGCACCCGCGACGGCTTCTGCGCTTCCGCCGGGCCGGAGCGCCTGCGGATCACCGGGCCGGTGGCGGACGGGGCGGTCCACCTGTGGCGGGCCCACGCCGACGCGATCCTGATCGGCATCGGCACCGCCCGGGCCGACGACCCGTCGCTGACCGTGCGGCTGCCGGGCCTCGGCACGCGCTCGCCCCTGCGGGTCGTGCTCGACACGCATCTGCGGCTCTCCCCGGCGAGCGTCCTCGCCCGCACCGCCCGCGACACACCGACTTTGGTGCTCACGACCCGCTCGGCCCCGGCCCACGCGCGGCGGGCCCTGGAGGCCCTCGGCGTCGAGGTCGCCACCGTAGCGGCGGACGCGGCCGGCGGGATCGACCTTCCGGCGGCCCTGGCGCGTCTCGGCGAGCGCGGCCTGACCCGCCTGTGCAGCGAGGGCGGCCCCCGCCTTGCGGAGGCGCTGGCCCGGGCCGATCTGATCGATGCCTGCACGCTGGTCACCGGGCCGGCGGAGCTGGGCGCAGCGGGCGGCCTGCCGGCCCTGGGCCCGGCCCTGGCGGAAGCCCTAGCGGGCGAGCGGTTCCGGGAGGCCGAGCGGCTGCAGCTCGGGCCCGACACGGCCGTGACCTACGAACGCAACAGGACGTAAGCGATGTTCACGGGCTTGGTCAGCGCTATCGGCACGGTCGTCTCGGTCTCGGGCGACGGTGACCTGCGCCGGATCGCGATCCGCGCCGCCTACGATCCGGCGACGATCGCGCTCGGCGCCTCGATCGCCTGCGCCGGACCGTGCCTCACCGCCGTGTCGGTGGAGCCCGCCACGGGCGGCTGCGTCTTCGCGGTCGACGCCGCCGCCGAGACGCTGGCGCGCACCACCGTCGGCACCTGGGCGGCGGGCACGCGGATCAACCTCGAACGCTCCCTGAAGATCGGCGACGAGCTCGGCGGCCATCTCGTCACCGGCCACGTTGACGGCATCGCCGAGATCGTGGAGCGCGTGAGCGTGACGGCCGATGCCTGGGGCGCCAGCGAGCGCTTCACCCTGCGGGCCCCGGCCGCCGTGAAGAAGTTCATCGCCGAGAAGGGCTCGGTCTGCCTCGACGGCACCTCGCTCACCGTGAATGCGGTCGCGGACGACCTGTTCTCGGTGCTGCTGATCCCGCACACGCTCCAGGTCACCACCTGGGGAGAGCGGCGGCAGGGGGACCGGCTCAACCTCGAGGTCGACCTGATCGCCCGCTACGCCGCCCGGCTCGCCGAGGCGCGTGTCGGCTGAGCAAGCCTCCCGTCCTTGCGAGCGCGGCGAAGCAACCCAGCGACACGCCCCGTCTGGCAATCGCGCGCTGCCCTGGGTTGCTTCGCTGCGCTCGCGAAGACGGCGCGTCAGCGCGGCGGGATCGAGTAGGTGCCGGTGGCGTGGCAGACGAGGTCGGGGTTGCCCGCGGCGGTGATCGACACCTCGCCGACGGCGAGGCGCCGGCCGAGCTTGAGCAGCCGGCATTCGGCCACGAGATCCCCGGTGGCGGGCTTGCGCAGGAAGTTGAAGGTGAGGCTCGTCGTCACCGCGAGCGCCACCGGACCGATATTGGCCAGGATCGCCGCGTAGAGGACGTAGTCGGCGAGCGCCATCATGGCCGGCCCCGACACGGTCGCGCCGGGACGCAGGAAGCGCTCGTGGGCTTCGAGCCGCATCCGCGCCGAGAGCGGTCCCACGGCCTCGAGGTGGTAGGCGCGCCCGCCCGCCTGCATCTGCGGGAATTCGCGGTCGAGGAAGTCGCCGGTCTCGGCGAGGGTGAGGATCGTGGCGGTCATCGCTCCATGCAGCACGGCGGTACTGCCGAGGCAATCACGAGGCCTTCGGAACCGCCGTCCTGATCGGAAGGTCCCGGTCGATCGGCCGGTGCCGTCTTGGCGAGCGGCGCGAAGCGATCCAGTCGGCGCTACATTCACCGATGTCGCGCGACCCTGGGTCACTTCGCTGCGCTCGTGATGACGGAGGGCTGCCACCATCGAGGGTTTCGGCCGGACGCCACATCAGGACGAGGAATCGGGCGGGAGGCGCCCTCCCGCCGTCCTGCTCAGAAGAAGATCGGCCGCGCGCTGGCGGTGATCTCGCCGAGCACCGTGCCGCTGGCCGGCTCGACCTCCTTGAGCACCACGTCGTAGCCCCAGAGGTCGGCGAGGTGCTGCAGCACCCGCTTGGCGTCGTCCTTCTGCAGGGTGATCTTGTTGATCGCCTTGTGGTGCAGGATCAGGCGCCGGTCGCCCTCCAGATCCACGTCCACCACCTCGATGTCGGGGTCGAGCCACGCCACGTCGTACTGCCGCGCGAAGGAGCGGCGCAGCTTGCGATAGCCGCGCTCGTCGTGGATCGCCTCCACCCGCAGCTCCGGCTCCTCCGGATCGTCGACCACGTGGAACAGGCGCAGATCGCGCATCAGCTTGGGCGACAGGAACTGCTGGATGAAGCTCTCGTCCCGGTAATTCTCCCAGCAATCGCGCAGGACCGCCATGGCGTCGCCGACCCCCGCGATGTCGGGGAACCACGCCCGGTCCTCCTCGGTCGGCTGCTCGGCGATGCGGGCGATGTCCTGCATCATCGCGAAACCGATCGCGTAAGGATTGTGGCCGCCGTAGGAGCGGTCGTCGTAGTTCGGCTGCCGGATGACGTTGGTGTGCGACTGCAGGAACTCGAGATAGGCCGCCTCGGTGATCTGCCCGGATTCCGACAGGGCGTTCATGATCCGGTAGTGGCAGTAGGTGGCGCAGCCCTCGTTCATCACCTTGGTCTGGCGCTGCGGATAGAAGTACTGGGCCACCAGGCGGACGATGCGCAGGATCTCGCGCTGCCAGGGGCGCAGACGGGGCGCGGCCTTCTCCAGGAAATACAGGATGTTCTCCTGCGGCAGTTCGAGCAGCGCCTTGCGCCGCTCGGCGGCCGCGTCCGGACGCGCTGTGCCGATCTTTTGCGGCAGGGTGCGCCAGAGATCGTTGTAGATCTGCTCGCCGTGCTCGATCCGCTCGCGCTCGCGCCGCTGCTCGGAGGCGAGGTCCGGCCGCTTCTTGCGCGGGTAGCGGTGGACGCCCTGGCTCATCAGCGCGTGGGCGGCGTCGAGCACCTGCTCCACCGCCTGGTGGCCGTAGCGCTCCTCGCAGCGGGCGATGAAGCCCTTGGCGAAGTCGAGGTAGTCGAGGATGCCCTCGGCGTCGGTCCACTGCCGAAACAGGTAGTTGTTCTTGAAGAAGTGGTTGTGGCCGAAGGCGGCGTGCGCGATGACCAGCGTCTGCATCGTCGCCGTGTTCTCCTCCATGACGTAGGAGATGCACGGGTCCGAGTTGATGACGATCTCGTAGGCGAGCCCCATCAGGCCGCGGCGGTAGCCGGCCTCGTGCTGGGCGAAGTGCTTGCCGAACGACCAGTGCTTGTAGAACAGCGGCATGCCGATCGACGCGTAGGCGTCGAGCATCTGCTCGGCCGTGATGATCTCGATCTGGTTCGGGTACCACGACAGGCCGAGCTGCGGCCCGGCCACCGCCTCGCAGGCGTCGTGGATCCGCCGGATCGTGTCGAAATCCCAGTCGTTGCCGGTGAACAGCGGCTTCTGGTTGCCCGCGATGATCTGGGGCGTGCGTGCCTTGACGAGCGTCATGCGGCCTCCCGATCGGTCGATGCGTGCGACGGCATCACGCCTCCGCCTCGGCGCGGCCTTCCTTGCGGCCGAACAGCTCGCGGAAGACCGGGTAGATCTCCCGGCGGTGGTTGACCTTGCGCATGGCGATCGGGCCGCCGGCCTTGGCGATGGCCTCGTAGGTTCGCCACAGGGTGGTGCGGTGCTCGACGAAGCCGGCGCGGGGACCGTTCTCGTCGCCCACCTCCAGATAGGCGAAGTGCTGGCAGGCGGGCAGGATGTGCGACCGCAGCAGCTCCGTGGAGGTCGGCCCGTCGGACGAGACGTTGTCGCCGTCCGAGGCCTGGGCCGCGTAGATGTTCCAGTCGTTCGGGTCGTAGCGCTCGGCGATGACGCGCTTCATCTCCACGAGCGCCGACGAGACCAGGGTGCCGCCGGTCTCGCGGGAGCCGAAGAAGGTCTCCTCGTCCACCTCGGTCGCCCGGTCGGTGTGGCGGATGAACACGATCTCGACGTGCCGGTAGCGGCGCGTCAGGAAGATGTGCAGCAGGATGTAGAATCGCTTGGCGAGGTCCTTCATGTGCTCGGTCATCGAGCCGGACACGTCCATCAGGCAGAACATCACAGCCTGCGCGATCGGCCGCGGATAGGGCTCGAACCGGCGGAAGCGCAGGTCGATCGGGTCGACGTAGGGGATGCGCTTCGCGCGCTCGCGCAGCCGGAACAGGGCCTGCTCCAGGTCCGGCCGCTCCGGGTGCCCCTCGGCGAGGGCGTCGAGCCGGGCCTCCAGGGCCGCGACCTCGTCGGGCTTCGGGCGCTTGAGGGCGATCCGCCGCGACATCGAGTTCCGCAGGGTGCGGGTGAGCGCGAGGTTCGCCGGCGAGCCGGTGACCGTGTAGCCCGCCCGGCGCAACCCTTCCGTCTCGACGATGGCGAGGCGACGCTTGGCGAGGTCCGGCAATTCCAGATCCTCGAGGAAGAGTTCCAGGAACTCCTCGCGGGTGAGCACGAAGCGGAACGCGTCCTCGCTGTTCTCGCCGCCCTCCCCGCCCTCGCCGGAGCCGCGACCGCCGCCGCTGCCCGGCGGGCGCTCGATCGTGTCGCCCTCCACGTAGGTCTTGTTGCCGGGCAGGATGTGGTCCTGCAGGCCGGTGCCGGGCTGGCGCGAGAAGCGGGGCTCCCGGACGCCGTCCGCCGGCACGGTGACGCGGCCGTCCTTGCCGAGATCCTTGATGTCCTTCTCGCGGGCGGATTCCCGCACCGCGCGCTGGGCCACGTCCTTCACGCGCCGCAGGAAGCGCTGGCGGTTCGGGAGGCTCTTGCCGCCCGGGTTCAAACGTCGGTCGACGATGTGCATCCGCTGCGAAAACCCTCGTCCGCGTGCTCCGGCCGGGTCCGGACCCTTGTCGTACCATGCTGTCACCGGAGGGAAGGATCCCTCTTTGGCAGCAGGGCCGCGATCTTCGCCGGCCGGTCGTCCGAAACTGTGGCGGCGGAGGGTCGGAACGGGGCCCGGCCGACCGAGCGGGCCGGTCGAGCCCCGTCGTCCCTCAGCCGGCCTGCTTCACCCGCATGTACCACTCCACCAGGCGGCGGACCTGCCGCTCGGTGTAGCCGCGCGCGACCATGCGCTCGACGAACTCGCCGTGCTTCTTCTCGGTCTCGCCGTCCTTCTTCGAGCCGAAGGAGATCACCGGCAGCAGCTCCTCCACCTGGGAGAACATCCGCCGCTCGATCACCTCGCGCAGCTTCTCGTAGCTGGTCCAGCTGGGATTCCGGCCGCCGTGCTGCGCCCGGGAGCGCAGGGCGAACTTCACCACCTCGTTGCGGAAGTCCTTCGGGTTGGCGATCCCGGCGGGCTTCTCGATCTTGGTCAACTCCTGGTTCAGGAGCTCCCGGTTCATGAGCTGGCCGGTCTCGGCGTCCTTGAAGTCCTGGTCCTCGATCCAGGCGTCGGCGTAGTCGATGTACCGGTCGAACAGGTTCTGCCCGTAATCGTGGTACGATTCGAGGTAGGCCTTCTGGATCTCGTGGCCGATGAACTCCGCGTAGCGCGGGGCCAGTTCGGTCTTGATGAATTCCAGGTACTTCTTCTCGGTCTCGGGCGGGAGCTGCTCGCGGCGCAGCGACTGCTCCAGCACGTACATCAGGTGCACCGGGTCGGCCGAGACCTCGGTGGTGTCGTGGTTGAAGGTCGCGGCCAGCACCTTGAAGGCGAAGCGGGTCGAGATCCCGTCCATGCCCTCGTCGACGCCGGCCGTGTCCTTGTACTCCTGCATCGAGCGGGCGCGGGGATCGACCTCGCGCAGGGACTCGCCGTCGTAGACCCGCATCTTCGAGAAGACGTTGGAATTGGCGTGCTCGCGGAGCCGCGACAGCACCGAGAACCGCGCCAGCATCTCCAGCGTGCCGGGGGCGCAGGCCGCGTCCGACAGCTCCGAGCCGGAGATCAGCTTCTCGTAGATCCGCTGCTCCTCGGTGACACGCAGGCAGTACGGGACCTTGATCACGTAGATCCGGTCGATGAAGGCCTCGTTGTTCTTGTTGGTCTTGAAGGTCTGCCACTCGGCTTCGTTCGAGTGGGCGAGGATCACGCCGGTGAACGGGATCGCGCCGATATTCTCGGTGCCGACGTAGTTGCCCTCCTGCGTCGCGGTGAGCAGCGGGTGCAGCATCTTGATCGGCGCCTTGAACATCTCGACGAACTCGAGGATGCCTTGGTTCGCCCGGTTCAGGCCGCCCGAGTACGAGTAGGCGTCGGGATCGGCCTGCGACAGCGTCTCCAGCCGCCGGATGTCGACCTTGCCGACGAGCGAGGAGATGTCCTGGTTGTTCTCGTCGCCCGGCTCGGTCTTGGCGATGGCGATCTGGCGCAGGCGCGACGGCCGGACCTTGATCACCTTGAAGCGCGAGATGTCGCCGTTGAACTCGTCGAGGCGCTTCAGCGCCCAGGGGCTCATCAGGCCGGTCAGCCGCCGGCGCGGGATGCCGTAGCGGCGCTGGATCTCCTCGCCCATGGTCTCGGGGTCGAACAGGCCCAGCGGGCTCTCGAAGACCGGCGACACTTCGTCCCCAGCCTTGAGTACGTAGACGGGGTGAACCTCCATCAGGAGCTTCAGCCGCTCGGCCAGCGACGACTTACCGCCGCCCACCGGCCCGAGCAGGTAGAGGATCTGCTTGCGCTCTTCCAAGCCCTGCGCGGCGTGGCGGAAGAACGAGACGATCCGCTCGATCGTCTCCTCCATGCCGTAGAATTCGCGGAAGGCCGGGTAGGTCCGGATCGTCCGGTTCATGAAGATCCGGCCGAGGCGCGAATCCCTGGCGGTGTCCACGAATTCCGGCTCGCCGATCGCCGCGAGGATGCGCTCGGCGGCCGAGGCGTACATCAGGGGCTCGTCGCGACAGGCCTCCAGGTACTCGGAGAGCGTCATCTCCGTGTCGCGGCGGGCCTCGTACCCTCGGGCGAAGCTCTGGAAAAGGTCGTTCGTCGCATGCATCGGCATTCGATAACCCTCTCAGACCGTGACAGCTTCATCCTGTCTCGGCTCGGATGCAACCGACAGGCCCGCTTTTGTCGCAGTGCGGCGAGCATGGCGCCCGGCATGTCGATTGCATGCAACACTCCGGAGCGCTGAAGGCGTCACGGACGAGACTCCGTGACGCCCCCGGACGGCTGACCGAGCGGCAGGACTGGCCAGATACCGTTTCGGCCGGAGCCTGCTCACAAATCCGTGCCCTCTTTCTTGCCGTCGTCTCCTGATTTGGTCCCCGCGCCCCCGACCGTGATCTTGACGGTCTGCGTCTGGACTTGGCCGTCGGAGCTCTTGACCTCGAACGTCACTTCGTCGGTGCCGGTGAATCCGTTGTTGGGCTGGTAGAACAGCGCCTGGACGGCCGCTTCCTTGTTGGGACAGCGGTAGCTCGCCGGCGTCTTCAGCTTGCCAACCTTGGTGATCACCGACCCGTTCTTCGGCGGGCCCGAGACCTTGAACTCCGGCATCGGCCCAGGAGAACAATCCTTCTTGAGGTTGGGCGCGATCTCGATGCGGACCGTCTTGCCGGGCGCCACCGTCTTGGTTCGGCTGGACGGCGTCTGGGCCAGGGCGGGCCCGGCCAGTGCCATGCTCCCTGCGAGCAGCGCGGCGAGCGGACGTAGGGCAATCATGGCAGCGTCTCTCCAGTGCCGACCCGGGACCTCTCCCCGGACACGCGTCCGGATGTCCCGTTCATCGGTGGAGACCATGTGGGGACGCCGCGCACGGGCGTCGAGGGCTCGGGCGGCGGGTTAATTCTGGAGGGCCGCCGCGACGATCCCGGTGATGCGGGCGATCTGCGCCGCGTCGAACTCGCCGGCCAGGGCGGCGGCGAGCCGCCCCTCGACCCGCGCCCGCTCCCCGGCATCGGCCACCGGCACGGGGGGAATCTCGTCCTCGGCCAGCCGGCAGACCCGGCGAATCGTCTCGGCGGCCGCCAGGAGTTTCTCCCGGTCGGTGGGACCCATCTCCCAGAGCGGGTTGCGCAAGCGGCTGATCACCCGCTTGGCGTCGCGATAGTCCCGGTCGACCCCGGTGGCCGCCTCGATCTGGCTGACGAGGAACATCAGCTCCAGGACTTCGGACGCCGCCTCCGGGCAGGAGCGGACGATCCGCATGATGCGGGCCATCAGTTCCTGGCTGGGCGTCAACTTGGGTTTGGGCGCGGCCATGCGGGCGACAACGCGACGTGTTGCCGGAAAGTTCGCCCGCCGCGCGCGGTGCCGGGGTCGTCGAGCCCGGCAGGCCCGCTCAGGCCCGCTCAGGCCTCCATGTCGGGCAGGTCGCGCAGCCCGTCGAGCAGGGCGCGGCAGGCGCGCAACTCGTCCAGCGCCTCGGCCAGGGCCGCCCGGTCCGACGCGCCGAATGTCGCGCCCCCGGTCCCGCTCCGGGCTCCCGCCTCGGTCTCGACCTCCTGAAGCAGCGGCTCGGCCGCCACGGCCTCGCCGCGGCCGACGGCCTGCACGAAGCGGACGCCGTTCTCCTTGAGGACCCGCTGCGCCCCCGCGATGGTGTAGCGCTGCACGTGCAGGAGATGGCGGATGCCGGCGACGAGCTCGATGTCCTGGGGCCGGTAGTAGCGGCGCCCCCCCGCCCGCTTCACGGGGCGGATCTGGCCGAAGCGGGTTTCCCAGAACCGCAGGACGTGCTGGGGCACGTCGAGCTCTTCGGCCACCTCGCTGATCGTCCGGAACGCGTGGGCGCTCTTCTCGCCGATCCCGGTCGGCGGTTCGTCGGTCGAGGCGGCGAGGGCTGGCGGCATGGGCGTCTTACGGAGCGGGGCGAAGCGGCCCGATCTTGCCGGCTCGCGGGGCCGCACTCAAGCCTGAAGAGCCCGCCCGAAGCGCTCGCCGACGCGGCCGCATTCGCGGCGCGCTCACTCGTCGTCGTGGTCGCCCGCGCCGTTCAGGCCGTTGATCTTGGCCTTGAGCACGTTGGAGGGCTTGAACACCATCACCTGCCGCGGCTCGATCGCGACCTCGACCCCGGTCTTGGGATTGCGGCCGACGCGCTTGCCCTTGCTGCGGACCACGAAGGAGCCGAACGAGGACAGCTTCACCGTCTCGCCGCTCGCGAGGCAGCTGCAGATCTCGGACAGCACGGTCTCGACGAGGGCGGCCGACTCGGTCCGCGACAGGCCCACCTGGTGGTAGACGGCCTCGCTCAAGTCGGCGCGCGTCACCGTCTTGCCTGCCATGCCGTGTCCCCTCGCCCGCGTCGCTCGCCCCATGACGCACGGCGCGGCACCCTTGGCCGCGCCGAACGCTGAAGGCGTATCCCTATGATCCGGCACGCTAATCGGCGCTCCGCCCCCGGTCAACCGCGCCGGGACAGCGAATCGTTTCGGGCGCGCCGCCCGAAACGCTACCAGCGGATCAGCGCGGCGCCCCAGCTGAACCCGCCGCCGATCGCCTCGATCATCACGAGGTCGCCCGCCCGGATGCGGCCGTCCCGCCGCGCCACGTCGAGGGCCAGGGGTATCGAGGCCGCCGAGGTGTTGCCGTGGCGGTCCACCGTCAGGACGATCTTGTCCCGAGCGACACCGAGCTTGTCGGCCGAGGCCTCGATGATCCGGCGGTTGGCCTGATGCGGCACGAACCAATCGAGTTCCTCCGCGGTGATGCCCGCCTGCGCGAAGGCTTCCACGATCACGTCGGTGACCTGCCCGACGGCGAATCGGAACACGTCGCGGCCCTCCATGCGCAGGTGGCCGGTTGTACCGGTGGAGCCGGGGCCGCCGTCGACGTAGAGCTTCTCCCGGTGGCGTCCGTCCGACCGCAGGCTCGCGCTGAGGACGCCGCGGTCCCCGGCCCCCTCCTGCGCCTCCAGCACGACGGCGCCGGCCCCGTCGCCGAACAGCACGCAGGTGGTGCGGTCCTCCCAGTCGACGATCCGCGAGAAGGTCTCGGCGCCGATCACGAGGGCCCGGCGGGCGGCCCCCGTGGTCAGGAACTTGTCGGCGGTCGAGACCGCGAAGACGAAGCCGGCGCACACCGCCTGCAGGTCGAAGGCCGCGCCCTGATGGATGCCCAGTGCCGCCTGGATCTGGGTCGCGGTCGCCGGGAAGGTGTGATCCGGCGTCGAGGTGGCGCAGATGACGAGGTCGATGTCGTCCGCGCTCAGCCCGGCATCGTCGAGGGCCGCCCTGGCGGCGCGCGTACCGAGGACCGAGGTGGTCTCGTCGGGTCCCGCGAGGTGGCGCTGGCGGATCCCGGTCCGCTGGACGATCCACTCGTCGGACGTGTCCACCCGCTCGGCGAGGTCGGCGTTCGTCACCACCCGCGCGGGCAGGCTCGAGCCGGTCCCGACCACCACCGAGCGCAGAGGGGGGACGCGCCGGTGCTGCTCGGGGTCAGTGCGGAGGGTTGCCATCATTGTCCTTCCCGGACGATCCAGCTTCACAATCGCCGGTTGTGAAGCCGCGGGCGTCCGATTTCCATCCCGTCCGTCGACGGAGGCCCGGTGCCGGCGTCAGGCCGGCGCCAGCGCCGCCGTCTGGTCGAGCATCTCGCGGATCGTGCGGATCATGTCGTGGCGCGCCATGTCGTGCGCCAGATCGATCGCCGCGGCGAAGCCCTGCGCGTTCTCCGAGCCGTGGCTCTTGATGACGATGCCCTCGAGGCCGAGGAACACCCCGCCGTTGGCCCGGCTCGGGTTCATCTTGTCCTTGAGGGCCTTGAAGGCCTGCCGCGCGAACAGGGCGCCGATCTTGGCGGCCAGCGTCCGGGTCATGGCGGAGCGGAGATAGGTGCCGATCTGCTTGGCGGTGCCCTCGGCGGTCTTGAGGGCGATGTTGCCGGTGAACCCCTCGGTCACCACCACGTCGACCGTGCCGCGCCCGAGATCCGTGCCCTCGACGAAGCCGTGATAGGTCAGGCCGGGGCTCTCCATCTCGCGCAGGATCCGGGCAGCCTCCTTGACCGCCTCGTTGCCCTTCATCTCCTCGGTGCCGACGTTGAGCAGGCCGACGGTGGGGCGCTCGAGGTCGAACACGATGCGCGCCATGGCCGAGCCCATCACGGCCATCTCGACGAGGTGCTCGGCATCCGTGCCGATCGTGGCGCCGACGTCGAGCACGACGCTCTCGCCGCGCACGGTCGGCCACAGGCAGGCGATGGCCGGGCGCTCGATGCCCGACATGGTCTTCAGGCAGATCTTCGACATCGCCATCAGCGCGCCGGTGTTGCCGGCCGACACGCAGGCATCGGCCTGCCCGTCGCGGACCGCCTGGATCGCCTGCCACATGGACGACTTGCCCCGGCCCTGGCGCACCGCCTGGCTCGGCTTGTCGTCCATGGCCACGGCCACGCTGGTGTGGCGGATCTCCACGCAGTCCTTGAGCCGGGGCTCCTTGGCGACCAGCGGCGCGATCACCGCCTCGTCGCCGAACATCAGGAAGGTGGTGCCGGGATGGCGCTCCCGGGCCAGCGCCGCGCCGGGCACGACCGTGGTGGGCCCGTGGTCGCCACCCATGGCGTCGAGCGAGATGCACACGCGTTGGGACATGTCGGTAGCGGGTCGCGGGTCTCGGCGGGAAAGGGGTCGGACGGCGGCGGGACGGGGCCCGCCGGGCGCGGCGGACCATAGCGATACCGGCCCGGCGGGCAAATGAAATCGGGCGGCCGGCGGTTCCGGCCGGACGCGGCGGCCTCAGCCGTCGCGGTCGCGGAGCTTGCGCAGACCGTCGAGGGGTCCGGCCTCGTCGCCCGCCACGACCGGCTCGAAGGCGATGCCGGGCTTGCGCGGGTACGGGTCGAGGCCCAGCGCCAGGAACTCGGCGGTGAGCGCGCCGAAATCGATGCGGCCGCCGACCAGGGGGTCGGGGATGTCGGCGTCCTCGGCATCGGTGCCGACGAGCCGGTCGGTGTCGGTGAACACCACCTCGACCGGCTCCCGGACCGGCGCCTCGAAGGGTTCGAGGCTGACGGTGCAGACCTGGGTCACCAGGGCCTCCACGGTGCCGGTCACGGTGAGGCGGCTGGTCGCCCCCTCGATGGCGAAGCGCCCGACGAGGTCGCGGATCCCCGGGATGCCGAAATCGGCGGCCAGCGCCGCGCACTCGGCCGGGCTCGCCTCCACGGTGACGGCGCCGCGCCCCTGGGGCAGGCGTTCGACATTGACCCAGCGCGCGAGCGGGAAAGCGTCCTGGCCGGCATCGCGGCTGCTGGCATCGCGGCTCATGCGCGTCCTCCATGGTCAGGGCCGGCCGGTACCGGCGCGAAGCCGTCGGGCTCCGGGAAGGGCGGCCCGGCCGCGAGCAGCCCGTCGAGATCGGCCCCGGCGAGGGCGGCGTCGGCCGCCCGCACGTAGGCGGCGAGACCGCGCCCGTCCCCCTCGCCGCCAAGCACGTTGCGGACGAGGGCGGCCGCCAGGGCCGCGGCGTCGCCGGCCTCCAGGGCCGCGTCGTAGCCCTCGGCCCGGCCGTAGAAGGCGGCGCCGAGCTTCTTCATCCGCTTGGACACGCCCATGTCGCCGACGCCGAGTTCGCGCAGGGAGGCGTCGAGCTGGGTGAAGACGGAATTCACCAGATCCTGCGCCACCTCGGCGGCCGGCGGCGGCAGCCGGTTCAGCCGGCGCAGGACCAGGATCGCGTGCAGGCACAGGGATTCGAACCGGCCCTCCACGGTGTCGGGCACGCCGAGATCCGTGTAGAGGCCTGGCCGGCGCGCGGCCTCGCTCAGGGCGACGTGCAGCCCCTCGACGGCGCGGCGGCGCGCGCCCGCGCGGCGGAACAGCCCGGCGATCATCGGTGTCGAACCCCGGCCCTCTGTGGCCAAGCTTGCCTTGTCAAAGCCATAACCCCGCGGTACGGCAACCCACGCCCAGGGCGCAAGCGCCGTCGGAGCCCCGTGCCGGCGGCGACGGTCGCGCCCCGTCCGTCAACACGCTCTCTGGGGGCCCGATGCGGCGCCGTTTCGTCCAGTCCTTCGCGCGCCTCGCCCTGCTCGGCCTCGCGGCAACCGGTCTGTCGGGCTGCATCGGCGAGGAGCTGCGCCACGGCTACCAGGTCGATCAGGCGGCGCTCGCCACGATCAAGCCCGGCATGGGCCCCGAGCAGGTGCTGCAGATCCTGGGCACGCCCTCGACCGTGTCCACGGTCGGCAACAAGTCCTGGTACTACATCTCGCAGAACACCCGCCGGACAATCATGTTCCTGGGCGAGCAGGTCGAGGACCAGAAGGTCACGGCCGTGTACTTCACCCCCGCCTTCAAGGTCGAGCGCGTGGCGCTCTACGGCCTGCAGGACGGCCGGATCTTCGACTTCATCGAGCGCACCACGCCGACGAGCGGCGCCGACCGCGCCTTCCTCAGCCAGCTGTTCCGCGGCCTGACCCGCTACGAGCCGTTCGGCAGCGGCAGCGGCACCAGCGTCGTGCCGGGCGCGAATCGCGGCATGTGACCGGCCTCGCCCGCCACGAGGCGGGCGATCGCCCCGGGCTCCGGGAAGAGGTGCTCGGGGCCATGGGACGCGAGGGCCCGCGGGTCGGTGTAGCCCCAGGCCACGGCGCCGAACGGGCAGCCCAGCGCCCGCGCCGCCTCGAGGTCCCGGATCTCGTCGCCGACACAGAGGGCCCGGTGCGGCGGCACCCCGGTCCGCGCGAGCAACGCCCGCAGCCGGCGCGCCTTCCCGAAGATCGACGCCCCGCAGGCGTATCTGCCGATGCGGGCGGCATTGTCCGGTCCGAGCACCCGCCGCACCGTGTCGGCGCGATTCGACGACAGGATCGCCAGCGGCACGCCCGCCGCCGCAATCGCGGCCAGCATCGCCGGGACGCCGGGAAACAGGGCAATCTGCGCGGCGTCGCGGGCGGCCAGCGCGTGCATGTGGCGGGCGATGAGCGGCAGCTTCCAGCGCGGGATGCCGAGATGGGCGACGATCGCCCGGGCGCCCTGGAGCCGGAGCTCCTCCACCTCGTGGGCCTCGACCCGGCGGAAGCGGTAGCGGTCGGCGACGCCGTTCAGCACCGAGCAGAACCACCCGAAACTGTCGGCCAGCGTGCCGTCGAAGTCGAGGACGACGAGACCCGGCCCGGGCGCGGCCGGCATCCGGGCCGGCATCCGAGCCACGTCAGGTCCGCAGGTTCTCGAGCGGGACGCTGAGCCGCATCAGGAGACCGCCCGGCGCCCAGTCGTGCTCCAGCGCGCCGTCGAGCTGGCCGGCGACGCTGCGCTCGGCCAGCACCGTGCCGAATCCCTTCCGGGACGGCGCGCCGGCGATCTGCGGGCCGCCCTCCTCGCGCCAGGTCAGGGTGTAGCGGCCCGCCTCGCGGGTCCCGCTCAGCGAGACGCCGCCCTCCCGCGTCGACAGGCCGCCGTACTTGACCGCGTTCGTCGCCTGCTCGTGCATGATCAGCGCGAGGGCCGTGGCGGTGCGCTCGCCGATCTCGGCATCGTCCCCCGAGATCACCACGCGGGCGCGTCCGTTCTCCTCGTAGGCGGCCATGATCAGGCGCATCAGCCCGAGCACCGTCTGGCCAGCGACCGGCGGGGCGCTGTCGGGGGAGTGCGGGCGGACGTATTCATGGGCCCGGGCCAGGGCGCCGAGCCGCTCGCGGAACGCGGCCACGAAGGGCTTGGCCGCGGGGTCGGTCCGCGCGGTCAGGGCGGCGAGGCCGCCCACCACCGCGAAGATGTTCTTGATCCGGTGCGACAGCTCGCGGATCAGCAGATCGCGGGCCTCCTCGGCGCGCTTCGCCTCGCGCAGGTCGCGGGTGACCGTGGCGTAGCCGATCTCGGCCCCGGTCGGGTCGCGCACGGGGAAGATGTTGTAGAGCACCGCCAGGGGCTCGCCGGTGACGAAGTGCCGGAAGGCGAGTTCACCCTCCCAGAACCCGTCGCGGCGCACCGCCGGCATCACCGTCTGGGCCAGGATCCGGCGACTCTCGTCGGTGAAGAAATCGGGCACTTTCTTGGCGCGGGCGGCCGCGAGGTCGGGCAGGCCGACCAGGGCCAGCGCCGCCTCGTTGAGATGGGTGATCGCGCCCTCAAGGGTGCTGAGTCCGATGAAGTCCTTGGACGTCTCGACAATCGCCGCGAGCTTGCGGGCCTCGGCCTCGGCGCGCTTCAGGTCGTCGATGTCGGTGCAGGTCCCGAACCACCGCTCGATCCGCCCCTCGGCGTCCCGGATCGGCATGGCCCGCCCCAGGGTCCAGCGGTAGTCGCCGCTGTGGTGGCGCAGGCGATACTCGATCTCGTAGGGCTCGCCGGTCGCGAGGCAGTGGCGCCACCGCGCCCAGGCCCTGTCCTGGTCCTCGGCATGGAACACACCGTTCCAGCCCTCGCCGTCGGTGGAGCCGTAGGGGACGCCGGTGAACTCGTACCAGCGGTCGTTGTAGTAGTCGTGGAACCCGTCCGGCCGCGTGGTCCAGACCATCTGGGGCATCGCCGAGGTCATCACGCGGAAGCGGCGCTCGCTCGCGGCGATCTCCGCCTCGCGGGCGGCGACCTGCGCCAGCGTCCTGCGGTGCTCCAGCAGGCTGGAGATCTGGCGCGCCAGCGCCAGCAGGGTCGCGGTCTGCTCCGAATCGAGCCCCTCCGGCCGCGGGACGCGGTCCAGCACGCACAGCGCGCCGAGCGGGATGCCATGGCTGCCGCGGATCACCGCACCCGCGTAGAACCGGAAGGCCGGTGCGCCGGTCACGAGGGGATTCTCGGTGGTCCGGGGGTCCGTGGTCAGGTCCGGGATGACGAGAAGGTCGCCGGCCTCAATCGTGTGGGCACAGACCGAGCAATTGATCGGCAGCTCGCGCTTGCCGAGGCCCACCTCCGACTTGAACCACTGCCGCTCGGCATCGACGAGGCTGACGAGCGCGACCGGCGCCCGGCAGACGTAAGCGGCGACCCGCACGAGGTCGTCGTAGAGCGGCTCGGGCTCGGAATCGAGGATCGCGAGGTCGCGCAGTTCGGCGATCCGGTCGGCGGCGCGCCAGCGCCCGTCGGTCGGTCCGGCTTCCGCGAGCGCGTGAGGTGCAGGCACATCCATGGTCCTGCCCTCACATAGGCGCGCGACGGCCCGCTGCCAAGGAATTGCCGCGGTTTCCTGCCGCAGCCCTCCGGGTCGCGGCAGGGCGCGCGACGGCGGCGCGTCAGGCGGCGCGGGACTCGGTCAGGGTCGGGTAGTCGACGTAGCCCTCGGGGCCCTGGCTGTACCACGTCGCGGCGTCGTCCTTGGCGAGCGGCGCCTTCCTGGCGATCCGCTCGGCGAGGTCCGGGTTGGCGATGAAGGTCCGGCCGAACGCGATGGCGTCGGCCTCGCCGGCATCCAGCGCCTTCTGGCCGCTGACCCCGTCGTAGTCGGCGTTCAGGATCATCGGGTTGCGGAACACGCGCCGCATCGCCGGGGCGATCGGCGGGTGGTCGGCTTTGCCGAAGGTGCCGTTCGGCCCCGGCTCGCGCATCTCCAGGAAGGCGATCCCGGCATCGGCGAGCGCCTGGGCGGCGGCGACGAACAGCGGCTCCGGGTTCGAGTCGTTGCAGCCCTGGATCGCGCCGTTCGGCGAGAGGCGCACGCCGGTGCGCTCCGGCCCGGCGACCTTCGCCACCGCCTCGGTCACCTCGCGCAGGAGCCGCACGCGGTTCTCGACGGACCCGCCGTACTGGTCGGTGCGGTGGTTGGTGCCGTCGCGGAGGAACTCGTCGATCAGGTAGCCGTTCGCGGCGTGGATCTGCACCCCGTCGAACCCGGCAGCCAGGGCGTTGGCGGTGGCCCGCTCGTAATCGCCGAGCAGGCGCGGGATCTCGGACACCTCCAGGGCGCGGGCCTCGCTGTAGGGCTTCTTGCCGGAATAGGTGTGGGCCTGGTCGGGCGCCGTCGTGGCCGAGGACGAGACCGGCTTGGCGCCGCCGAGGAAGTCCGAATGGACCATCCGGCCCATGTGCCAGATCTGACAGACGATCTTGCCGCCCTTGTCGTGCACGGCCTTCACGATCGGCCGCCACGCGTCGACCTGGGCGTCGGACCAGATGCCGGGCGCGTAGGGCCAGCCGAGCCCCTCCTGGCTGATACCGGTGGCTTCGGTGAGGATCAGGCCGGCGCCGGCGCGCTGGGCGTAGTACTCGGCCATGATCGGGGTCGGAACGTGCTCGCGGGTGCCGCGGCCGCGGGTCAGCGGCGCCATGAAGATCCGGTTCTTCGCCTCGATGGCGCCGATGCGGATCGGGTCGAGCAGGGACGGCATGGGTTACCTCGTGCTGGTGCGGCGGGGGCCGCGTCCGGGTTTTAATCCGGCGCCGAGGTGGCGCTGCGGCGCCGCGATGCCAAGGTGCTGCGCCGCGGGACTGGCCGTCGCGTGCGGGGGCGCACACGGCGAAACGGGAAGGGCCGGGCTCGCGGAGAGCCCGGCCCCGTCGGCCGATCCGGTCTTCGCGGAACTCAGCTGTGCGCCAGCACGGCGAGCAGCAGCAGGGCGATGATGTTGGTGATCTTGATCGCCGGGTTCACCGCCGGACCGGCGGTGTCCTTGTAGGGGTCGCCGACCGTGTCACCGGTCACCGCCGCCTTGTGGGCGTCGGAGCCCTTGCCGCCGTGGTGGCCGTCCTCGATGTACTTCTTGGCGTTGTCCCAGGCACCGCCGCCCGAGGTCATCGAGATCGCCACGTAGAGGCCGGTGAGGATCACGCCGAGCAGGCTCGCGCCCACGGTGGCGAAGGCCTGGCTCTTCCCGGCGATGAACTGGATCACGAAGAACAGCACTATCGGCGACAGGACCGGCAGCAGCGACGGGATGATCATCTCCTTGATCGCCGCGCGGGTGAGCATGTCCACCGCCCGCCCGTAATCCGGCCGGTCCGTGCCCTGCATGATGCCGGGCTTGGCCCGGAACTGGCGCCGGACCTCCTCGACCACCGCGCCCGCCGCGCGCCCGACCGCCGTCATGGCGATGCCGGCGAACAGGAACGGGATCAGGCCGCCGAGCAGCAGCCCGACCACGACGTAGGGGTTGGAGAGCGAGAAATCGACGCTGACGCCCTGGAAGAAGCGGTACTGCGTCGGGCTCGCATGGGCGATGAAGTAGTTCAGGTCCGACGTGTAGGCGGCAAACAGCACCAGCGCGCCGAGACCCGCCGAGCCGATCGCGTAGCCCTTCGTCACCGCCTTGGTGGTGTTGCCGACCGCGTCGAGGGCGTCGGTCGACTTGCGCACCTCCGAGGGCAGGCCCGCCATCTCGGCGATGCCGCCGGCATTGTCGGTGACCGGCCCGAAGGCGTCCAGCGCCACGATGAAGCCCGCGAGCGCCAGCATGGCGGTGACCGCGATGGCGATGCCGAACAGGCCGGCGAGCGCGTAGGTGCTGATGATGCCTGCCACGATCACGATGGCCGGCAGCGCGGTCGATTCGAGCGAGATCGCCAGCCCCTGGATCACGTTGGTGCCGTGGCCGGTCACCGACGCGTCGGCGATCGACTTCACCGGGCGGAAGTTGGTGCCCGTGTAGTACTCGGTGATCACGACGATCAGCGCCGTGATGGCGAGCCCGATCACCGCGCAGCCGAACAGCGCGGCCGACGTGAAGGTCAGGCCGGTCGAGGTGGTGAAGCTCGTCGAGAAGCCGCCTAGCAGGGTCATGTTGACCGCCGCGATCGCCGCGATGGAGAGCACGCCGGCGGCGATCAGCCCCTTGTAGAGCGCCCCCATGATCGACTGGTTCGCGCCGAGCCGCACCGCGTAGGTGCCGGCGATGGAGGTGAGGATGCAGGCCGACCCGATGGCGAGCGGGTACAGCATCATCGGCTCGAGGACGTCGCGGTTGCTCCCGCCCGCGCCGGAGAAGAAGATCGCGGCCAGCACCATCGTGGCGACGACCGTGACCGCGTAGGTCTCGAACAGGTCGGCCGCCATGCCGGCGCAGTCGCCGACATTGTCGCCGACATTGTCGGCGATGGTGGCGGGGTTGCGCGGATCGTCCTCCGGGATGCCGGCCTCGACCTTGCCGACGAGGTCGCCGCCGACATCGGCGCCCTTGGTGAAGATGCCGCCGCCGAGGCGGGCGAAGATCGAGATCAGCGAGGCGCCGAAGCCGAGCGCCACGAGGGCGTCGATCACCTCGCGGCTCGACGGCTCGAGATGGGCGGCGCGGGTGAGGAACAGGTAGTAGAGGGCCACGCCCAGCAGCGCGAGGCCCGCCACCAGCATGCCGGTCACCGCCCCCGACTTGAAGGCGACGTCGAGGCCGCCGCCCAGCGAGGTCGAGGCGGCCTGGGCCGTGCGGACGTTGGCCCGGACCGAGACGTTCATGCCGATGAAGCCGGCCGCGCCCGACAGAACGGCGCCGATCAGGAAGCCGACCGCGACCTTGATCCCGAGGAAGACGGCGAGAAGGACGAACAGGACGACGCCGACGAGGCCGATCGTCGTGTATTGCCGCCGGAGATAGGCCTGCGCGCCCTCGGCGATGGCGGCGGCGATCTCCTGCATGCGCTGCGTGCCGGCGTCGCGCCGCATCACGTCGAGGATCGTGACGATGCCGTAGGCGACGGCGCAGAGCCCGCCCGCGATGATCAGGATCAAGGGAATCATTCGACCGTCCTTGTTATTATCGTGCCTGGCGTTGGCTTGTGATTGTCGAGCTTGGCCGCCGGACGACGGCCATGGGACGCGGCGCTCGGATTCGGGGCTTTCCTTCCCAGAACAATGCCTTGATTGCCAAACTTCGCCGGGGAGCGCAAACGCCGCGTCGGCGGGCGACGCCGGTAATCGGGCCTCACGACCCGGGGGCTAAAAAGCCCTCGAACCCGCAATGCTGCATTATGTTGCAGATCTGGTTTCCCGCCGGCCGCTGCACACGGTTCCATGGGCGCGAGCCCCCTCTTCCGTGCGGGATAGGGGGCCGAGCGCGGCTCCCGCGAGCGGAGATGCCCGTCCCCCGAACCGGAACATCACGAACGCGAGCGGCTCGAGCGGCCGTTAACGTCGCCTTGACCAACCGATATTCTATTTTTGGTTGTATTCGGACGAGGGACTCGCCATGAGCAGCGACCAGGCCGCCAGGTTGGCGGCGACCATCGAGGTGTTGAGCGGCGCGGTCGGCTTCCTGATCGCAGAGCGGGTCGCGGCGCAGCCGGTCACGGTCCAGGACGACCTGCTCTGCGTGCTGCAGCGCGCCCTGTCCCGGGCGCCGGGCGCGGGCGGGGACCCGGCCGGCCGCTGGATCCCGGTGGTCGCCGCCGCGATGATCGGCGAGGTCCGGCGCCAGATCGGCCACCCGGCCGGGGATTCCGCCGGCCCGATGATCTCGGGACCGGACGCGATCTGGGCGTCAGAAGTGGCTGAAGGCTCCGGCCGCGAACACGCGCTCGGCGCCATCGCGCATTTCGAAGCGCGGCGGGCCGTCGCCTGAGGTGACGGTGCCGATGGCGGCGACGGCGATCCCGGCCGCCGCGGCCTCAGCCCGGAAATCCGCCAGGCGCTCCGGCGCGACGGTGCAGAGGATCTCGTAATCGTCGCCGCCGGTCAGGACCGCCTCGATCAGGGCGGGGTCCGCCGCGCAGGCGCACCGGGCCGCCTCCGAGAGCGGCACGTCCGCCGTCGCCACCCGGGCGGTGCGGCCCGCGCCCAGCATCTTGGCGAGATCGCCCGCGAGGCCGTCGGACACGTCCATGGCCGCCGAGGCGTGGCGGCGGATGGCCGGCGCGGCGGCGAGCCGCGGGCGCGGGTGCAGGTAGCGGTCGGCGAGTTCGGCCCGCAGCGCCGGATCGAGGCCGGCCGCCCAGGGGGCGTCGCCCTCCAGGCGCATCCGCAGGCCGAGGGCGGCGTCGCCGATCGTGCCGGTGACGCAGATCCGGTCGCCGACCCGCGCGGTGGCGCGCCGCACGATGGCGCCGGTCGGCAGCTCGCCGAACACGCTCACCGAGATCAGCGCGGGGCCGCCGGAGCGCACCGTGTCGCCGCCCAGCAGCGGGCAGCCGGCCGCCTCGGCCGCCGCGCCGAGCCCCTGCGCGAATCCGGCGAGCCAGGTCTCCGTCCAATCGTCGGGCAGCGCCAGGGTCAGCAGGAAGCCGCGCGGGACCGCGCCCTTGGCGGCGATGTCGGAGAGGTTCACGCCGAGCGCCTTGCGGGCGATCGAGGCCGGCGGATCCTCCGCGAAGTAGTGGACGCCCGCCACCACGGCGTCGGCGGTGAGGACGAGGTCGTGGCCCGGCGCCGGTGTCAGCGCGGCGGCGTCGTCCCGGAGCCCGTCGGCGCCCGGCCCCGCGAGCGGGGCGAAGTAGCGGGCGATCAGCCCCTCCTCGGAGGCGCGGGCCGGCCCGACCAAGACTCAGGCCTTCCCGGCCGACGGTTTCCCAGCCGCAGCTTTGCCGGGGAGCGGCTTGGACGAGCCCGGCTTGCCGGAGGCCTTCGGGGCCCCGACCTCGCCCGGCCGGACCTCCCGGGCGACCCGGTCGAGGACGGCGTTGACGAGGCCCGGCTCGTCGGCCGTGTAGAAGCTGTGGGCGACGTCGACGTATTCCGAGATCGCCGCGGCCGCCGGCACGTCGCGGCGGAACATCAGCTCGTAGGCGCCCGCCCGCAGGATCGCCCGGAGCACGATCTCGATGCGCCGCAGCGGCCAGCCCTGCGCGAGGGCCTGGTCGAGCTTGGGGTCGATGGCGCGCTGCTCCTCGACCGTGCCGCGCAGCAGGTCGCGGAAGAACGCGGTCTCGGCCGGGGGATGGGCGATCCCGTCGACCTCCTGGCCGATCCAGAAGGCCTCGAACTCGGCGAGGGCGTCGAGCACGCCCTTGCCGGAGACGTCCATCTCGTAGAGCGCCTGCACCACCGCGAGGCGGGCGCCGCTGCGCAGGCTGATCTTGGCGGGGGCGCCGGCGGTGCCGGTGCCATTCTCCGCGCCGGTCTCCGGCTGGGTCTCGGGGGTCCCGGTCATGGGTGTATCCGTCATCGCGGGCGCGCGCCTTCGGCCGCACGCTTCAGGGCGAGCACGCCGAGCGCCGCCTCGGCGGCGCCGCCGCCCTTGTTCATCTCGGCGACCCGGGCGCGGGCGAGCGCCTGCGCCTCGGTCTCGACCGTGAGGATGCCGTTGCCCAGCGGCACGCGGCGCTGCACCGACAGGTCCATGAGCGCCCGGGCGCTCTCGCCGGCGACGATGTCGTAGTGGCCGGTCTCGCCGCGGATCACGCAGCCGAGCGCCACCACGGCGTCGTAGGCGCCCGTGTCGAGCAGGATCGCCACGGCGGCGGGGATCTCCAGGGCCCCCGGCACGGTGACCACGGTGGCCTGCGCGTCGGCGGCCGCGATCGCCGCCAGGGCGCCGGCCAGGAGTTCGTCGGCGATCGCGTCGTAGTAGCGCGCCTCGACCACGAGGATCCGGGCGCCGGCGAGCGCCGGGTCGGTGGGCTTGGGCGCCGAATCGGCGCGGGTATGGGCGACCATGGCTCTCGTCCGGCCGGGTTTTCGGGAACGGGCGGGCGGCACGTCGGGCACCCGCACGGGGGAGGACGGTTAGACCGAAGCGGCCGGCGCCACAAGCCGCGCGGGATCGACCCCGGCCCGCGCCGCGGCCGCGGCGGCGCGCCCTACCCGACCAGCGGCGGCAGCGGCGGGGCCGCGGGGCCGCCCTCCGGCAGGGCCGTGCGGGCGACGTTCATCGTCATGGCGAGCAGCGCGTAGTAGCCGTTGATGCCGGTCAGATCGATCGCCCCCTGCTCGCCGAAGCGCGCGACCAGGGCCGCGTAGGTCGCGTCGCTCACCGCGCGGTTGCGCATCAGCTCGGTCGAGAACGCGTAGGCGAGGGCCTCGTCGGCGCTCATCGTGTCGGGGCGGCGCCCCGCGGCCAGCGCCCGCGCGGTCTCGGGGGCGACCCCGGCCTCGAGGGCGATCGGGTGGTGGATCGCCCACTCGACCGGCTGGCTCCATTCCCGCGCGACCACCAGGATCGCGAACTCGCTGATCCGCAGCGGCAGGACGCTGCCGTAGCGCAGGTACTGGCCCATCCGGCTCGCGCACAGCATCAGCTCGGGGCTGCGCAGGAGCGGCACGAACGGCCCGAAGACCGGGACGCCGCGCTCGGCCCGGAACGCGGCCGCCGCCTCTTCCTGCGCCGGGGACAGGCCGCCGGCCGGGATCTCCGGCATGCGCTCCGCGCTGGTCTGCCCGCTGGCCATGCGTTTCCCCTCCGTGCTTCGGCGCCGACGCGCGGCCCGCTCTGGATTTCCGGTGCCCGTGCGCCTAGACCATTGGGGCTCACCGGCACGCACCGCGCCCGACCGGGCGGCGATCCCTGAACGCCAGCGAGGCTTACGGCTTTGGCCCTCCCCGTCAACGAACGCCGGCGCATCATGCTGCTCACGGGCGCGAGCCGGGGCATCGGCCACGCCACCGTCAAGCGCTTCTCGGCCGCGGGCTGGCGCGTGATCACCTGCTCGCGCCACGCCTTCCCGGAGAACTGCCCCTGGGAGATGGGCCCCGAGGACCACCTGCAGGTCGACCTCGCCGACGCGCAGGACACGGTCCGCGCCGTCGAGGAGGTGCGGGGCCGGCTCGCCGCAGAGGGCGGGGTGCTGCACGCGCTGGTCAACAATGCCGGGATCTCGCCGAAGGGGCCGGAGGGCGAGCGCCTCGGCGCGCTGGCCACCGAGTTCGACACGTGGCAGCGGGTCTTCCAGGTCAACCTCTTCGCCACGATCCTGCTGGCCCGGGGCCTGCGCGAGGAACTGGCCCGGGCCAAGGGCTCGGTCGTCAACGTGACGTCGATCGCCGGCTCGCGCGTCCACCCCTTCGCGGGGGCGGCGTACGGCACCTCCAAGGCGGCGCTGGCGGGCCTGACCCGCGAGATGGCCGCCGATTTCGGGCCGCTCGGCGTGCGGGTGAACGCGATCTCGCCGGGCGAGATCGACACGTCGATCCTGTCGCCCGGCACCGAGAAGCTCGTCGAGCAGATCCCGCAGCGCCGGCTCGGCACGCCGGACGAGGTCGCCAAGGCGATCTACTTCCTGTGCACCGAGGCCTCCTCCTACGTGAACGGCGCCGAGCTCCACATCAACGGCGGCCAGCACGTTTGACCAGATCGGTCGCTTCCTGGGGCGCTTCCGCGCGCGCGGCGTTACCGCGCCGGCACCCGGCGGCGCGCCGCGGGCGGGTCTCGCTCGTCCTGGGCCTCCTCGCGTGCTTCGCGCCCGTCGCGGGGGCGCGGGCCGAGCCCGGAATCCGGATCCTCGACCTGCCCTTCAAGGTGCGGGCGCTGCGCGGCTCGCGCAGCGAGGCCGCGGTCTCGGTGGCGACCTCCGGGCTCCTGCCGATCACCGGCGGCATGGCAGGGGCAAAAGCCGGCGCGCAGGGCGGTGGCCAGCAGACCGGCGACGAGGAGAGCGCGCCGATCGCCGTGGTCTGGGGCGACGACGGCGGCGCCGTGCTCGCCCTCGCGGAGGGCGGCGTCACCGTGCGGCCGATCGGTCGGGACGCGGTCGAGGGGCTGACCGCCGCCGAGACGCCGCGCGGGGCTCTGCCGGGCTCGCGCCGGGCCCTCTCGGGCCCCCTGAGCGCCTATCTCACCGGGCGCACCCGCGCCCCCGACGGCGGCGCGGCCGCCGCGGTGCTGACGATCCGCGAGCGCCAGCCGATGGCGGTGAGCACCGATCCGAAGCCCGTCCCCGTGGCCACCGTGACAGTGCCGGCGGGGGGCGAGGCCGTGTTCGCGCCGCTGCGGCCGCGCCTGCTGCGCCTCGGGGACCGCCCGGCGCTGCTGGCGGCGACGCTGTCCGGCGCGGATGCCGGTGGCCTCGTGCTGATCGACCGGCCCGCCGGCGATCCGGGCGCGGCCTGGGCCGTCGCCGCCCGCACGCCCGCCCAGCCGGGCCCACCCCTCAAGATCGCCGGCATCGCGGATTTCTCCGGATCGGGCGCCACCCAGGCCGCGACGGTCAGCGCCAAGGGCCGGCTCCAGCTCTGGACGCTGCGTCCCGACGCGATCGAGCCCGCCGGCGAGGCCGCGGGCTACGCGGCCGGCGACGGCGATTCGGATCTCGCCGTGACCGTTCCGGCCGGCGGCAGCCCCGAGCTCGTCCTGCCGGTGGCGGGCCGGCCGGAGATCGCCTTCGTGGCGGCCAAGGGCGGCCTGCGCGAGCGGGCGCGCATGCCGCTGCCGGCCCCCGCGGAGACCGGCATCGTCGTCCTCGGCGAGGGCGCGGCGGCGCGGCTGCTCGTCGGCCTCGCCGACGGCCGGGTGGCCGTCGTGGCACCGGACGAGGGCAAGCCGTGACCGCGGGCGCACCGGATTCCGACAGCCGACTGTTCCCGGCCCGGCCCTTCGTGGGCGCGTCGATCGCGGTGATCCGCGGCGAGCGGGTCCTGCTGGCGGCGCGGGCCAACGAGCCGATGCGCGGCGTCTGGACCCTGCCGGGCGGCCTCGTGGAGGCGGGCGAGTCCCTGGCCGAGGCGGCCCTGCGCGAACTGTCCGAGGAGGTCGGCCTGCCCGCCGAGGTGGTCGGCGTGCTCTCGCCCACGGAGATCATCGTCCGGGACGAGGCCGGCCGGGCCCGCCACCACTACGTCGTCCACCCGCACGCCGCCCTGTGGTGCGGCGGCGAGCCCGTGGCCGGGCCCGAAGCCCTGGGCACCCGCTGGGCGACGCTCGCGGAGGTCGCGACCCTTCCGACCACCCCCGGCCTGGTCGACACCCTGCGCGAGGCCTTCGCGCGGGTGGCGGCCCAGGGCATGGATGGAACCACGGACGGGAGCGCGGATCGGCACGCGAACCGCGCGGGAATGCCGGGCGGGGAGCCGACGGCGTGAGGCGCCCCGCGACCCTCCTGTGCCTGCTAGCGCTCCTGGCAGGCCCGGTCTCCGCGCCGGCGCTGGCGCAGCAGCGCTCCGGCCGGAGCGGCGCGCCCGCCAAGGAAGCCGCGAAGGAGCCGTCCAAGGAGGCGCCCGCCCCCGCGGACGTGCCCGCGCCCTACGACCGCGACCTGCTGCGCATGTCCGAGATCATCGGGGCCCTGGCGTTCCTGCGGAACCTCTGCGCGGCCCCGGACGCGGCCGACTGGCCGGCCCGCATGAAGGCGCTGATCGACTCCGAGGGCGTGACCCCGGCCCGCCGCGACCGGCTGGCCGGCGCCTACAACCGCGGCTATCGCGGCTACGCGCTGACCTACCGGGTCTGCACGCCCGCGGCCCACGAGGCGGCCGCCCGGTACGTCGCGGAGGGCGACCGGCTGTCGCACGCACTGGCCGGGCGTTTCGGGGGGTGATGCAGGTACAGCACACATACCGGCGATGCCGGCGAAACATCGGATTTGAGCGCTCGCGTTAACCGATCCGAAATTCTCGGCTGGCCGAGCCGCCGGGACCTGCTTATCATCCATTGCGTCCGCCGGGCCCCGTGTCCGGCGCAATGGAAGTATCCGGCCATGCAGCACAGCTCTCACACCGCCCCCATCGAGGTCGATGTCGAGGAGAAACGCGTCGCGCTGAGTTACGTCTCGGAAGCGTTCGCGGAAGGCTGCCTCGATGGTCTCGACGGTGACTGCATGGCCCAGGCCGCCCTGTTCGCGGCTTTTCAGGAACTCGTGACGACGTACGGCGAAGAAGCCACGGCCCGTTACGCGGAGGGATTCCCGGAGCGCATCCGCGGGGGCGCGTTCACCACGACGCTCCAGCATTGAGCAGGTGAGCGCGGACGGTTGAGGCGCGGGCGGTCAGCGACTACGTCCCGGGTCCGCGGTCCGGCCAGCCGGACCGTTCGCGCCCCGAGGAATCGCCGCCCATGCCCGTCGCCCTGCTGCCGGACCGCGCCCTGGTCACCGTCACCGGACCGGACGCCACGACGCTGCTCCAGGGCGTCCTGACCTGCAACGTCGAGACGCTCCAGCCCGGCGAGGCGCGCCTCGGCGCCCTGCTCACGCCGCAGGGCAAGATCCTCTTCGATTTCCTGGTCTCGCGGATCCCCGACGGCTTCCGGTTCGACGTGCTGGTCGAAAGGGCCGCGGACCTCGTCAAGCGCCTGACGCTCTATCGCCTGCGCGCGCAGGCGACCATCGCGGCCGACCCGACCGTCGCGGTCGCGGCGGCCTGGGCCGGCGCGGCCCCGCCCGCCGCGGAGGCGCTGGCCGATTCCCGCGCGGCCGATCTCGGCGCCCGTCTCTACGCCGAAGCGGGCGCCTTCTCGGCGGACGCCGCCGAGGCCGAGTACCACGCGCACCGGATCGCCCTCGGCGTGCCCGAGGGCGGACGCGACTTCGCCTTCGGCGACGCATTCCCGCACGAGGCGCTGATGGATCAGCTCGGCGGCGTCGACTTCCGCAAGGGCTGCTACGTCGGCCAGGAGGTGGTCTCGCGGATGCAGCACCGCGGCACGGCCCGGACCCGCATCCTGGCGGCCGCCTACGCGGACGCCGCGCCCCCGCCCGGCACCGAGATCACCGCGGGCGGCAAGGTGCTCGGCACCACGGGCAGCGCCGCGGGGAATCGCGGCCTCGCCACGGTCCGCCTCGACCGACTGGGCGACGCGCTCGCCTCCGGCGAGACCCCGCGCGCGGGCGACCAGCCCGTGACGCTGGCGCGCCCCGCCTGCGCGACCTTCGCCATGCCGGACGCGGCGGCGAGCGCGGCCGGGTAGGATCGCGACGCGCGGGATCGGGCCGCGTGACCGCGGCTCGTCTTGCACCGGCGGAAGGGACCGTCGGGGCGGCCGTCGAGGTGGCCGTGCGGTCCCCGCCGCGGCGGTGGCGTTCCGCTCCTGTTCTCGTTACCATCGCCGTATGTCCGAGACCGGCCTCATCGACCATCCCGACGGCTGCCCACGCTGCTGGTGGGCTGGGCTCGACCCGCTCTACGTCGCCTATCACGACACCGAGTGGGGCGTGCCCGAGCATGACGGCCGCGCTCTCTACGAGAAGCTGATCCTCGACGGCTTCCAGGCCGGGCTGTCGTGGATCACCATCCTGCGCCGCCGGGACGGGTTCCGCGACGCCTTCGCGGATTTCGATCCCGAGCGGATCGCCCGCTTCACCGAGGCGGACGTCGCGCGGCTGATGGCCGACACCCGCATCATCCGCAACCGCGCCAAGATCCAGGGCACCGTCGCGGGCGCCCGGGCGTGGCTGCGGATCGAGGAGCGCGGCCCCGGCTTCGCGCACTTCCTGTGGGACTTCGTCGACGGCCGGCCGGTCCAGGGCACGGCGCGGACCCGCGCGGAGATCGCCACCGAGACGCCGGTCTCCCGGGCGATCGGGAAGGCCCTGAAGGCCGAGGGCTTCTCCTTCTGCGGGCCGACCATCGTGCACGCGTTCATGCAGGCGGTGGGCATGGTCAACGATCACCTCGTCGGCTGCCACCGGCACGGGCCCTGCGCTGCGCTCGGCGGGTCCCGGTGAGCACGCCGCCGCGCGCGTGGCAGCGCATGCTCTCTGGCCGCCGCCTCGACCTCCTCGACCCGGCGCCCGGGGACATCGAGATCGCCGACATCGCCCACGGCCTCGCCCGGGTCGCGCGCTGGAACGGCCAGACCCGCGGGCCGCACGTCTTCTCGGTGGCCCAGCACAGCCTGCTGGTCGAGGCGGTGGGCCGCCACCTCGCCCCCGGCTGCACTGACCGGGACGGGCTCGAGCTGCTCCTGCACGACGCGCCGGAATACGTGGTCGGGGACATCATCTCGCCGCTCAAGGCCGCCATCGGCGACGCCTATCGCGGCGTCGAGCTGCGCCTGCTCGCGGCGGTGCGCCGCCGCTTCGAGCTGGCCGCCCCCTCGCCCGCCCTCGCCCAGCTCGTGAAGCGGGCCGACCGGATCGCCGCCCACGCCGAGGCGGTGCGCCTGGCCGGCTTCGCGCCGGAGGAGGCCGAGCGCTATTTCGGCCCCTCGGTCGACCTGCCCGAGTCGGTGTCGGCCCTGGCCGGGCCGTGGCCGACCGCCGAGGCCGAGGCGCGATTCCTCGCGCGCTTCACCGCCCTGTCCCGGCCCTGACGGATCTTCGCCCTCGATCCGTCACGATCGCAGGTCACTGGCGCCCCACCATGCCGACCCTCCACGTCTGTCCGCTCTCACGCCTGCCCGAGACCGTCGCCGCCACGGGCGCGAGCCACGTGCTCACGCTGATCAATGTCGGCACGCCGCTGGAGCGGCCGGCCGTGATCGACGCCGCGAACCACGCCATCATCTGGGTCAGCGACATCGCGGCGGCCCGGGACGGGCACGTTTTGCCGGCTGAAGAACACGTGGCCCGGCTTCTCGACTTCGTCCGGACCTGGCCGCGGGAGAAGCCGCTGGTGATCCACTGCTACGCCGGGATCAGCCGCTCGACGGCCGCCGCCTACATCGCGGCCTGCGCGCTGGCGCCCGAGCGCGACGAGGCGGCGATCGCCGACGCCCTGCGGTCCGCCTCGCCCTCGGCGACGCCCAACGCCCTGTTCGTGGCGATCGCCGACCGGATGCTCGACCGCGACGGCCGCATGGTCGCGGCGATCGCCCGCATCGGGCGCGGCGCCGACGCCTTCGAGGGCACGCCGTTCACCCTCGCGCTGGCGTGAACCGAACGCCGGTGCGAAGTGTGGCGCAAACGCCGCCGCGGCCGTCCAAAACGGTGCGGACCCGGCCGGCGGACTGGCCCCCAGGGTTGTGGCGACCGGGGATCGCGCCGTACAAACACCCCCAAAGGAAGTATCTGGGATGAGTGCGAGCAGACCCGAGGTGGCCCCCGCCGCCGGCGACCTGCCCTTCGAGAAGGCGCTGGAACAGCTCGAGGAAATCGTCCGCCGGCTCGAGCGCGGCGACGTGCCGCTCGACGAGTCGGTGGCGATCTACGAGCGCGGCGAGGTGCTGAAGAAGCATTGCGAGGCGCTGCTGAAGCGGGCCGAGGCGCGGATCCAGCGGATCACGCTGGGCTCCGACGGGCGGCCCGAGGGCGTCGCCCCGCTCGACATGTCCTGAGGCTCGGCGGTCGAACCGATCCCATCCGTTAGAGGTTGATGCCGTGGCGATTACCCCCGAGCAGAGTGCACTTCTCGACCGCGTTCCGTCTCCTTCGGCGCTGCGGCGTCTTCCGGAGTCGGAGCTTCCGGCGGTGGCGGACGCGGTGCGCGCCGAGATGATCGACGCGGTCTCGATCACCGGCGGCCATCTTGGCTCGGGGCTCGGCGTGGTCGAGCTGACCGTGGCGCTGCACCACGTGTTCGACACCCCCGACGACCGCATCGTCTGGGACGTCGGACACCAGTGCTACCCCCACAAGATCCTCACCGAGCGCCGCGACCGCATCCGGACGCT